>NZ_JACSQZ010000033.1 GCF_014836325.1 Clostridium gallinarum
TAATAAATCTTATGAGAAACTACTAATATTAATTAAAGATAGATTAGAATTTAATATACTTAACTGTTCTTATAATTGTAAGGAGATTTTATCTATATTACCTTTAAAAAGAAATGAAGATATTTTAAAAAATATTTTAGAACTAGGTATGATGGATAAATATCTAAGTATATTAAACAATACTAGAGAAGATAAAAGGAGTGGAAAATAATGAATCCATATGAAGTTTTAGGACTAAAACCCGGTGCAAGTCAAGAAGAAATAAAAAAAGCTTATAGAAATTTAATTAAACAATATCATCCTGATCAATATGGTGATAATCCTTTAAAAGATTTAGCTGAAGAAAAAATGAGAGAAATAAATACAGCCTATGATATGTTAACAAAAAACTCTGGTAATTCATATAATAATGCTTATAGTAATTCAAATACTAATAATTATTCTAATAACTCCAACGACGCACATATTTTATATGAAATTAGAAGATTAATTGAAAGTAAAAATTTCGCTGAGGCTGAAAGAAGATTAAATTCAATTCAAAATAGAAATGCAGAGTGGAATTTTTTATATGGAATTATTTTAACAAATAAAGGTTGGTTTGATGCTGGACTTAACCATATACAAAAAGCTGTAAATATGGATCCTAATAATTTCGAATATAGACAAACTTTAAACTCTTTACATCAAAGAGCTGCATCTTATAGTGGTAATTACTACAGAACGACTGGCAATTCTTCTGCAAATGCATGTGATTGTTGTATGAATCTTTGGTGTTTAGATACTATGTGCGAATGTATGGGCGGTGACCTTATAGGTTGTTGTTAATAAAATAGTGGTGGTGTTTTTATATGAAAGCTAAAGAAATTACTTTAAGTGCCCTATTAACCGCACTTACAATTATTATTTTATATTTGAATTTACTATTGCCAATAAGCACTATTAGCATTCTTACATTGGCCTCTCTCTTAATCCCAATAGCTTTAATAAGGGGCTCAATGAAAAGCGCTATTTTAGTATATATATCTTCATCAATTATAGGATTATTTTTGCTTCCTATTAATATAATCATTCTATATATACTTTTTTTCGGTATTTATGGTCTAGTAAAATACTTTATTGAAAAATTTAATAATATGCCTTTAGAAATATTATTAAAAATAATATTTTTTAATATAATTTTGTTTATCTCTTTCTTCGTATTTAAGTCATTTATTGCAATAGAAATAACAAAACTTCCTATAGGAATCTTTTGGATAATAGCACAAATAGTTTTTTTAGTTTTTGATTATGCACTAAGTTTACTTATAACTTTTTATATAGAAAAAATACACAAAAAAATATAAAGATTGCAAAGCAATCTTTATATTTTTATTCCAATATTGAAAATATTATTTCTAATGTTCCTTCAAATATAAATCCAAGTAATTCTAAAAAGGATTTTTTAAATTTAGAGTTTTTTCTATTGTTTTTAGGCTCATTATTATATTTAGATCTACTTTCAGGATTTGAATTATAGTAATAAGCTTCCTCATAATTTTTTATTTCTCTAAAAATAATTTTATTTTCATTCCTCTCCAAAAAAATCTCTCCCCAACATTATTTCTTTTAAATTATATTTTTTTATTATTTTCATTAAAAGTTCTTTTATAGAATATTGTAAATACAATTACTGTTGTTAATGCTGCCGTTATATCAGATATAGGTTCTGCAGCCAAAACTGCCGCTAATTTATTTTCTGAAGCAACTAGCATAGGTAAAATAAATATTAATGGAACAAGTAAAACTATTTTTCTTAATAAAGCCATAAATAATGATATTTTTGCTTGGCCTAGTGCTAAGAAAGTTTGTTGGCAAGCAATTTGAGCTCCAAAAATAATTATTCCCCCAAAGAATATCTTCATACTCCAAGAAGTTATTTCAACAAGTTCTGGTTTATTATTAAATATGCCTACAAAGAATTCTGGAAATAGCATTAATGCTCCCCACATAGCAACTGTATAAATTAAACATGATATTAAAAGTAACTTAAAAGTCTTTTTAACTCTATCTATATTCTTAGCTCCAAAATTATAACTAATTATTGGTTGCGCTCCTTGAGATAAACCTAAAAGAGGTAAAGTTACAATTTGCATTATGCTGCTCATTATAGTCATAGCTCCTACGGCTAAGTCTCCTCCATACATTGAAAGCTTATTGTTTAAGCTTATTAGCACTATACTTTCAGTTGCTTGCATTATAAATGGTGATACTCCCAATGCTGTTATAGGTAATAAAACATTTAATTTAGGAGATAAGTATTCTTTTCTTATTTTTAATATACTTTTTTTACCAAAAAGAAATGCTAATACCCAAATTGCTGATACAAATTGCGATAATATAGTTGCCAAGGCTGCTCCTTTTACTCCTAAATTAAAAGTAAATATAAAAATAGGGTCTAAAACTATATTTATAATTGCCCCAATAAGAACTGTAAACATACCTATTTTAGCAAACCCTTGAGTATTTATAAAGGAATTCATACCTAATGCAATTTGAACAAACACAGTTCCAAATAAATATATAGTTAAATAATCACTAGCATATCCTATAGTTGCATCACTTGCTCCAAAAGCCCATAATATGTTTTCTTTAAAAATTAAAAATACTATTGTGCATACAACTCCAATTATTACAAGGGTGGAAAAACTATTGCTTATAATTTTTTCTGCTCCATCATTATCCTTTTTCCCCATTTTTATTGCTGCAAGAGGTGATCCCCCCATTCCAATAAGAGCTGAAAATGCTGAAATAATCATTATTATTGGAAATGCTACTCCTACTCCAGCCATTGCAATATCTCCATTTGCCATTCTTCCAATAAATATTCTATCAACAATGTTATATAGTACATTAACAAGTTGAGCAATAATTGCTGGAAGAGCTAAACTTAATAATAGTTTCCCTACCGAATCTTCTCCCAGTCTATTTTTAGCTTTAGTCATAGATCATTCTCTCCTTTTTTATTATCTATCTTTTGTAAAAGTTCTGTATTTACCAAACTTATACATTCTAGAATATAATACTACTAAAAAAAGAACTATTAAACTTCTTTTACAAAAATTTTTAAATTTTATACTACTTCTTTTCCAAAAGGCATCAGTGATAATTTAGCTAATTTTAAAGATTGCATAGCAAAAGGAATTCCTACAATTGTTATACATAAGAAAAATGCACTTATTAAATTAGCTATACATAGCTCAATACCACCAAATATTATCCAAAGTATATTAAAAAATAAATTTACACTACTATCATTTGTAGTTACTACCTCTTTTCCAAAAGGTGCAAATTGTAATCTAGCCATTTTAAAACACTGTATTCCTATTGGAATCCCAACTATAGTTATACTCCAAAGACATCCAATTACAAACCATGCTAAAGCATTAAAAAAACCACCAAATATTATCCAAATAATATTGCCTAAACAGGACATAAAATTCCTCCTATAATATTGATTAAAATTTATAAACTTCTTAACTGAACTAGCGCACAATTTTCTATGGCGTTTATTCCATTATCCTTACAATATTTCAATATTTCTTCACTTTCTGCACCTGGTTGAATTAAAACATTTTTAATTCCAATCTCCTTAGCTTCTTTTAAATATTCAATTCCTAATTTTGAGTTTATACATAAATCAATTGCATTTATTTTATATGGAACTTCCTTTAAAGATTTGTAAACACCTTCACCACCTTTTGGGTGAATTCCTACAACTAAATAGCCTTTTTCCTTAAACTTTTTTAAAATTTTAGCAGCATATTTTTCTTTATTATTTACATCCCCAATTACAACCCAATTGCTTTTAACTATTAATTCGTTAATATCCATTTCTAACCTCCTATATTTTTCCCTTTATATACTACTATATACAATTATAAAAATTTCATCAATAAGAATAGAGATAAACATTGTATTCCTTGCTCCGTCGCATGCGCTCCAAGTCGCCGTCATACAATGTTTATCTCTTTACAAACTAAAGGTAATAATTACTCACTTCGTTCGTAATTATGAAATTTTTGACATAGTAATTTCTATTTTCCTACTAATTAAATATATTATATTAACTTTCCTTGTCCGTCGCATGCGCTCCAAGTCAACCTCTTACAATGTTTATCTCTTTACAAACTGAAGGTAATAATTACTCTCTTCGTTCATAATTATGAATTTATTTACACAGTAACATTTTATTGTTAAGTCTAACATAAAAGTCTTTGTATTAATTTTTATTGTACCTAAAATATATTTGCTAGACTAAGCTTTAAATTTATTCTAGATCACTCTTTGTTATTGCTATTGATGGATAGTTTGAAAGCGTTGTTAAATCGATGTCCAACGGAACACTATAAATCATATAGTAATTATCAGTATTTATATCTTTCTATTAATTTTCAAATTAAACTTAGGCTGAGTTACATATTCTAAATATTGCACATTTCCATCGTAGTCTAGATATGATTGATACCGTTGACGAATGCTAGGTGATGTGATCATATCTAGAACTTTATCTTTTTTTATCCAAATTGATTTAAAACAGAACACCAAACTAAATATTGATAATAGCTAAATTCATTCGTAATTATGAAATTCTTTTTCTTTATACTACTTTTATAATTTGTAATAAGCAATATTTAATCACTTACTAGATGTTGACTTATAATATAATAAAATATATAATTTAATATATTAAAATTATATATTTATTGCTATGATTAGGAGTAGTATTATAAATCTTATACTTAAGAGAGCTGTTGGTTGCTGTGAAACAGTGTATAAATTATAAGAACTTGCCTATGAGCTTACTTGTCAAAAGCAAGTACGGGATAACCCGTTATAATTTCGAGTGAGAAAATTTTATTTTCTAATAAGAGTGGTACCGCGAATATATCCTTCGTCTCTTAAATGAGATTAAGGATTTTTTTATATTCTTTTTTACTATCGTTATTTTATAGGAGGATTAATTATGGCTAAATACGGAACTTCCATTGATAAAAAATGGCAAGATAAATGGGAAGAAACTAATCTTTATAAATTCGACCCAAATAAAGAAGGAGAAAAATTATACGTTCTAGAAATGTTTTCATACCCTTCAGGAAGCCAATTACATGCTGGACACTGGTTTAACTACGGTCCTGTTGATTCATGGGCTAGAATGAAGAGAATGCAAGGATATAATGTATTTCAACCTATGGGTTTTGATGCTTTTGGACTTCCTGCTGAAAACTTTGCAATAAAAACTGGAATTCATCCAAAGGATTCAACAGATAAAAACATTGAAACTATGGAAAAGCAATTAAGAGCTATGGGTGCTATGTTTAACTGGGAAAATGAAGTTATAACTTGTAACCCTGATTATTATAAATGGACTCAATGGGTATTCTTAAAACTTTATGAAAAAGGATTATCTTACAGAAAGAAAGCACCTGTAAACTGGTGTCCTTCTTGTAATACAGTTTTAGCTAATGAGCAAGTTGTTGAAGGACTTTGTGAAAGATGTTCAACAGAGGTTACTAAAAAGGACTTAACTCAATGGTTCTTAAAAATTACTGATTACGCAGATGAACTATTAGAAAAACTTGATACATTAGATTGGCCTGAAAAAACAGTAGCTATGCAAAAACACTGGATAGGAAAATCGACTGGTGCTGAAGTTACTTTTAAAGTTAAAAATTCAGATGTTAAATTTGATGTATTTACAACTAGAGTAGATACTTTAAACGGAGTAACTTATGTCGTTTTAGCTCCTGAAAATCCATTAGTTGATGAAATTACTACTCCTGAATATAAAGAAGCAGTTGAAAACTATAAAGAAGAAGCTAAAAAGCAATCTGATATAGAAAGACAATCTTTATCTAGAGAAAAAACTGGTGTATTTACTGGATCTTACGCAATTAACCCTATAAATAATAAAGAAGTTCCTGTATGGGTTGGTGATTATGTTTTATCAACTTATGGAACTGGTGCTGTTATGGCTGTTCCTGCTCATGATGAAAGAGACTTCGCTTTTGCAACTAAGTTTAACCTTCCTATAGAAAGAGTTATAACTAGCAAAAATGGTGAAGAAACTAATTTACCATATTGCGAATACGGTAAATTAGTTAACTCTGGTGAATTTGATGGATTAACTACAGAAGAAGCTAAGGAAAAAATAGTTGAAAAACTATCTTCAATGGGCTTAGGTTCTTCAAAAGTTAATTACAGATTAAGAGATTGGCTTGTATCTAGACAAAGATATTGGGGAGCTCCAATTCCTATAGTTCATTGTGAAGATTGTGGAACTGTTGCAGTACCTGAAAGTCAGTTACCAGTAGAACTTCCATACAACGTTGAATTTGCTCCAGACGGAAAATCACCACTTGCTAAATGTGAGGAATTTATAAATACAACTTGTCCAAAATGTGGAAAGCCTGCTAAGAGAGAAGCTGATACTTTAGATACTTTCGTTTGTTCTTCTTGGTATCAGTTAAGATATCCTGATAGCAATAACACAGAAAAAGCTTTTGATAAAGATATAGTAAATAAAATGCTTCCAGTAGATAAGTATGTTGGTGGACCTGAACATGCTTGTATGCACTTATTATATGCTAGATTTATAACTAAAGCTTTAAGAGATATGGGATACTTAGATTTTGATGAACCATTTAAATCATTAACTCACCAAGGCTTAATTTTAGGACCTGATGGATTAAAAATGAGTAAATCAAAAGGAAATACTATTTCTCCTAATGATTATATTTCTGAATATGGATCAGATGTATTTAGAATGTATCTAATGTTTGGATTTGCCTATGTTGAAGGTGGAGCATGGAGTGATGATGGACTTAAATCTGTTGCTAGATTCGTTGATAGAATTGAAAGATATCTAGAAATAGCTAGAGAAGCAATAGAAAAAGGTGAAAATAATAAAACTACTGTTGATAAAGCAGAAAAAGAATTAAACTTCTGGTTACACAATGCAATTAAAGGTGTTACTGAAGATGCCGATAAAATGCAATTTAACACTGCTATTGCAAGAATGATGGAATTTGTAAATGCTTTATCTAAGTACCTACAAGAAGATATTAAAAACTTAGATTTCTTAAAGAAGTCTTGTATTGATTTCTTAAAGATTTTAGCACCATTTGCTCCTCATTTTGCTGAAGAACAATGGAGTTTATTAGGACTTGATTACTCAATATTTAACCATTCTTGGCCAGAATTTGATTCTAAAGCTTTAGTTAAAGATGAAGTTGAAATTGCAATCCAAGTTAATGGAAAAATTAAGGCTAAAATAAATGTTCCAACTGATTTAGATGAAGAAGGAATTAAATCTGCTTCATTAGCTAATGAAAATATTATAGCTGCAACTGAAGGTAAAAATATAGTTAAGGTTATAGTTATCAAAGGAAGATTAGTAAATGTAGTAGTAAAATAGCTTAAAGAAATATATTAATATTTACTTTTTTTATAAACTCAAAGTAATCACAATAATATATTTGCTCTTCCCAAGCTAAAATAAAAAGGCACATATGTGCCTTTTTTATTATGTGTTAAATCCCAAGTAAAATATTATAGACTATAATTTATTAATTTTTAGTAATATCTAAAATAATATTAGTAATAATATTTATTTCATATTCATTTACTATTCCATCACCATTTAAATCATAACTACTCTTATTTTTTCCATAATATTTTGATGCAACAGCTAAATCTCTTAAATCAACAACACCATCCTTATTAAAATCAGGACTATTAACTATAACTTCATTACTAATTGTTTCACCTAAAACTTTTAATTCTATAATTGAATATCCTCCACTTATTCCTCTTCTGACACCTTGGAATTTTACATATCTTGCTTCTTTCATATTAAATGATATATTATTTTTTACTTGTTTATTGTTATTAATATATCCAACTTCTTCAAAATCAATACCATCTATAGAAGTTAGAATTTTATACTCACTAGGAGCATTCTCAAATAAAATTTCTACTTCATTTATATTTTTTACATCTTTTAGATCCACTAACAACCATGAATTATCATTATTACCTGATACCCACTTAGATTCATTATTTCTTGAATTTCCATCAATAGCTTTCCATTCTTTTGTATATAAATAAGCATTAGATGATGAATAAGCATCAGATCCACAAGCAAAATTAATTCTATATTCTTTTTCTCCTGCTATCCATTCATCAGGCATAACAGTATTATAGATTTGTATATTATCCATTTCTCCAGTAAGATTTTCTCCAATCTTTTCTAATGGCAATACAAAAGTTGTATATAAATCTTGTCCTGATATTATGCTATTGTCATGTGCTCTATACGAATATAGTTGCTCTATAAATTCTCCATCTGCATATAGAGATAGAGCTTGGAATGTTCCGATAATTGTTATATTGCTCCATTCTCCTTTTTTTAATTTATAATTAAAATTTTGTTCATAAAAACTTCTTCTTATTGCTATTGTACCATCCTCTTTAATTTTAAGATCACCATCAGCTCCTGAGAATAAATTCATTTCATTTCCAATATCATCAGCCTTAATATCAAAAGAAGCAGTATAAGGATATGAAATTGACTTTAATGGTGTTTCTAAGATAGTTTCTCCATTAAACTTAAGAGTTTTTGTACTTTCCATATTTATAAATTCAGGGTTTTTGATAGTAGCATTATATTTATTTGAGCTTGAGTCATTAGCATTACTATTTTCAAAATCATATTTTAATACTAGTTCAGTATCACTTTCAACCTCTCTTCCTACTGTGGTATTAGGTCCTTCTTTCAAATCATTAAACGTCTTCATAAATTCTAAATAATCTTTATCACTCTTTGTTCCACTCCAAGTCTTTTCACTTAATGTTGCAACTGCTGGTAGTAATCTTTCATGCAAATCTGCTTCTACTATACCTTCCATAGATTCATCACCCCATATTGCCATCTTTCCTCCTAATAATTGAGGTTCACCAATTGATAATGTTACTCCACCAAACATATTAGGCTCCCAATTATTATAAATATTTTGGGTATCCATAAAATCTTTATGCCATCTTGAAGGTGTTATATAAGTATAAGGTTGAGGAACATTTACTAAATCATAACCTTCTTTTATTCTTGCAACAGGATCTTCCCAACCTGTATTCCATACATCTATTACAGTCCCTTCTGGAAGCATAGTTGTTCCAGAGTACGGCTTTAAAGATCCCCAAACTCTTGGAGTTTTCCCCTTTTCAATAACATAATTACATAAATCTGCCGCATACTGTCTAAATTTATCTCCAACACTCGTGTCATACTCATCTATTCCTAAATGAACTGTATTGCCTGAAAACACAGGATCTTCTCCATCTATAAATTCATCTAATAATCCTTTTATAAGTGTTTTACCTAATGAATTATCTATATCTATATGATCAAACCAATATTTAGTAGAATGAATAGGTGTTCCTTTATCTTTCATATATTGTGTAAATGTCAATGAATGTGCTGGAGAATCTATTTCAGGTATAACTTCCATTCCATAATCATTTGCTATAGATTCTAGATTTCTATATTCATCTTGAGTATAATAAGGATCATTTAAATCATTATTATTCGGCTTTAATCCTGGATGATTTTTACTTTCTAGTCTAAAAGCATCATAAACATTATCCCAACTATCTGGATTAGTATAATCTCCATCTGCCCATTGATTATCATTTAAATGGAGATGGAATTCATTTAACTTATACCAAGATAAAATTTTAGCATAATCTCTTACAAAATCCATACTCATAGGCATTCTAGCTACATCTAGCATAACACCCCTTATTTCATATTTAGGATAATCTCTAATTACACCACAAGGTATAGTATTATTCTCTGAATCCTGCCATAATATTTGTAATAACGTTATAGTTCCATAAAGTGAACCTGTATAAGTAGGAGCTTTTATCTTTATACTGTCATTAACAGTGGTAAAATAGCCTTCCTTCCCTAAATTATATATATCTTCTATTAAAGATTCTATATATATATCTCCTGGTTTAATTTCTTCTTCATTTCCATTAATAATTTCTAATTTATATCCTAGGAAATCATTTAAATCTTCATTAAATAATTTTGCTACCTTATTTAAATCAACATTATTTATATCATTCAATATAATTCTTGAAGAATTAGTTAAAGTAAAACTTCCATTTAAACCATACCACTCTTGTAACCTAGGTATTACCGATGGCTCTGTATTAGGATTACTAACATTATTAAATATATCAGGATATAAAGACGATTTTCCCGGAACTACTACATTTATATTTTTAGTAGCATTATTACTTTCATCATTCTCCTTATAAACTTCTAATAAAACTGATACTGTTCTATCATTAATATTATATTTTGTTATCTTACCTTCTCTATCTATTATATTTTCAAATTCAGTTCCCCTAACTCTAATTTTAAACCCTTTTGGTACTTCTGGTAATGATATAGCTGTATCATTAATATCTACTTTTGGTAATGAATCTATTGAACCTATAACTTGTGCACATGTTAAATTCGTTTCAGGAACAACCTTTTCTCTTCCCATTACCTCTACTTCCCTTATAGAAACATTATTAAATGCATTTGCATTTCTTTCCGTTATAAATATTCGCAAGAACTTAGTTTTTTTACTTTCATCAAATTTTATATTATCTACCTTATCTAATTCATTACTAGCAGGATGAGTTATATTTTTTAAATCCTCCCACGCTTCCCCATCATTTGATATTTGTATAGTATAGTTTTCGGCATACGCCTTTTTATACCAATATATATTTACACTATCAATTTCAACTTCATTATTAAAATTAATAACTACCCAATGTCTATCTTGTTCGGTTGGTTCCACAGGCATAGTTGGACTTGCCCATCTTGAATCATCACCTGTCTTATCTCCATCTACAACTTTATCGCCAGTCCATTTATTACCATTATTTTCTACTGCTGATACAGATATAGACTTTCCTTGTGCTACATTTCCTTCTTGCATTTCATAACCAATAACTTCAAACTCTCTTATACTAACTGAAGTCCATTGATTTCTTTTAGTTATTAATACTCTAATATATCTTGTAGATACATTATTTAAAGGTATATTGTTTACTAAATTTTTATTACTGTCTTCCTTGCCTGCTGGATTAGTAATAGTAGTTATATCATCCCAATTAATTTTGTCATTAGATTTTTGAATTTTAAATTCCGTTCCATAAGCCCAATTGTGCCAACGTATATTAACTTTTTCTATTGTATATTCTTTTTCTAAATCAACATATAACCATTGACTACTTGAATCAGTAACTTCTGCACTAGACCATCTTGAATTATCGTCTGTATAATTACCATCTACAGCTTTATCTCCCGTCCATATTGAACTTTCAACTCCAGATACTTCTATCTTTTTTCCTATAGCAATATTATTTTCAATAGTATTAGTTTCTGCACTTACATTTTTTATAGTACCTGCAGGAAAAAAAGCTGAAATACTATTTAAGAAAAATATAAAAACTAATATTTTAGAAACTTTCTTTAATTTTCTTAATTTTAACATTTATTATCCCCCCCAAATCCCAAACTTAAATCTTGTTATTCAACTAATAAATATTTTCTATTTATTCTATAATATTTATAAGGTAATCACTCTCCTTCCACTTCAGTCTAAAAAATTAATTTTAAAATACTATAAAATTAATATCTTTATCTTTTTTAATTCTTTACATTTTTATATATTGAGTACCTTTTAAAATTATATGTAAAATAGAATTATTAAATGACACTATATAAATTTTTATAATAATTATCAAGAATATTATGTAGTGAGTGTAAAATTTGCATATAAAAACACTCTTGTTATTAGAGAAATAATATTATTTCTCTAATAACAAGAGTGTTATAAATTAAACTTTTCCTACAGTTGATTTTCTTAACGTAAAATACAATAAAACTATTGCAATTATCGTTATAACTAATCTTATATAGTTTTGTTCTATATTTATTAAATCATAACTAACTAAAGCTTCAAGAGCTATAGATGGTATCTTACCAAGAAATGTAGCTATATTAAAAGTTAATCCATTAACATTACTAAGGGCTGCTGCTAAAGTAACAAAACCTGATGGTATAAAGGGTATTAGTCTTCCTTCAAATATTAAAAAACCAATTCTTTTTCCTTCACTTTCTACTATTGATTTTAATAAGTTATGGTTATTTTTAACATTTTCCACACTCTTTTTAAAACCTAGTCTATATACTATAAATGTTATATATCCTCCTATAGTTTCACCTAATAATGATATTATAAAACCTAAAATAGGTCCAAAAAAAATTATATTCGCACCAGTTACAAATACAGATGGTACTACACCTACTAACGCAATTATAATGTTTATTATCAGAGAAATAGGGATTGATATAGTACTATATTCTTGAAATAAATTTATTATATTATCTAAATTAAACATATAACTACTAAAATAACCTTCTCCTAAATTTAATCATCTAATAAAACTTTTAATCCGCTTAATACATTACTCACCAATTTTTCATCTAATTGCTTATAATACTTTAATAATCCTGCTTCCTGCAATGACGTAAACATTTTTTTACTAACTTCCATCCAAGTCTCTGGTATATAAACCCAAACTATTTCTTCATATCTACAACTTAATAAGAAATGTTCCATTCCCCAAAAGAAATATTCATTAATATTATGTAGAGTATTAAATTTTTTATAATCCTCTACTACTCTATAATCTAATTTGTATTCATAAATATCTACAAAGAAGTAATCAAAATTCTCTCTTTTTGCTTCAAAGGCATCTTTATTAATTATTTTTATTTTACTATTATTTTTAAAATTTAAATAATACAAATCTATAACATCTTTTTCAATTTCATAAACTATTACTTCATCCACTTCAGGCTTTTTAGCTAATTCTTGTACTACAAATCCAAGTCCTAACCCTACTACTCCAACTTTACCTTTTGCATATTTAATAAACATATATGAACTTTCAATTTCTATTGGTGAAATTCTCATCCAAACATTATTAGGACCATGTAACTCTATAACACTCGTGTTAATTTTCCCTCTTTTTTTATACATATACCCATCTATATATTCACTATTATTATTGATTTTTTTTATTTCAAAATTTCCAATCCTATCTAAGGATATTAAATTATTATATTCTTCAATTTTTTTCTTTAAATAAAGTTCATCATAAGGTTTCAAAATAAAACATCCCTTCTACATACGTATAATCTAGCTATAATAACTATTATATTTATGTAAGACAGTAAAAACAATAATTATTTATTAAAAATCCCTATAATTTGTATTAAAAAACTCTTGATATTTAATTTTACTATGTTATACTAGTGATATAAATTATCATTTAGAAATAGAAGGTGTAAATATGGATAAAATTTTAATAAGCGAAGAAGCATACAAAGAATTCAAAGAATTTTTAGACGAAAATGAAGTTGATAACTACAGCATAAGAATTAACTTAGCTGGATTTGGTTGTAGCGGTCCTGCTTTTAATATATCAGTTGATGAAGCAAAAGAAGGAGACGTTACTCATAAAGTAAATGACATAACTTTTGTTGTAGAAGAAAAGTTAGTAGATGAATTCGGTGGATTTAAACTACTTTCAACTGAAGAAAACGAAGGAAGAGGTTTATCTTTAAAACCTGTTATCGAAGTAGAAGGCGGATGTGGATCTTGCGGTGGCGGATGTCACTAATCTTAATTTAGTAAAAAATTCTTATAATATAAAAGCTGTATCTTTTTGATACAGCTTTTATTTTTTCTTCTTATAAACTTTTATATTTATATATTAATTTTACCAAGAAATTATTTCAGCACCATCTTCAGTAACTAAAACTGTATATTCCCATTGAGCAGAATATCCACCATCTTCAGTAAATACTGTCCATTCATCATCTTCATCTACAAATACTTCATAATCTCCTTGGTTTATCATAGGCTCAATAGTAAATATCATTCCTGGAACTAATACCATTCCTTCGCCCTTATTCCCAACATGAGCTACAAATGGATCTTCATGAAATTTTATACCTACTCCATGACCACCAAAGGCTCTAACAACAGAAAATCCATTTGCTTCAGCATGTTCTTGAACTGCTGCACCAATGTCACCTAAAAATCCCCATGGCTTTACAGCCTCTAATCCTTTATCTAAGCATTCCTTAGCTACTCTAACAAGCTTTGCATCCTCTTCATTTACATTACCTATCATAAACATTCTAGATGCATCTGAGTAATATCCATTATATATAGTAGAAACATCTACATTAACAATATCTCCATCCACTAAAATAGTATCTTCACTTGGTATTCCATGACAAACAACATCATTTATAGATACACAAACACTTTTAGGAAATCCACCATAATTTAAAGGTGCTGGTATCGCCCCACTATTAACAGTAAAATCATGAACTAATTTATTGATTTCTTCTGTATTCATTCCTACCTTAATTTTTTCTTGTACTAAATCTAATACTGCATTATTAATCTTAGCACTTTCTTTTATACCTTCAATTTGTTCTTTATTCTTTATCATATCTCTTGTTGGTACTTCATAACCTTTGGCTTTTAAATTCTCAATTTTCTCATCAAATTCTAAATGACACTTCTTATATTTTTTGCCACTATTACACCAACATTGATCATTCCTATTTAAATTCATATTTTACCTCCTTAATACTATTAATGACTAAATTTTATTAAATAGTATCTTTTCTTATATTTATTATATATTAAATATATCACAACTAAAGTAAAAAAAGTTCTTTATGTAATTAAAAATATAAAAAAACTCCATGAGGAGTTTTTCTAAATCATATTTATTCTTTTTTACACATAAAATAATTATTTAATTGTGAATTCATAATCTGAGTATGGCTCTATAGTCAAATTAATTCCTTTTAATGTATCAATCCAATAATGCTTTTTAATATACATTACTTCCTTTTTATCTATATTTTTTATTTTTTCTTCATTAAATTTCTTATAAAAATCATTTAATTCCTTTGACATATTGTATATGGCTGAAAAATTATTTAATACTTCATCACTTAAAATCATTTTATCATTATAATTTTTCATTTCAAAATTTAAGTATTCAAATAATAAACTTTCTATTCTTGTATAAACCTCACTAGGCACTTCATCAGATACTTTATTTTTTCTATTTATAGATATTATTTGCTCTTTTCCATAATCTCTATAGTTTACCCACAAATTAGTGTATTCATCTGATATTGTAGTAAAATTTTTATATAAGGCCAATAATTCTTCATTACTAATACTTTTAGATTTTAAGCATTGATCTAATGTAGCTAAAACACTTTCATTTCTATTTCTAATTTCCTCAACACTTTTATAAGTTTCCTTACCTATTAACAACTTATAACGTGAATTCATTATCGAAGTGTAAACGTTTATAAGTAAGCTAGCTAACAAGACAAAAACAATTAACATAACGCTATTATTTTTACTTATTTTATAATATTTCATAAAACACCCCCACATGATTTATATTATATCATAAAACATCCCACTTTTCCAGTATTGCTATTTTACTTAAAATTCACGAAATATAAAAACTCTAAGTTTCAACGTTTTAACTTAGAGTTTTCATATTTATTTTATTTTTTTATTATTTTACTTTCATAAGGATTTAATCTAACTTCATTAAAGCTTTTAATATCTGATGTATGATTAATAACAAAATAGTATTCTTCAGTATTAACCATTCTCTTAACAACTTCAACTCCACTTTCTGATTCTATACTTTCTATATTAGCTTCTTTAATAATCTTACTCATCAATAAGTCCATAAGATTATTATCCACACCAGTTCCTATATAATAAGCTTCTCCCTTACCAAATTTATTTAAAGTTATAGCTGATAAATCATTATAAAATTCATCATTATACTTAAATAGACTTTCTGCTGTAGTAGTTTTTAACATATCTCTAAATACTGTTCCACTACCTTCTATTCCATTAAACTCATTCACACCCTTAAGCTTAACAAATTGTCCTTCTTGAAGAGATTCTATTTCTTCAACAAACCCACCTATTAAGTCAGTATAAAAACTTGGATTAAATTGTCCTAAAGTTAGATTATTATAATAATCTTTAATAGCAGTTCTAAAAGTAAATACTACTTTACCGCCATTCTTAACAAATTCTCTAATTTTCTCTTGAACTTCATTTTTAAATACTATCATAGTTGGTATTAATAAAACTTTATACATACTAAAATCTACATATGATGGTATTACGTCAATATTTACATTTTTCTCATAAAAAGGTCTATATAATCTATAAACTTCTTGCTTATAATCCATTAAGAAACTTTGTCTTTGAATTCTAAAGGATGCCATTGACTCATAATCATAAATTACTGCCACTTCTGATTTTATTTCACTATTTATTACCTCTTCATTTTGTTTCATATCGTTAAAGAAGCTTTGAACTTCATAAAACTTTCTTCTTTTTTGGTTATCTTGATCTATTATCCCATAACAATATTGTTCGGCGCCCTTAGTTGCCCCTCTATATCTAAAGTACATAAGTGAATTACATCCATGTGCCATAGCTTGATACGACCACATTTTAGCTTGATTTGGTCTTGGAAGATATCCAATTACATCATGCCCTTGTGCTCCCATTATAGCTTCTGTAATCCAAAAGTTTTGTCTTTTTGCACCTCTCATAAAATCTAACCCACAAGCTATTTCATGAGGTGGTATAGGCTCTTTTTGCCCTCCCCATACAGGATAATTATTATATGCTACAACATCTATATGTTGTGCAACTTTCGAAAAATCAAAACTCTTATCAAAATATCCTCCAGAAAAATCATGAATTATAACAGATTTTTCTCCTAATATATCTTTTAAAAGATCAACTTGAAATTTAGCATAATTTTCTACACTTAAACTTCTAAATCTTTCCCATTCCATTCTTAAACTTGGATTATGTGTAGTAATTGTTTTTGCTGGAATTGGAATTTCATCAAACTCATTGTAAGTTTGTGACCAAAATATAGTTCCCCATGTTTCATTAAGCTTATTTATATCATTATTATAAACTTCCCTTAAGTATTTTCTAAAACTTTCTTTACATTCATTACAAAAACATATATCACTACCTTCATGGCCAAACTCATTATCTATTTGCCATGCAACTATAGCTTCTTCATTTTTAAAATGATTTGCAAGTTCTCTTATTATTTTTTCAGTATATTTATAATAAGTTTTACTATTAAAACAATATTGTCTTCTACCACCAAAAACTCTCTTAGTATTATCTTCAAACTCTCCTAATACATCTGGATGTTTTTTTGCAAGCCATGCCGGCATAGTTGCTGTAGGAGTTCCAAATATTACTTTTAGTCCTTTTTTCTTAGCTTCATTTATAATATTATCAAAATAAGAAAAATCAAAAACCCCTTCTTCCCTCTCCATCATATGCCATGCAAATTCGCCAATTCTTATAACATTGCTTCCAAGTTCCACTATATTATTTAAATCTTCTTCTAACATTTCACTTTTCCAGTGCTCTGGATAATAATCAACACCTAAGTACATTCTACCTCATCCTTTTTTATAAATTACTCTTATTAGGCAGTCATATTTTCTCTTGCTCTAATATTATTTAATTCTTTAACTATATTTTCTTGATATTCACCATGTAACTTATATCCTTTAGAATATATAACAAATCCTAATATTGTTATTATTGCAGGTATTACTACCATAAGCATTCTTAATCCTAATATTGTTCCTGCTGTTTGTGTTACATTTGGTACATATCCAACTATTGTTAAGCCCACTCCAATTAACCATCCTGATACAGCTGATGCCGTCTTAACTAATAATGTTTGGAATGAAGCTAATATACTTTCATTTCTTGATCCAAATCTTACTTCACCATAGTCTATAACATCTGCAAGCATAACAGTTGTAGCTCCTAATGTAAATCCTGATCCTAATTTAACTACTATTCCTGATACAGCCACAAGAATTGCATTTGCTGGAGCAATTATTCCTGCTAGTAATAGCATTATTAATCCTGCCGCTGGTAAATAACATGCTAGTCTAAATACACCTTTTTTACTCATATTCTTAGATAATATAGGGAAGAACATAAGTCCACCTATTTCTGCTAACGATGCAAAAGCTGTATAAACTGGATATAAGTTTTCATTACCTGTTACATATTTAAAGTAATAAATTGAAGCTCCACCTGATAATTGTGCAAATAAGTTATAAGCTAATACTACTCCTATAAATACCATAAGTTGATCATTTTCTTTTATAATTTTGAAAGCTTTTTTAATGCTTGTTTTATCTTCTTTTTTACTATTAGTAGTAGTAGTTTGAGAACTACTATCTTTAACATTAACAACTGTTATTATAGTTGTTATAACAAATACTATAGCTATTGCTAGTGCAAAAAATTCATATCCCTTAGTTTGATTTCCATTCCCTAATTTATTTACAATTGCTAGTCCAAAAGTTCCAACTATTAACCATGCAGAACTTGCAAATATTCTTGGTATAACTGACATTTGATCTCTTTCTTCTTTAGTCTTTGATAAAGAAGGTAACATTGACCAATAAGGTATATCCATTACTGTATAAGACATTCCCCATAAAATATACATTGCTGAATAATAAATATGTAATGCTGTTCCTTCTAATCCTGCAGGTTTCTTAAATAAAAACACTAATATAACTGCATTGATTATTGTTCCAATTAAAATCCATGGTCTAAATTTTCCCCATCTAGTTCTAGTGTTATCAACAACCATTCCCATCATTGGATCATTAAGTGCATCCCATAATCTAGCTACTAAAAATAATCCTCCAACAAATGCTGGTGCTAATCCAATAGAATCTGTAAAATAAATCATTAAATAACTAGATACTATTGCGTAACATAAATCCTTTCCTAATGCTCCAAGTCCAAAAGAATACTTTTCTTTAAACGATAGTCCCATAAATATCTTCCTTCCGTTAATCCATATATTTTTTCATAAGTTTTGAAACTGTTTTCAAACTTTCTACCTATATATTACCACTTTTGAAAACGTTATTCAAGTATTTTACTGTAAAATTTTATTTTATTTTACTAATATTTTTACTATAAATTTTTATTTTATTCCATTCAAAAGTTTTTTAGTAAATTTTACATAAACCCTAAAAATATTGATATATTAACATTTATTATACTTTTCTAAAGAATAAAAATAGGAAACACTCTCTATTTTACTAGAGAACATTTCCTACTTATATTTTTCTTTTAAGTTAATATTATCTTACTATTTTATTTATTTTTATTATTCTACTATCATAATCTCCAAATAATTTAAAATCTATACCATGATTCATTAAATATTTACCTGATTTAATTATTTGTTTTTCTTCAAGTTTTAGAATATAATTACTATCTTCCTCAAGTCCTCTAAGTCTTATAGTTACACCTCTATGTCCAATTTCACTTTGAGGTAAGAATACAAATAACAGAGACTCATCTTCTTTATTATATTGATATATGCTATATCTATTTTTAGATGAATTTTCTAATCTATAAAAATCTCCTTCTTGGATTATATGTCTTATTTGTTTATATTCATTTATTAATTCCTTAGATAAATTAATATCTTCATCTGTAAATTTTAATATGTTACAACCAATTCCTAAAGTTCCCATCATAGCACTGTGATATCTAAATTTCATCGGTATTACTCTTCTTGATAGGAAGTTTGGACAATCAGTTACCCAAGCTCTCATGGCTTTTATTGGATATATATATGAATAACTATCTTGTATAGCTAATCTATCATATGCATCTGTATTATCGCTTGTCCAAAAATCATCAAATATACCTAAAATACCATAATCTATTCTTCCACCACCTGATGCACAAGCTTCAAAAAGTACATTTGGATGCTTAATTTTAAGTTCCTTTACAATATCATAAATAGCTTCTATATGTTTATACCAAATATCTTTTTTTACTGAAGATTGTGATATTGGTCTATTAGCATCCCATTTTATATAATCAATATCGTATGTTGTTAACAATTCATCTAACATATTATATATAAATTCTTTAACTTCTTTTTTTGTTACATCTAATACATATTGTCCTCTAGATGTATCACTTTCTCTTGTATCAAAATGATATATCCAATCTGGATTCTTTTTATATAACTCAGCTTTTGGATTTACCATTTCAGGCTCTACCCAAATTCCAAACATCATTCCCATCTCTTTGACTTCTTTTATAAGTGGATTTAACCCTTCTGGGAACTTCTCTTTGTTTACATACCAATCTCCAAGACCATTATCTATTCCGTGTCTTTCTCCAAACCAACCATCATCTACAACAAAAAGTTCTGCTCCAATTTCTTTTGCTTTTCTAGCAAGTTTTATTTGTTCATCACAGCTTACTTTAAATTCTGTTGCTTCCCAAGAATTATATAAAACTGGTCTTAATCCTTTTCTTAATACATTATCCTTTGCAAATTTATGAAGATTATGAGTCATTGTTTCAAAACCACCATTAGTATATCCACTTAAAATTGATGGAGCTACAAATTCCTCTCCAGGCTCAAGATTTAATTTAAAGTCATGAGAATTTATTCCAAGTTGCACTAAAGTTTCTCCATATTGTGTTTGCTCAATTACTCCACTAAAATTTCCACTTAATTTCAGTGCTCCAAAAAATACCTCTCCACTTGTTTCTGTTGCATCCCTATCTAATATAAAATATGGATTATGATTATGGGTTGATATTCCTCTTCTATTTTCTATTACTATCTTTCCATAATTAACTTTTTGAACAAATCTTTGCTGTTCAGCTCCCCAATGTCCATGAACATTTGAAAAATTCAAATCTTCATATGGTATATGAAACTGTCCACTATGTATTTTCTCAATCTCAATAATATCATTAGACATATTTTTCAAACTTACATATCTTTCAATTAAATCATATTCTTCATATATTTTATAGTGAAGATTTATATAAAAGTCATAATTGTCATCTTTCAATTTTATTATTAATTCTTCTATCTTCTTTTCTTTTATAATTTCATAATCTTGATATTTATAAACTATTTCTCTAGTTTTATCACTAAAGGTAGCCTTTAAGCAATGCTCTTTATATCTTAAACTTCCATACACAGGAAATTCTTCCTTGGTTATTTCAAATACAGGATCATTTGTAGAAACCTCAGTTAAAATTGGCATTTCAAAATCTTCAATAGATTCTATTTTACTTCCCCAATATAAATGTCTTACTAATCCTAAATTATCAATTCCAAAAGCATAACTATTATTTTTGCTTTGTAATAAAAAAATCTTTTTATCTTTATTTACTATGATACTCATATACCCACATCCTTAATTATTTTAGATAACGTTTACTAAAACAATTATATAATTATTTTAGTAAAAAATCAAATAATTTTACTAAAATAATTTCATTTTAAATTTTCATTACACTATTTCTTAATATAAATTCGCTTGGTATTATTATTTTTTTAGCATAATTTCTATTATTAAGTCTTTCTAAAATTAATTCTATAGCTACTTCACCTAAATGCTCTATATGTACTCTTATAGCAGTCAATGGAGGATTTGTATATTGTGATAACACAGTATCGTTAAACCCTATTATACTAACTTCATTTGGAACATTAATTTTCTTTTCTCTAAGTCCTTTAATTACCCCACTTGCTATAGCATCATTTGCAGTAAAAAAAGCTGTTGGCATAGTCTTTTGGTTATTTATATATTCCACTATAGCTTTATAGCCACCTTCTGCAGTCATCTCACTATTTATTACATAATCATCATTATATATTTCCTTATCCTTCATATATTCAATAAAGAACTTTAATCTATCATCTTTAGTAGGTATTTTATTATCTCCTAAAGTAAACTCTTCACCTATAAATCCAATCTCTTTATGTCCAAGTTCTATAAAATAATCTAATCCTTGCTTTACTCCTAGCTCATAATTAATTTTAACACTATCATAAAGTTCATCGTTTGGAGAGGAATCTATAAATACTATTTTAGAAGTTCTCTCGGATAAATTTAAAACTTCTTCTTCTGAAAACTTGCCAATAGCGATTATACCTTCTAATTCAGCATCTTCAAGTATTTCATAGCTATTATCCTCTTTAAAAAGTTTTACAAGTCTTATATTATTTTCAAAAGCCTTCTTTTCAACAATACTTTTTAAAAATAAATAATACGGATCTTGTAACTGCTTAACTACATCATACATTTCAACAATCCCTATTATATGTATTTTCTTATTTGATATTTTACCTCTTCTTTGTTTTGCTGTTTTATAATTTAATTCAGCTGCTACTTTTAAGATTTGTTCTTTTGTTTCATCTGAAACTAAAAGCCCACTATCATTATTTAATACTCTAGATACAGTCGCTAATGATACACCTACCTTATCACCAATTTGCTTTAATGTAGCCATTATTTCACCTCATTAATATTTTTTAAACTAATACTTAAACTCTACTTATATTATAAATACTAATAAACTACTATTAATTTAAATAAAAGTAAACCTTTTACTTATTATATATCTTATAATTCATATTTTCAAATTAATATATTATTTAAAACTTTTTATGATTATTTTATTAATTCAAAGTAATATATACGGTTAAAATTTATAATAAAAAAGAGAAAAACATTATATAATTTCATATAAATAGAAAAAGCGTTAAAGTATCATATCTAGGTTCCGCCTTACAGCTCCAAGTCACCTTGTTATGATATTTTAACACTTTAAAAACAATATATTGAAAACACACTAAAAATATCTTCCATGCTCTCTTTGATATTCTTTAATCATCTCTAATCCAGCTGTTCCACCTTCACCTTTTTCAGCCTTTGTTGTAATTTTTTTTATTTCCCCATAAGGCTTTTCTAATGATAAATCCTCATCACCTGTTAATACCCATATAGTATTATTTTTAAAAGGCTTAACTTCTAACTCCTTCTCTCCTACACCATCTGTAAAATATATAAGAACTGAATTTCTTAACTTTCGCTCTTTTATATATCTAAAAACTGGAGAAAATTTTGTTGATCCAACCTTTGCATATCTTTTTTTAATATCATTTTTAGATTTTATTTCATATACTCTTCTTACTTCATTATCACATTCAATGACGGTTATTTTATTAGTTCTTGTTCTTGTAATTTCTAAAACTTCTATTAAAATCTTATTAAATTCATTATCACTCATTGAAGCACTTATATCTATAGCTACTATAACTTCTGGAACATTGTTAGGCAATGTTCCTCTTAAATCTAGTCTTTCTGGCTGTCTTCTATTTCTTCTCATAATAGTCTTTTTTTCTCCAGCTCTAAGAGAAGGTATAACCTTTTTCAATGCATCTTGCCATGATATTTCAGCTTTTTCTGAATAAGCCTTTATTATTCCTTCTATATCCTTTGGTGCTTTACCATTATATGCACTTATAGCTGTTTTTTTAGTTATATCTTTAATAGAATCCTGATTTAATGTACTTTCTTCCCAAACATCATGAGCTTTAGAAATATCTATAAGTTCTCCAACCTCGTCATTTTTTTCATCTTTCATACTCTCAGATATTTTGGATTTAATAGCTTTTTCTATTATTTCTGCATAAACCTCAACAGGTTTATCCTCCTTTAAGTCCACACCATATTCCCTATTTACACGTTCTAGTTTATAACTATCCATTGGAAGATTTTTTATAAATTGGTTTATGGATATATCAAGAGCTAAATTAACTGCTATTGTTGTATATTTATTTTTTAATATTCTCTCCCTTTCATGATGTCCATACATAATATGATAAATTTCATGTTTAAATAAAGCTTGCATTTCCCTTTTATCATATGTTAAAAACATCATTGGATTAAAATACATCTTAAATCCCTGCATTTTAGGCACAGTAGCTAGTGGCCAAGAGATATTAAACCTAATATCTCTTTCTATTCTTACTAAGAATTGTCCAAAAAAACTATCCTCTCTATCAAGCATATCTATAATAATATTTTCTACGAAAGAAAAAAATTCTCTTTCAAAATTACTATTAATATTTCCATTTTCATTTATATCTATTGCTTGCTTTAATAGACTATCTCTTTTTTCTTCAAATACCATAATAATTCACCTTATTCATAAATACTGAAAAAAGCATCTAAGAATGTATCTTCATTTAATAAATCTATATAAGCCTCTTGACTTATATCATTCTTAATTTCTTTCATAATTCCAAGTCTTAAATCTTTTGGATAGCATGTTAATAAATCTGAAAATATTTTTCTATTTATTTCATTATTATTTTCATTTAAATATCTTAGAGAATTTTTAGCTAAAATATACAATCTTGAGTGGCTTTCATCTCTTATTTCATCCTTAACTTCTATAGGTAATATTACATAAGAGAATAAATCTTCTGGCTTAATTAAAGGATTTTTTATATTCTTTATATAATTAACAAAATCAGTTGCAATACTTACACCTAAGTTTCCCTTAACTACATTATAGAATATATCTAGTGAATAAATTTCCTTTCTTTCTAAGTATACATTATATGCTTTTGCTACTCTCTCCCAACTTCTTGGTGTTGCCTTAATTGATTCATTTGAATTAGGCACATTTAAATATTCTGGGAAATTAGATAAAAATTCAATTATATTTTCATGCACATTTACCTCACTGCTCATTGCCCATTTTATCCATTCCTTAATATCTGTACTTAGTTCAATCCAA
The DNA here is from genome assembly GCF_014836325.1 of Clostridium gallinarum. Classification (GTDB taxonomy): domain Bacteria; phylum Bacillota; class Clostridia; order Clostridiales; family Clostridiaceae; genus Clostridium; species Clostridium gallinarum. Next base: position 24,900 of record NZ_JACSQZ010000033.1, read on the forward strand.
ACAAATCTATCTTCTTGAGCTCTATCCATATCAACAACTTGATAATCACTATCTTCAAAACCATCATACTTATTAGATGGATTCATAGCTGCTACTATCTTTACATTATCATATAATCTATATCCATTTATTTCTCTATTTAAAATTAAATTCATCAGTTCTTGTTGCACAGCATGTTCACATCTATTAAGTTCATCTATAAATAGTAATACGCCATTATACTTATTATCGCCTATTGCTTCTTGAATTTCTTTAAGTTTATAATGAGTTGCATATTTTGTCCTTCCATTTTCTACTATTGGAAGTCCTCCTATTTCCCCCTCTTTTAAAAGGTTCGCATCTATATTAACTAAATAATAATTATCTTTAACACATATTTTTTTTACTAAGGAAGTTTTACCAATACCGGCTTCACCTATTATTAAAGGTACATTACCTGATTCTAAAACTAACTCTACAGTACTTATCGCTTCTGAAAACTTCATCTTCTCACCTCTTTTATCTTGAAAGTTTATAATCAACTAATAACATCTTAGCCTTTTTACTTCCATACGCTCTTATAAAATTAATTTTATCCATTTCTAGTATTTCAAGTTCTAAGAAATCTTTTATATACTTTTCATCAATTTCTTCTTCTTTTACTTTGTCAATAACTACATCAACAACAAAATCTACATCTATAGAATCATATACATATTTAACAATCTTTATATTTTCACTTATTAAAATTTTCAATTCATCAAGATCAAAATTTATATAATTAATAGCTTCTTCGTTTCCTCTTATAGCTTCTTTTCTAGCTTCTAAACTAGGATTATTTATAAACTTTATTGCTGCCCAATACTTTTTTATAGCTGCAAGCTGAACTTCCTCTGAAGGATTTTTTATATATTTTATAGAATCATAATCTTTATTAACTGCATTTAATTGCATTTCTTCAGTAGGATTTTCAATAAATTGAACTGCCCATCCCTTTGCCTTTACAGCCTCTAGCTTAACTCTCTCACTAGGATTATTAATATACTTTAATGAATTCCAAAGTAATTTTACAGCTAAAATAGCATTTTCTTCATCAATATTATCCATATATTCCACAGATAAAGGATTATTTTTAATTGCTGCTTCCTTTATTTCTTTACTAGGATTTTTTACATATCTTATAGCTAATCCATTTCTTCTAACAGCCTCTAAACTTAATTCCTCACTTTGATCACTTATATATCTTATATACAAAGGATTATCATATATCTTTTTTAAATCATTATTATCCATTACTGTTCCTTTCCAACATAAAAAAATAATTTATATTTTTTCATTTAATTATCAATTTCTATTTACGTTAATTATACTATAATTCACTCTAAATTACTATTTCTATTATTTAATAATTATTCTTTATTATCTTAAGTTAAACAATTACATCTCACACATTTTTAATTTTTCTACGAAAAATTAAAAATTGATAATGCATAATTAATAATGGATAATTATAGATGTTTTGCACAGCAAAACTTAAATTATATAGTGCGTAACACCCTCTATTCAAAAATCCGTAAGATTTTTTCCTTAATTATGCATTATTAATTATCAATTAAAAAAACTCTCTATAAACTTGAAAAGTTCAAGTTTATAGAGAGTTTTTTAACTGTGTCCGTGTGCTCTTATATGCTCCATACAATAGCATTTCTTCCCTGTACATTTAGAGCAATATCTAAATTCCATATTAGGATTATCTTTTTCAGTTATTCCACATACTTCACATCTATGAAATATTTCTATTTCTTTTACTTGAGATTTAAACTTTTGTTGTCTCTTAAAGTTAGTTGCGTTACTTTTTGTACCAGTTAATATTTCTTTACCAAAGAATATAAAGAAATTTAAAACTGGAACTAAAGTTAATAACATACCACCAATACTAAATAAACTTAAATATCCTATAAAGTTTAATCCGATAACTATCCAATTAAATATAGCTAAATACTTTACTTTAATAGGTATTATAAAGAATAATAAAACTTGAAAATTTGGATAAATCATAGCAAAAGCTAAGAATAATGACAAATTAATATATGATCCAGTAGCAATTTTCCCTGTTGCTATAGATACTATAATTGTAGTTATCATACCTACCAAATAATACAGATTAAATTTAAATTCTCCCCATTCTTCTTCTAAGCCAGTACCTGCTAAATAATTAAAGTATATAGCAAAAATAAAAGAAATTATACTTCCTGTCTCAGGTACAAATATAAAAGTTATTAACCTCCATATCTCTCCTTGCATTACTTTATTAGGGTCCAAATATATTTTATTAATTAAATCTAAATTTCCACTTAATAAAGTAAATCCATATACAAGAATATTTCCAAATATTATAATTAACATCAAATTTCTTATATAAAATTTACCTATCTTTCTTTCCAATTTATTCAACCAATTCATAATACTAAAATTTCTCCCTTATAATTTGTTTCTAACTATATATAATAAATCTTCTATTGAAAATTCAGTATTTTTCATAGATAAAGTTATCATATTACTTATTAAAAATGAAGTTAATTTTCTAGTTTCTATGTTAATAGTAATATCATTATTTTCTTTATGTAAATCTATTATTTCATCAACAATAATATATAATTCATCTAGTACATTATACTTAGGACATGAACAAGATTTTTTTTCTTCAAAATTTTTTTCTTCTTTGGTTAGTTCAAAAAAAACTTCTTTATGATATACTAAAAACTTTTCTAACCCTAAATATATTAATTTTACCTTTTCCTCAAAAGATATATCATTATTTTTAACTAATTTTAAATTATTTATTATTTCACTCCAAGTATCATTAAATATCTCTCTTACTAAAGACATCTTATTTTCAAAATAGTTATATACTGTTCCAAGTCCTATTTCACATCTATTAGCAAGTTCTCTCATACTAAAGTTTTTATAGCCTTTTTCTTCCAACAAAGCATATCCTTCTTTTAGTATTGTTTCTCTTGGATTTTGTAATATTTTAGGCATAGACTTTCCCCCTTTTATTATAGTTTATATCAATATTTACATATTATCAACTAAAGGTAGTCTATTTATCTTATTCCATTTATTTACATTTATTATTTTACTTAGTATAATTATATTATGTTAATTTAAAAAATATAATAAAATTTTAATCAATCTATAGTTACCTATTATATTTAAAAAATTAAATATGAATTAAGGAGATTATTTTAAATGAATAGTAACTTCGATATCTCATCCAAAAGAAAATTACTCTATAAACGTAAAAGAAAAAGACAATTAATATTTAAGATTTATATAGTACTTCTTGCAATTTCTATACTCTCTCTTATATTATTGTTAAATAAATCTACACCTGTTAATAAAAAAGTTATATCTTCTTCCAATTCCCTAGATAATAAAATAATAATTTGTATTGATCCAGGTCATGGAGACTTTGACACAGGTGCAAAAAGTTCTTCTGGAATCTTTGAAAAAGATATAGTTTTAGAAATCTCACTTAAACTTGGAAAACTTTTAGAGGAAAATGACATTAAAGTTATTTATACTAGAACTAATGATTCTTTACCTTGGTTAGAAACTGCAAACGATAGTTTAAAGGAAAGAATAAGAATTTCAAAAGCCTTTAAAGCGGATATATTTATTTCTATACATTGTAATAGTAATTATGATGATATAAGTGCTAAAGGAATAGAAACATGGTATAAGCCAAATGATGAAAGCAGTAAAAATTTAGCTCTAATCCTTCAAACTTCTTTATCTAATTTAAACTCTACTATTGATAGAGGCATAAAAACTTATGATAATAAAGATGATGCATTGGCAGTTTTAGAGCTCAATGAAAGCATTTCTGCATTAGTAGAGTTAGGTTTTTTAAGTAATACTTATGATGAAAAATATTTAAATTCTGATAAAGGAAAAGAAGCTTTTGCTAAATCTATAAAAGATGGATTATTAAATTATATTGAGTCTAATAAGGATATTATAATCAAAAAAAGAAGTAATAAGGCTATGTAAAATAGCTTTATTACTTCTCTATATTAACAGTTATTTAATCTATTTTTCAAATATACTTTTTACTTCATCTAATATTTTAAAATTAGTAAAATCAAAATGTAATGGTGTTAAAGTTACATACCCTTGTGATAAAAAGTAAAGATCTGAATCATCTTCTGATATTTCATTTCTAATTCCTTTTGTTTCATAAACCATATCTTCATTTTCTTCTATTAACACATAATCAGTTTTATATATTGATTTTCCTAGTTTACAAACTTTAATTCCCTTAATATCTTCTTCATTAATATTTGGCACATTAACATTTAAAACAACATCATTTCTTAAATAGTTATTTTCTGCTATATCCACAACCTTACTAATCCAATTAGCAGCTTTTGAATAATCTTCGTCATCTCTCGCCCAATCAACTTCCATTGATATAGCAATTGATGGAATATTATAAATTGCTCCTTCTATAGCTGCAGATACAGTCCCTGAATATAATATGTCAGTTCCACAATTTATCCCTCTATTTATTCCTGATATAACTAAATCTACATCCTTAGCTAATAAAGATAATCCAGCTTGTGTACAATCTGCTGGAGTACCAACTAAACTATAAGCTTTAAAATCTTCATCAATTTTTTCTTCTCTAATTTTTATAGGATTATGAATTGTTATAGCATGGCTATATGCACTTCTTTGCTCTCTTGGTGCTACAACTATAACTTCATGTTTTTTTGAAATCTCTTTAGCTAATGTATATATTCCTCTTGCATTTACTCCATCATCATTAGTTATTAAAATCTTCATTTGAGTCCTCCTTAAAACTTTTAATACATACTATATATTACCATAAAAACTTATATTATAAAATTTAATATATGAATAATCCTATTTTCTAAAAGCTTCAGCTATTAATTTATATGATTTTATTTTACTTTCTAAATCTGTATTTAAATTTATTATCATAAACTCTTCTGTATTATAAATCTTACTCATATTTAAAATTTCATCTTTAATTTTATCTGGTGTTCCAACAATCATTCTTTTTCTATTTCTATTAATTATTTGAATTTCATCATTTGAATATTTATATGCTAATGCTCTTTCTAATGTAGGCATTCCTAAGGCTTTACCTTGTTCTACTAATAATAAAGTTAAATCCATTACTGCAACTTGATTATTAATTTCCTCTTCTGTTTCTCCACAAATAACAAAACTACAAATTATAGTATTAGGTTTTTCAGAAATTATAGACTTTTTAAAATTATCCTTGTACCAATTTACAGAGCTTACCCCCATTCCTCCAGTTATAAATTGAGCATAAGCATAGGATGCTCCTATCCCTGCTGCAAGTCCTGCACTACCTCCACTTGATCCAAGTATATGAATTTCAGGATAGGTATTTATTAAAGGGGTTGCTTTAAGTCCACTAAATTCATGTTCCTCTGGAACTATATCATAAATAAATCTAACTAAATCTAATACTTTTTCTTGATAATCATCATTAAAAATACTTTTTCCTTGCATTAAAGCCTTGGTAGCTAAAGGCATTCCTCCTGGTGCTCTACCTACACCTAGGTCAATTCTATTAGGATATAAAGCTTCCAAAACCTTAAAGTTTTCTGCTACTTTATATGAACTATAATTGTGTAGCATAACTCCACCAGATCCAACTCTAATACTCTTTGTTTTTGCTGCTATACTTGAAATAAGTACTTCTGGACTTGATCCTGCTAAACTTTTTGTATCATGATGTTCAGATACCCAAAATCTATAATAACCGAATTTTTCTAACTCTTGTGCAAGAATTATAGTATTATTTAAAGCTTCTGTAGCTGTTTCCCCTTCTCTTATAGGAGATTGATCTAACGCACTTAATTTTATGTTCATTTTAGTGCCTCCTCTCAAATATTTATTTTATATTCTTATTATAAATAATACTCTATTGAGAAATATTTTCAAGTAAAAAGTGGTAAAGTATCATAGCAAGGTGACTTGGAGCTTACGACGGAACCTGGATATGATACTTTACCACTTTCAAACTGAAGGAAGGAAATTATAAAATATTATTCACAGGGTAATATTTTTATAATTTCATAAAAAATAAAAGAAAAAGGAGAACTTATAAAGCTCTCCTTAAACTATAAAATATTAAATTGTATTATTAATATTCTTTTTTGCACCTAAATAAGTAGCAATAAAATATCCTCCATAAATTAATATTAATGCTGCTAAAGCAATTAGTATATTTTTCATAATACTTATACTACCAAATAAAGTTATAATTCTCTTTGAAAATTCTAACCCTGCTATTGAGTGTATTAAGGCTAATGATAAAGGCATTAAGAAATATATTGCTATTTGAGTTAATAAAGACTTATTAATAATCTCTTCATCTACTCCTATTTTTTTCAACAAATTATATCTTGCAATGTTATCTGTAGATTCCGATAATTGTTGCAGTGCTAATACTGCTGCTGAAACAATTAAAAATATTCCTCCAATATATATTCCTAAATAAGATATAATAGCTCCAGTACTAGTTGAACTTGCTATTAATTCTTCTTTTGTAATAGAATATAATATATTATCCTTCTCCTTTATAGCTTCTTCTCTAATAATATTTAGTTTTTCATTAATAACAATTCCATTATCTTCATTATAATCAAAGTTTAAAAATGATGTCCATGGTGTAAGTCCAGTAACAATATCATCTTTTACTACCACAGTGCACAAATTACTTTTCATCATTTGGTTATAAGCTACTACTTCTATTGTCTTTTTAATTCCCGGTTTCAAAATATTACCATTTATATTAATTTCTCTATTATTCATTAACGAATTATTTAGAGGATTTGTTAAACTATCTATATCTGAGAATAAAGCATATTCTCCATCATTTAATGTTATTGGTTTCTTGTTAACCATTTTTAATATTTCATTAAACTTGCTTAAGGTAATAATTTGTACTTGAGCATCTGTTACAATAGGATATAAATCTTTTGAATTATCCATATCTTTTTCAGATAATAAATCACTATATTTAAGATTTCCCTTATAATTTATATAACTAACATATTTCTTTGAATAATCTCTAATATTAATATTTCTATTAATTAAATATTCTTCTATATCTTCTCCCTCATAACTCCAAATTGTTTCATCATATTGAGTTAGATCTTTTAAGTCAGAATTAATGGCACTATTAATTCCAAGTCCTCCTGCAAGCATACATATACCTATAAATAATGATAGGCATATAAAAGACATCGAAATAAATACTGTATTTATTTTACTATTAATTTGTCTTAAAACAAACATATTTAATTCTTTTAAATAAAATTTCCTATTTGATTGAGCCAACTTTAATAAGAATCCTGACAATGAAAAGAAAAATAAGAATGTCCCAATAATTCCAAGTAAAATACTTTTACCATTTACATTCATTGAAATGCTTGAAGTTCCTTTATCTAATACAATGTAATACGCTGATCCAATCATTATTAAACTTATTAAAAATAATACCACAGAAACCCAAACATTTCTTACTTTTATATTTTCATTTTTCTTTGATGAATTTAATAAATCTATCAGTTGAATTTTTCTAATAGATATTGAATTAAAAATAAGAACTAGTATATATATAATTCCAAAGGATTTAAAAGTTTTTATCATTGCATTATATGAAAAAACAAACTTAAATTTAAGGAAGTTAACTTGGAACATCTTTGCAGTTAAAACTGATAATCCTTGAGATAAAATAATCCCTATTGCTAACCCAACTGCTAAAGAAATTATACCTACTAATAAAGTTTCAAAAAATATAATTATCGATAAATTCCCCTTATCCATACCTAAGGTCATATATATACCAAATTCTTTTTTTCTTCTCTTTATTAAATAATTATTTGCATAAATAATTAAAAAAGCTAATACAAAGGATACAAATGTTGATGCATAACCCATTATTGCATCTACTTGCTCAAATGCTGCAGCTTGAACTTCATTTAACTCAAGCATAATACTTTGAGATTGTATTGAGTTAAAGGTATAAAATATACAAACACCAAAAACTAATGTTAAAAAATAAATTGCATAATCCTTAAAACTTCTTTTTAAATTTCTAAAAGCTAACTTAGAATACATTATTTTGGTCACCTCCAAGAAGTGTAATAACTTCAATTATCTTATCGAAGAATTCCTTTCTTGAATCATTTCCTCTTACTAATTCATTAAATATCCTACCATCTTTAATAAACAAAATTCTTCTTGCATAGCTAGCTGAAAAGGCATCATGAGTAACCATCATAATAGTTGCATTTAAGTTTTTATTTAAGTCCTCCATACTTTCAAGTAGCATTTTTGCTGCTTTAGAATCTAAAGCCCCTGTTGGTTCATCTGCTAAAATTAATGAAGGTTTTGTTATAATTGCTCTTGCTGATGCAACTCTTTGCTTTTGTCCACCAGACATTTCATAAGGATATTTATTTAAAACCTCTTCTATATTTAGCTTTTTAGCTATATCCATAACCCTTTTATTTATCTCATTATGATTAACTTTCATTATGGTTAAAGCAAGAGCTATATTTTCATAAGCTGTTAATGTATCTAATAAATTAAAATCTTGAAATATAAATCCTAATTCTTCTCTTCGAAATTTTGATATTTTTTTAGAATTTAATCTTGTAATATCCTTTCCAGAAATATAAATATGTCCACTACTTACTTTATCAATAGTCGATATACAATTTAAAAGCGTAGTTTTACCACTTCCTGAGGCCCCCATTACTCCAACAAACTCACCTTCTTCTATAGTGAAGCTTATATTGTCTATAGCCTTAGTTACATTTCCTTTTCTCCCATAATACTTTTCTATATTATCTACTTTTAATATTTCTTTTCCCATAATTAATCCTCCTATTTCTTACTATAGGACTATTTTATTATTATTCTTATCTTACATCCATTGAAGTATATAACATAAACCTTACAGTTTTGTAATATATACAACATTATATAATATAAATTCACTTAACCTATTAAAATATTGGACTAAAATATAATATTATTATAAAATTTAATTTGACAATTAATTCAATTTATAATAATGGAGTGATTAGTTTATGAGAATTGAAAATATATTATTAAAAACATTCGTAGATTTATCCTGGTTTATTGGTGTTATAGTTATAATTGGATTAATACTTGGTTTTTTAAGGAATAAATCTATGAAAAACTACCAACAAAAGTTTGGTAGAAAAGCTATTTATGTTACAGGTATTGTGGGAGTTCCAATTCATGAACTTAGCCACCTTGTTATGGCTAAAGTATTTGGACATAGAATTAAAGAAGTTAAATTCTTTCAAGCCAATAATTGTGATGGAAATTTAGGTTATGTTAATCATTCATATAATCCTAAGAATATATATCATCAAGTAGGAAACTTCTTTATAGGTATAGCACCTATTATATGTGGAAGCTTACTAATAATCTTACTACTTAAGATATTTGTACCAGCTTCTTTAGAATCTACAAATGATTTATTAAGTTTTAATGGTTTATTTATATTTTTAAAAAATATATTTTCTTTATCAAATTTTAAAAGACCAGAATTTTATTTATTTTTATACATAGTATTTAGTATATGCTCTCACATTTCTTTAAGTAAAGCAGATATTAAAGGAGCATTTATAGGTGTTATATTTATCTTCTTAATATTATTTATATTTAATATAATTAATTTCAACTTATTATCCTATTTAAATATGGTTAAATACAATTTACTTTTAACTAATGTATTAATAATTTCAGTAATATTTTCCTCAATAAATCTATTAATTAGTTTTATATTAAAGAAAATTTAACTGACACTATAAATTTTTACTAGTTTATAAAACTACTAAAAAATGCCGAATATCCTTCAAAAGAATATTCGGCATTTTTTCAGAAATTTTATATTTAACTTTCTATCTTTAATATATTATAGATAGAATACTATATTATTCAAATATCATCATTTTATTTATTGGAAATATTATTGATATTTGAGTACCTTTATTAATTTCTGACTCTAAATTAATTCCTAATCCAAGTTTTTGTGTTAGCTTTTTACATAGATATAACCCCATTCCTGTAGACTTTCCAAATCTACGTCCATTTTCACCTGTATATCCCTTTTCAAAAGCTTTAATTACATCTTTTTCATTCATTCCAATTCCATTATCCTCAATATGAAGAATTATATTTTCTCCAATTTTCTTTGTATAGAATTTTATTTTATTCTCCATCTTTTTATTATCAATATATTTAATTGAATTAGATATTATTTGATTTAAAATAAATTCTAACCACTTACTATCTGTATACACTATTTTTTCTATATCTAAAATTTCAATTTTAACTTTTTTCTCAATTAATATCTTAGAATTTCTTCTTATTACTTTATTTACTACTAACTTTAAATTAAGCTCATTAATAATATAGTCTTTTTCTAATGCATTGCTTCTTGCATAAAATAACGCTTGTTCAATATAGCTTTCAACCTTAGTTATTTCTTCTCCTATACTTTTAGTTAATTCTGATTTATTATTTTCTATTAAGAGCTTACTACTTGCAATTGGGGTCTTTATTTCATGAACCCAAAGCTCAATATATTCCCTATACTCTTTATTGTTTATTCGTAAGTTAGATATATCGTCTTTCATAGATTTAGTTGTTTCATTAATAATATGATATAAGATTTTACTTTCTAAAAAACTTCCCTCATCTATAACATCAGAAATCAGATATTTTTTATCTAAATCTTTTAAATTATTAATTAACTCATCATAATATTTTTTTCTATTAAAATAATCATATATATGATAAATTAAAATACCTATAAAATTTATTAAAAATATAAATATAATAGCATAAAAATCTACTTTTAAAACACCAAGTAAAATTGAAGTAAATATTAATATCAATATACTAATAATTATAAATAATATCCTTTCTTTTAAAAAATCTATCATTTTCATATTAATATATAACCTTGCCCTCTTTTAGTTTTTAAAAAATCTACTGCACCTATTTCTTCTAATTTCTTTCTAAGTCTATTTATATTTACAGTTAGTGTATTATCATCAATAAAATTATCTGACTCCCATAATGACTCTATAATTTCATTTCTAGATACTATCTTTTCTTTATTTTTCATAAGTACATATAAAATTTTACTTTCATTTTTACTTAATTCTATTTTATTTATATTATACTCTACTTCACTTTTAGACAAATTAAGTTTAAGATTTTTATATTCTAGAATCTCTGACTCTTGATTATTATAAGTTCTCCTTAATAAGGATGATATCCTTGCTAAAAGAATTTGTGTATTATAAGGTTTTGTTATAAAATCATCAGCTCCTAAATTCATACTCATAAGCTCATCAACTTCACTATCTCTACTAGTTACCACTATTATAGGTACAGAACTTTTCTTTCTAATTTCTCTACAAATATAATATCCATCAAAATAAGGTAAATTAATATCTAATAAAATCAAATGATATTTTTCCCTTAAAGCTTCATCTATAATATGTTCAAAATCCAATGAATATGTAGTCTCATAGCCATATCTATTTAAAAATGTACATAATTCATTTCTTATTTTCTCATCGTCTTCTATAATAAAAATCTTTTTTGTATCCATTCATCCACCTTCTAAAGCTTTGTTTTATTAAGCTGCATAACCTTCTTATAAAAAATATTATAATAACTTAATTTAGTACGTTCTAAGAATTTTTATTTATATAGATTTTTAACGCCTTTATAGCAAGTATAAGTACATATATCCCTAACCCTAAAAATGTAACTAAAATTATAATATTTATTATTGACCAAATAGATATAAACAACATGTTCATAATACATCTCCTTTTTAATTATTTTTATAATTCTCTAAAATACATAACCTCAATGGAATCACAAAACTCTTTAGTTTTATCACTTAAAATAAATCCATGTTTTTCATAGAATTTACGAGCTCTATTATTTTCTTCAAACACCCATAACATTACTTTATTAAATCCCGATTCTTTTATCTCTTTTAATATATGTTTCATCATAATTGAACCATATCCGTTTCCCCAGTTAGATGCTAAACTATGTATACAAATTATTTCTGCATAATCCTTAAATTCATCATCTCTAGATTTATCAAAGTAAGCTATGCAATGTGGATTTCCATCAATAGATAAAATAAATCCATTTCCTATTTTTTCATTAAGTATCATAGTATACATTTCTTTTGCTTTATTAATATCTGTATATTTTTCCATATCTTCGTTTGATATAATCTTACTAAAAGCTTCCTTCCAAGCTTCTGTTTGTATATAAGCTAGTATATTTTCATCACCTATTTTAACCTTATCTATTTTAATATTATTTTTCATTCTATCTCCCCCTATTTAACTTATTAAAATTATACATTAATTCCCATATCAAATAAAGTTAATTCATTATCTCCTTAAATATTTTTTTATATTTAGGAGATTATAAATATTGATAAGTATCTTAAGGAGGAAATTCACATGAAAAATAAAATTGATAAAACTATCGATAATCCAACATCTCCAAATTATAATGAAAAAGTTAAAAATAAAGCTAATGAAAAAACACCTTATGGAGAAAATGAACCTTCTCTACGTACTACATATAAATAATATTAATCTAAAAAAGTGTTAAAGTATCATATCCAGGTTCCGTCGCATACGCTCCAAGTCACCTTGCTATGATACTTTAACACTTCAAAA
>NZ_JACSQZ010000034.1 GCF_014836325.1 Clostridium gallinarum
CTTATAAATAGGTTTATAATAAATTAAATATTTATTATTTCTTATAAGGAATTTAACATATTCCTTATAAATATACCTTTTTATAATTGGAAATAATAGTATTACAGCTAAAATAATAGAAATAATCATTAATCCTATATTTAGAAATCTTTCTACTTTTTCTTTTCTTACTTTATCTTTTTCAAAATAACTATTATAAAGATTTTCTATCTTTTCTGGATCTTCACTATTAATTTTATTTATAGTCCTATCAATGGCATTTAATACCTCTTTATTACTTTTATTAGCTGCTATGTATACTTGTGAATCTATAAATTCATATATTTTTTTATAATTACTTTTCTTATATGCACTATCTAAAATCAAATCAATTGAACCATTATCTAATAATTTATTTATTTCTTCATAGCTATCACCATATACTAATTCTACTTCTATATTGCTAGCTTTAAAGAAATCTAATATCCAATCTGTAGCTCTTTCCCTTATTGCTCCAAATCTTAATCCATTTAATTCATTTAAGTTATATGAATCAATATCTTTATTTGTATATAAAGCAAGTTTTTCAAGTGCTATATGATTTACACTAAATATAACTTTTTCAGCTCTTGAAGGCGTTATAGTTATTCCAAGAGAAAAATCTATTTCTCCACTTGCAATTTTTTCAATAGATTCTAAATTATTAACTAAAACATACTCATATTTTAAATTCAACTCTTTAGCTATTAAATCAAAAAAATCTACATAATATCCTTTAAATACACCATTTTCATCAACTTCAGCATATGGACTAAAATCAATTAAACCTACCTTATATACTTTATCCTCAAAATTATTACTTTCTGCTTTTACTATTTTATTCACTGACAAAGTAGAAATCATTATTAACATAAACAAAAAAGCTTTTAAATTTATTTTCATAACTTCCTCCTTAGAAATATAAATTATAAAGCTTTAATTGCTTCTATTTCCATAGGCTTATTATAAAAATATCCTTGTACAAACACATTTTTACTATTAAAGCTTTTTATTATATTATCTTGTTCTTTACTCTCTATCCCTTCTAAAACAACAGATTTTTCACATTTCTCCGCTACCCTTAATATAAATAATATAGTTTCATTTTTTATTAAATGCTTTCCTAGTCCATCTACAAATTTTTTATCAACCTTTATAATATCTGCATCTAACTTTTCCAAAACATCTAAATTGGAATACTCTGTTCCAAAATCGTCTATAGCTATTTTAAAACCTGCATTTTTTAACCTAGATATATTGTTCATTATTTTATGTAAATCTTTTATTCCTACTCTCTCTACTATTTCTAAACAAATACTATTACTCTCTAATTTAGATTTCTTTAATATTTCTATAGCTTTGTCTACAAATTTATTGCTTTGAATTTCATCTATTGATAAATTAAGAGAAATATAGAAATTATCCTCAGTACTATTTGTGTATTTATAAATGTTTTTATAATCTTTTACTACCTTATTAATTATCCATATAGTTACATCAAATAACATATTATTTCTCTCAATTTCAGGTATAAACTTGGCTGGTGATATTATATTTCCCTTTTTGTCTTTTAATCTTAATAATCCCTCAAAGCCTACTATTTTTTCTTTTATAGGATCATATATTGGTTGATAATGTAATAAATATCTATTCTCTTTTAATCTTTTATTTATTTTCTTCCTTTTAAATATTTTTACCAAATATGGAATTCCGTAACTAATAAATAGTATCGTGAAAATTATACTTACAATAGATATTAATATTAATAATCTTTTCTCTATGTTTTCTCCACCTTTATCAAAGTAGCTATTATAAAGCTTTTCTATAGGATTGTCTTCATCTCTATTACATTCTGCTATTGCTTCATCTATTTTCGCTAATAAATCCTCACTTTCTTTATTAGCTGCTATATAAACTTGATCTCCTATAAATTCATATATTTTTTTATATCTGTTATTGCTAAAATTACTATCAACCATTAAATCTATTTTATCATCTTCCATAAACTCTTTTAATTCAGAATAATCCTTACCTACTACTGGAACAACATTTATACTAATAGCTTTAAAAAAATTAAAAACCCATTGTGACTTAACATTTTCAGCAATATATCCAAATCTTAATCCATTTAAATTTTCAAAATTAACAGAGTCTATTTTATTTTTATTACTGTAAAGTGCAAACCCCTCTAATGCAATACTATTTTTATTAAAAATAAACTTCTCCATTCTATCTTTTGTTATAGATGCTCCTAGAATTATATCTACATTTCTATTTTCTAAATTAGATAACCAATCTTTCATCTCACCTAAAACATATTCAACTTCAATATTCATTTTTTTAGAAATCAAATCAAATAATTCTACATAATACCCTTCTAATTCACCTTTAGAATTTAAATAAGCATATGGTTCTAAAGGAAATAATCCAACTTTAACAACATCATTTTTCTCTTCTGCATAAACATTTTTAGGTACTATGGTATTTATAATAAATATAACTAATAAAATAATAAATATCTTTTTATACAAATAAATCACCTTTGTTTTACTCTATAATTATTCTAATTTTAACCAATTTTTAATCAGAGTAATTATATCATATACTGTTAGATTATGCTATTATAAAAATAAGCGAAGTTAAAAAACTTCGCTTATTTTCTTTTTCTTAACATGAACCCTTTAGAAATGAGTAATGCTACAAATCCACATAAAGTAAATGTTGAAGCTCCTCCTGTTATAGGTAATTTACTATTAGACGCTTCATTATTATTACCTATATTATTTTCAAAAGATTCATTGTTATTGTCATTATTACTCTCAGATGATTCATTATTATTAAAATTATTATTATTTTTTAGCTTTAGATTATCTATTGCATTTCTTAAAACCTCTACAGCACTATCAATTTCTTTTTGACTTGAATTTCTATCTTCGTTTATTTTTTTGCACTATTTAATGCAAGCTCAAAATTACTTAAGCTATCCTTTGTATATTTTTCCGAAAAAATATTTTCTCCTTCTTTTATAATTTTTAAAATTTCTACTCTTAAAACTTTTTCAAGCTCACTAATAGCTTTTTTTAACTCTAAAATTGCATTATCAATCTCCTGTTGATTAGCATCATCAGAAAGTTTCTCTACACTTAATAATACTGTTATCATATTATTCCAACTTTTAGCTATATAATCACTTTCATTTAATTCTTTTGCTTCTGAAATAATTGTTTTTAAATCCTCAATAGTCCTTAGTTGGAAAGTTGCCTAAAATGAAGCTCTATTTGCTGATTTTGTATTAACTCTAATGTCTATTTTATCTTCATTTATATCCATAGCTATTCTTTCATCACTCGTTATTAATTTTGCATTAGGAATCTTTAACACTAAATGTATTTGTTCTAATCCAAAAGTAGGATCAGATACAGATAACTTCAGTGTATTATTTTCTTCTTCTACCATTAAGATGCTTGATTAAACGATGTAATATTTCCAACTGTTCTTTCTTCATTATCGAAAAAATTATATCCTGTAATATTTAAATCAGTTTGCTCTAAAGCATGAACAGATTCGCTATTTACTAATATATTTATCTTAGGATTTTCAGCATAATTACTTGTCATCTCCTTATCAAAATTAGGTAAAATAACATATGCATAGCTATCCTTTTCTTCACCACTACTATGATTGTATGTTAGTGTTGTAAATTGTGTTGTAACTTCTTTATCTGAATTTGCTTGTCTAATATCTCTTAGATTGGCAGTTCTCAATTCATTATTTATATTGATTTCTTTGCTATTCTGGAAGTAATAACCAATATTAGAATTATGCGAATCCGTTGAATAACTTATCCAATCTAAGTTGTTATATTTTCCATTTTCTAAAATACTTATATCATTAGAATCCTTACTCTTACCTTCTAAAACTACATTTTCAGATTCTAGTGACATAGGATTATCTAAAGTAGTAGTAACTCCTCTTTTAAGATCATCAATTATATTAGATCCTACTACAACAATTTCATCCTCAAACATAAACCAAGATTTATTTGCATTACAATTTTTATAAACTACAAAATCATCTGGTAATAAACCTAATTGTTTAGCTGCATATGCATTATCATCGCCAAGTTGCATAGCAGAAGTTCCATAAGTATCAAGAGTTGTTCCACCTGAATAATTATTTGTTCCTGGTAAATGGTATGAATCAACAGTTGCGATATAATTTACTCCATAAGATTCAGTTTGATTATTTCCTGATTGATATAAGTAAAAAGCCCCATCCCCTTGGAACCAAGGTTTTAAATTCTCCCCACTCATATACTCATATTTTGATATGCGCCTTGAACTTCTTGAAACTACAAACGAATATCCTTCTCTAGAACGAACTGTTTTTTCCCATAATATTGAAATCTATTATTGATTTAAGAGAAACAAATCCATTAGTTGATATAGAAACTTTACTTACATCATTAATATACTTTATATATGACTTTAAAGTCTTTGCTTTTTCTTCATCCATGGCTTCACTTAATTGAGTCATACATTCTACAATATCAACTGTATCAGCATATCCTGTAGTTACTATCGAAATTCCTCTTCCTTTAACTATCTCCATCATATATCCCTCATATATAACTGGTGCAAAAGCTTCATATATTCACAGTTCCATTTTATCTATTAAATCTTCATTACTCCATCTACTTCCATTTAAAGTAGAAATAACTTGCATACTTCTTTGAAGTAATACTTTACTATAATATCCTGTATATGAAACTCTATTATGTTGTATAAAGGATCCATCGGTTACACCATTAACTATATTATTAGGATCAATAGTCTCATAAATAGTCATCATATCACTTACTGCTTTTTCTATTCTTTTATCATCTTTTACCAAAGTCCCTTGAATTATTTTATTGAATTCTATATCAGCTAAATTAGAACCAGTATGGAAACGACTTTTTAAATCTATATCCCCATTTGTATTTCCATCTATTAATCCACCACGAATATAATTATCCATTTAAGAAATATATAAAGTAATAAGTTCTGGATTTAAAGAATTTATTTCATCTTCTAAAAGCATTAAAGTTTTAGTAATATTCTGAGGCATACCTATTTCCCAATGATATCAATTTCCGTAATATCCTTCAGAAGTTTTTGAGTAATAATTTGTATATAACCACTCTAAGCCTTGTATTATTTTATTTCTTAGATCTTCATTTTTATAATAAGTATTACCTTCTAAGCTAACACTATATAAAAGTGCCATTTCATATAATTTTAAATAGCTACTGTTCAAATTATCGGCTTTTTCTTGATTGTTTAATGGAAGTCCTCTAAATAATGTGTCTTCTTATTTGATATATTCGTTTAGATCTGATATGCCTTTTTTTATTATATTATTTATCTTAGAATTTAATAATGAATTGGAATTAATCTCTTCTGTCCCTACTAAAAAGGCATTATAATTGTTTTTTATAGTCTAAAAATCATTTTCAACTTTATTTACCTCTTTCGCCAAAACTTCAGAGCTAATAGTATATTTGTTTTCTTCTTTAACTATATTGACAGTATCTAGAACCGTAGGCGTTGCATAAGTTGTTGATAAAAGCAACGCAATTCCTGTTATAAATTCATTATTCATACTATCCCCCCAGATTCAAATTATTTTTAAATCGACAGTCGGAATACGTTTACATTTTCTTTTTAATAAAAAACTTACTAAGATTAATTAGTAAGTTTTTTATCCATTATATAACTATTTCCCTAAATCAATCCATCCCCAAGCTTCAATTTGTGTCAATGCTGGGAATTCTGATTCATCATCATTTTTTATTAAGTTTGATAATTTTATCCACTCAACCTTAGATTCTGGAATATCAAAATATTGACACTCTGTATTATTAGTTGTTTCAAATATCATTTCTTCTCCATTTGATAATGATAATTTAACACTTATCCAATAACTATCATGCGGATAATCTGCTCTTAAAAATAAACCTATTTTATTTATTAAAACTTCTCTTCCAAACTCAATAGTTATCTCCGCATCCTTTTGTTTGTTTATTCCCCAAGATTGATATGGCCATCTACCATGTCCATCAGTTACACAAATACCATCTATCGCATTACTTGCAAAGAATACAGATTCATTTCTAGTTTCTACATTTGCTAATGCATGAGGATAAACACCAATTGCATTCTTTTGATCTGAAGGATTCAAAGCTACATTTCTATATTGCTTCAATTCTTCTTTGCTAGGTTTCTCAACTGAAAAATAATGTCTATCTCCTTCAAAAGCACCAATTGGATAAGCTACCTTAGCTTCTTCAGTAAAAGGAAATTCATAATTCATTTCAGTACCTTTAAAATAAACTAATGATTTATCAATACATTTATTTATCTTAACCCATAAATATTCTCCTGGATTAGAGTTTATAATTCTTACTAAAGCTCCATCATCTAGAGTTCCCTTATATCCTAAATATACACGGTCTTCACTAAATGCTTCTTTAATTATCTCTCCACTTCCAGAAACTAATTGAATTTTTAACATATTACTATACTCCTTTTTACTATTAATTAAAGCTATATTATAAAAGCTTAATTCTCTTATTATCTTTATCAAAGACAGTTAATTTTCCAAAGATTCCTTGTCCTTTTTCACTATAATAAATCTTATCACCTTTAAAAGTATCAAAAGCACAATAGAATATTGAAAACTCATCATCACTATTTAAGCTTTTCACTTCAAAACCCACCATCTTATCCTTCTCAGCTTCTTCTGATTTACCATTTTGATGAACATATAAATTTTTAATCTCTACAGCATCTTTTTCATAAAAAGCTTCTACTTTAACTCCTCTATCTATAAAAGAAGACGTAGCTACTAACTTATCATTATTACATAACTGATTATATTTAATAGAGAAAATACTCTTTAATTTAACATAGTTTTCTCCTTCTAAGGATTCTAATACAAAGCTCATATTATCTGTTTCAATAATTGATTTTTCTCCTGCTTCAACACATTTGGCTGTTGGTTGAAGGTTGTATATTGAACGCCAATTATGCTCACCAGGATAATCAATTGCTGTAAATACAATTACAACATTCATTTTATTTTCTATGAAAGCAGTTCTTCTTACTGTATATAAATTTTTCTCTAAGATTTCTCCTCTTTCATTTTCTTTAATATTAGCTTTTCCAGACCATACACCTTCTAATGCTATATAATTACCTTTTTGGTTATAAGCATTTCCTATTGGATCTTGTACTTCAGCATAAGAAGAATCTCCACTAATTTTAAAGTCTTCCTTATTATCAACATCAACAGTATTATGCATCCATTGTTTTTTCAAACCTGTTCTTAATGGCGAATCATGCTTATAAGTAAATCTTCCTGGATCATTTACAATATCTTGTTTATTTAAATTAATTGTTAAACTACCAAGAGCTGCATGTCCATGAGCGCTTCCATGCCTTCCATTAAATAGCGTTATTAAATGATTCTCATCTTTATACGCTAAAAATCCACTATCTATTTGTTTAAAACATCCTTTAACTATAGAACTTTCTAAGTTGCTATACTTATCCTTATAATTACTTCCAACAAATAATATTCCCTTTTCATTATTTGAAGGAGCCTCAGTTGCTAAACCAAGGCATCTATATATACTATATACATATGAAAAATCAACATTATCACTATCATGTAAAGAAAGTAATTTTTCATTGTGATTTATATAGAACTCTGATGCAGCAACTAAAGGCTTTAATTTTTCTCTAATATTCATTGGAACACTATGATTTGTATATTCAGCATGCATCATAACATATGCTGTACTTAACACAACTTCATGGTGGTACATAGGACTTTGCTCCCATTGTACACCATCTTGATAAAATTGAATATCAAGCTGATCTTCTAGCAAGTCCCATGCCCATTTTCTATGCTCATCATCTACAAGCTCTGGGAATAAAATTGATACTGATAATACACCTGTAATCAATAAAACTCCCCAATTACTTAACAATTGTTTTGGTGTATAATCCCCATATAAAAATTCAACATGTATTTTTAGTGATTCTTCAAACTTCTTTATTTCCTCTTCAGTTAATTCTAAATCACTTCCTAAATATACAAGGCTTCTCATCCAGTTAGATAATCTTATACCTGTATCAAGATTACGCCAAGAATCCTTATTATATTCTGAAGGAATTCCATTATATTTAATGAAGTTAAAAAGATATTCCTTCCACTTCTCTATATACTTTTTATCTCCAGTAAGTCTATATGCAACTGCTAAATCAATCATAAATCCATTACGATTTAACATATAAGTCCATTCTGGATCTAAATTAGCACTCCTATTCCACTCAATTCCATCAAATGTATACGGAATTGAAGTTGCCTCCATATCCATAGGATCATTATAAAGCATTACTTTTTTACAAAGTAAATCACCTTGAAACTTTGCTCTTTTTATTTCTTTTTTACAATTATCATTAACAAGGTTCTTCCAATTACCTGATAAAAAGTCATTACTATATTTATTAATTAAATCAAAAGTTATCATAATTTACCCTCAACTTCTTCCTATAATACTAGATGGCAGAACTTTTATTATAACCCCTTTACTTATTTCAATAGAATAACATTCTTCACTCTTTTCTTTTAAAGTTCCAAAAATACCAGAGTTTAATACTACCTTATCTCCAGTATTAAGCTTATTAAGAAAATCAGAATGTTTTTTATTATTTTCTTGTATTCCCTTATATTTAATAATAGGAGATATAATAAAATAAACTAAAAACATTACACCAATCAATACTATAAATATTATATTTTGAGTATTCATACTTACATCATCCTAGGGCATAATAAAGTTGTTGTTTCTTTACATTCCTCAATAGAATTAAGTATCGAATCTTGCATTTCATCATCTGATACTTCACCAATACAACATTTCATTGCTAAGTCTACAACTAAAGCAAGATTAACTCCTGAAATAACATATTGATTTATTTTTCCACCTTCTAATATTAAACGAGCTGCTATTTGATGTGGTGCTCCACCTGTTAAGTCCGCAAGAACTACCACTTTATCATTATTATCCAATAACTCTTTTAACTTCTTTTCAAAGCCTTCATGTGTTTCGTTTTCATCCAAATCAAAACTACATATATTTTCATTTTTTCCCACTAATAAAGATGCTGCTGATAAAACTCCACTTGGAAAATTACCATGTCCTACAATCACTAATTTATACATATTAAATCCTCCTAAACTAAAATACCAAAGTATGAAAGCCCTATACCTAATGCAAATAATAAAGCTAATAATTTATATGTTGACCATTTATATTTTTTTACTAATGTAAATACTGCTATAGTAATAATAGCTGGTAGCATATTTGGAAGTATTTTATCTAAAATTGTTTGAATAGATACAACTTGTTCTTCTCCAGATGCAAGTGTAGTAGCATATTGTATACCTATCTTAGCTTTTACAAAGCTAACTGATAATGCAGATATAACTGTAACACCTACTATACTAGCAGCACTAGAAACTTGACCAATTTTTTCACTTAAAGTATCTATTACACTTGTTCCTAACTTATAACCTAAATAT
The DNA here is from genome assembly GCF_014836325.1 of Clostridium gallinarum. GTDB lineage: Bacteria > Bacillota > Clostridia > Clostridiales > Clostridiaceae > Clostridium > Clostridium gallinarum. The sequence continues at coordinate 9,652 of NZ_JACSQZ010000034.1, forward strand.
CCCATTCCTAATTTAAGTAATAACATAGAAATTAACATAGTTACCCAGAAAGCCATTGGAGCAAAAGTTAATCCATCCATAGCTAAACCAGCAAAAATAGTTGAGAATAATGGTGCTAATCCAAATTGGCAAATTGAATCTCCTATTCCTGCTAAAGGTCCCATTAATGCCATCTTTATACTACGTGAATTTTCTATATCTTCACCATGATCATACATTGCTATGTGCATGCTTGTTTCAAATGGTAAAACATGAGGGTTTATATTATAAAACTCAATATTAGATGCAGCAACTTCTTTTAATTTTTCAGGATCATTCTTATAAATCTTTTTTAATGCTGGAAGAATTAAGAATAAATATCCTGTTCCTTGATATGAATTATAGTTAAATCCATTTTGTAAAAAATAACTTCTAAGAGTTGTCTTTAAATAATCTTTTTGTGTTAATACAGGTTTTCTAGATTCCATTTGAAAAATCCTCCTCATCAGAAACATTAACAGCATTAGCAGTTGCTACTGTGTTTTGTGCATTATTAGTATTTAAATTATACATAATTAAAGCGAATACTGCCCCAACTAAAGCTATAGCCATAGTTGGTAATCCTAAATATGATGCACAAATATATCCTAATAAAACATATGGTATTAATTCTTTTTTAATCATAACTGACATGATCATTGCAAATCCAATTGCAGGTATAAGTCCTCCGGCTACTGAGAATCCTGTTATTAACCAATCTGGTAATATATTAACAAATGCTTGTAAAGCTGGTAAACTTATAGCTGATGTAACACCTATAATAAATCCTACTACTGCGAATGCAATTATAGTGCTATTTGCAAGTAAATTAAATTTACTATACTTTCCTTCTTTTATTAATTTCTTAGCAGTATCTGTTGTTCCTGCTAAAGCAGTATATATAGCAGTTGTAACTAATTGGAATAATACAGCAAATGGGAATGATAAAGATAAAGCAGATTCAGGAGTAACTCCTTGATTCTTTAAAGTAATAGCCATAATTGTTCCTATTATTCCAGGTCCTAATTGGTTTGGAGGAACTGTTCCACCAGCACCAGCACCAAATCCCATGAATGCTAGTTCAGCTAAAGCACCAAATGTTAAAGCTGTAGGAATATCTCCTAGAACAAGACCTACGAAAAATGCCATAACTATTGAACGATTTGTATAAATCCCTAATAGTTGTCCTGAATAACAAAATGCAGTAATTAAGCCGATTAAAATTGCTTGAGTTATTGATATTTCCATGTTTTTCTCCCCCTATTTTAGAGCATTATTTAAAGCATCTATAGATTTAACACCATCGTCTGAAACTGGTGATGTTTTTGTATTAAACTTTACATGATATTTATCTCTTAATATACGTAATGCTTCTTTATCTTCTTCACCTAAATAAATAAATTGAGAAATTTTTTCTTTCCCTTCAGCTGCATGAACATTCCCTATATTCAATTCTTCTATAGGGAATCCACCTTCTGCTAATCTAAGTGCATCTTGGCAAGACTTAACAACTGTAAAAATAGTTTGATGTGGAGCTGCCTTAAAAATCACTTCATTAGTTCTATCAATTGTCCAGAAACGCATTCCAACATCTTTAGAAACAATCGATTTCATTAAAGTTTGTTGAATGTTATCTGTTGAAACTTTATCGTTTGCAACTATTACTAAATTAGCTCCTAAACTTTTAATCCATAATTGTCCTTGTCCATGTATTAATCTTTCATCAACACGTACCATTTTGATATTTGGCTTATTTTCCATATTAATTCCTCCATTGTAAAATTATTTATTAATTTATTATTTTTTTAATTTACCAATACATTTCCCAATCCTTATAAAATCTAATTAAGGCTTCCATGTAAAAATAGTCACCCCAAATATTACCTTCATCTACACCTTTGCCTGAATGCCAAGAATAAACTCCGTGATTTATAAGTGCTGCAGCTCCATCTGTCAAGTCATCAGTATAATTCTTTATTAAACTGCCTAACATTGCATGTTGTACATATCTATAGACATTCTTCATTTCATTGGTTTCTGGTAGGAACTTGTCCATTAAATTTAATCCACAAACTGCAATAGCTGCTGAAGATGAATCTCTTGATTGTCCCGAACCATCATTGAAAATTAAGTCCCAATAACATACAAAATCATCTGGTAATCTATTTATAAAGTAATTAGATACTGCTTCAAAAATGTTTACATTTTCTTCATTCATATCATGGAAATAGTTTAATGCTATTCCGTATATTATCCACGCTTGGCCTCTTGCCCAACTTGAATCATCTGAATATCCTTGTCTAGTTTTACCACCAACAGGCTTTCCAGTCTCAGTATCAAAATAGAAGGTATGATATGCAGAAGCATTATCTCTAACTGCATTTGCTATAGTTGTTCTAAAGTGCTTCTTAGCAATTTCCTTATACTTTTCATCCCCACTTACTTCTGTTGCCCAATATAATAAAGGAATATTTAAAAGACAATCTACAATTAATCTATAATTATCAGCTGCCCCTAATTCTCCCCAAGCCTGAATAAATTCGCCCTTCTCTTGGTAACGTTTAATCAATGCATCTGCAGCCATAACAGCTGCATCATAAGCCATTTGGTTACCTGTTAATTTATAAGCACTTACACAAGAAGGAATGTAAAGGAAGCCTAAGTCATGATGAGCAACTTCTATATTATTTACAATTCTGTTATAAAAAGATTCAACATTTTTCTCTGCTAACTCTTTATATTTATTATCCTTTGTGTATTCATAAGCTAACCATAGAATTCCAGTCCAAAATCCATTAGTCCACTCAGTATTATCCATAACTTCATATGTATTATTCTTAGTAGCTGGAGTTGGGAAGTTTTCTCCAAATATTTCAATATTTCTATCTATCTTTTTTATACATTTATCTAGTGCTTTTATAATGGTTTCCTTAGTTAGGAAACCATTATTAAAATAACGTTCACTTTTAAGTAACGGTTCTTTTATAATGTTACGCATATTTTCCAAAACTCCTTAATGTCAAATTTTTAATTAGACATTATCTTCAGTTTGAATTTCTATGGAATAAAATTTATAATTTATATAATTTCTTGCAAATTCAAATGGTATTTGAGCAGGATAGTATGTAATTCTATCTGATTTATACACTGGTGTATTTTCATCTAAAATTAAAGATTCAGCTACACTTTTATCTTTAATAGGAAATTCTACTTCTATTTTTTGTTTCATAGGTAAAGTCATTAAATTTATTCCTAAGGCTTTATTTAACTCATCCGAAAATCTATCATCTTCATTTAAATTATTATAGTCAAAATTCTTTAAATATTTTTTTGGAATATAGCTATTTTGTATTTGCCATGGTGTATCATTAACATAACTTACCCTACAAAATTGAACTAAAACTTCATTAGTTCTAACCTTTAACTTTTCAGCAATTTCACTATCTTCTATTTCTTTTACAAATATAATCTTTTTACTTTCTACTATCCTTTTCTCAGAATACTTATTTTTAAACTCTTCAATTATTGGGCTACCTTCATCAAAGAAAGCACGTCTATGCTTAAATGACTTTCTTACATAAGTTCCCTCTCCTTGTTTTCTAATAAGGTAGCCACTTAAAACTAAATCTTGAAGAGCTCTAACAACTGTAGTACTACTAACGTTGTAAAGTTTTTTTAACTCTCCCTCTGAATAAATTTTATCTCCAGGCTTAAACTTTTTCTCTTCAATCATCTGAATAATGTCTTGCTTTATAATTTCATATTTTGCAATCATTTCTCTTAACTCCTTAATAATATAACATGTTAATATAATATATCATATTATATGTTATATTATATCGGCATTCAAGTATACACAGTATATTTTTATGCTTCTGGTTGCTTTCCTATAGAAGCAAGTATTCCACCATCTACATATAAGATGTGTCCATTTACAAAATTAGAAGCATCTGATGCTAAGAATACTGTAGGTCCAATTAAATCATCTGTAGTTCCCCAACGAGCTGCTGGTGTTTTAGAAATAATAAAATCATTAAATGGATTTCCTTCAACTCTTAATGGTGCTGTTTGTGGTGTTTCAATATATCCTGGTCCTATACCATTACATTGAATATTACTTTCACCATACTCTGCACATATATTCTTTGTTAGCATTTTTAATCCACCTTTTGCAGATGCATAAGCACTAACCGTTTCACGACCTAATTCACTCATCATAGAACATATATTAATTATTTTTCCATGACCTTTTTTAATCATAGAAGGTATTACTGCTTTAGAAACAATAAAAGGTGCATTTAAATCTACATCTATAACTCTTCTAAAATCAGCTGCTGACATTTCTGTCATTGGAATTCTTTTTATTATTCCAGCATTATTAACTAAAATATCAATAACTCCAACTTCCTCTTCTATTCTCTTAACTAAAGCTTGTACTGCATCTTCATCAGTTACATCGCATACATATCCTTTAGCTTCTATTCCATCTGCCTTATATGCAGCTATTCCCTTATTAATTAAATCTTCATTTATATCATTAAAAACTATTGTGGCTCCTGCTTTTGCTAGACCTGATGCAATTGCATATCCAATTCCATATGAAGCTCCAGTTATCAGTGCTACTTTTCCTTCTAATGAAAAATTATTCATATTAAAATTACTCATTAATTTTTATCCTCCTATTTTACTTTAAATCATCCATTGAAACCATATCCATATCATCGTATGTTATGTTTTCACCACACATTGCCCATATAAATGTATAGTTGCTTGTACCTACTCCTGAGTGTATTGACCAACTTGGAGAAATAACAGCTTCTTCATTTCCAACAACAATATGTTTAGTTTCATCTGCTTTACCCATTAGGTGGAAAACTTTTGTATCTTCATTCATATCAAAATATAAATAAGTTTCCATACGTCTTTCATGAGTATGACATGGCATTGTATTCCATGCACTACCTTCTTCAAGAATTGTATATCCCATTTGTAATTGACAACTTTCACACACATTTGGATGAATGTATTGGAATATCTTTCTCTTATTTAATGTTTTTCCTTCACCAACAACTCTTGGTGTAATATTATCTATACTTATTTTTACATTTGGATATTTGTGATGAGCTGGTGTTGATACAACATAAAACTTTGCTAAGTTATTTAAATCATTAGATTTAAATACTACTTGCTTTGTTTCCTTCCCAATATAATATCCATCTTGTTTTTTCATTTCTTCTTCTTTACCATCTATAATTATAGTTCCAGGACCACCTATGTTAATTATTCCAAGTTCACGACGTTCTAAGAAATAATCTACTCCAAGTTCTTTTGAAAGCACTATTTCTAAAGGCTTATCCTTAGGTGTTACCCCTCCAAATATTTGACGATCGTAGTGTAGGTAAGTTAAGCAAACTTCTCCTGGTACAAATATCTTTTCTTGTAAAAACTCACTACGTAATTCTTCTGTTGAATAATGCGCTATATCCTTAGGACTATGTGCATATCTAGTTTCCATTTAAACCTCTCCTTTCTCCGTGTTAACCACTTAACACATTAAGATGTTAATATTATATTACTACCTTTTGAAACCGTCGTCAATAACTTTCAGAAAATTTTTTATAAAAAAACTAATTCGTATGTAAACATTTTAGCTACACCAATAAAATACACCTATATAATTTAAATTATTTCTCCGTATTATCTAAAAAATAACTCAAACTATTAGGTGTACTTTAAATTCTTATATTCTTTTTTCTATAAATTCTTTTAATTCTTCTTGTGTAGGTAGCCCCTCATTATCACTTAAATGCGTAACTTGAATTGCTCCAATTGCATTTCCTCTTATAACACATTCTTTAATTGATAAACATTCTAATTTACCACTTAACACCCCTACAGCAAATCCATCTCCAGCGCCTACTGTATCTACTACTTTTTCAACTTTAAATCCTGGTTGCTCAAAACTATCATTTCCACTTCTTACATAAGCGCCCTTACTGCCATTTTTTATAATAACTTCATTAACTCCAATATTTTGATAAAAATCTGCTATTTTTTCTACATCATCACTTCCAGTTAATATTAAACCCTCAGCTACTCCTGGCAATATCAAATCACAATTTCGAGCCAAATCATTTAAAACCCTAATCATAGTTTCTTCATTTTCCCATAAAGCAGGTCTTAAGTTTGGATCAAAAGTAATATATATTCCCTTTTCCTTAGCTCTCTCAATTAATCTATATGTAGCTTCCCTACAACTTATAGATAAAGCTGGTGGTATTCCAGTTACATGAAGAAGATCAACTCCTTCAAAATTAATATTATCAATATCCTCTGGAGTAATATGAGAAAATGCTGATCCCTTTCTATAATAAGCTGTTACAGGATCCCCCTCTGAAACCTTACTTTTAAACATTAATCCAGTTTTATTAACATTATCAAAAGATATAAACTCAGTTCCTATATTTTCTTTATCAATAAACTTTTTAATATATAAACCTAATGGATCACTACCTAATTTAGTTATATATGAAACTTCATTCCCTAATCTTACAAGGCCTGTACAAACATTAAGTTCTGCACCAGCTACTGACTTTTCAAATATATTTACATCTTCTAAATCTCCTTCAATTTGAGATGTAAATAAAGCCATAGGCTCTCCAAATAATAATACTTTACTCATATTGCCCTCTCTCCCTAATAATAATTTAAATTTATTTATTACTTAGTAGCTTGTATTAATCTTTCACAACGTTCTTTTAATAAATCAAGATTAGAAGAATTTATTCCCTTAGTTAAATATCCTCCAAATCCAGTAGCATATGCACCATTTTTAAACCACTCTTTAACATTCTTATCATCAACTCCACCTGTTGGCATCATTTCAATAAATGGCATAGGTGCCTTAATTCCCTTAATCATACTCATTGAAATACAATCTCCTGGGAATAGCTTAACTACATCACTTCCAGCTAGATATGAATTATAAACTTCTGTTGGTGTTGCAGCTCCCATTGAACAAAAAACATCTTTTTCTCTACAATAAGCTCCAACTTCTTCTACAATACAAGGTGATACTATAAAATCAGCCCCATTATCTATTGCAAGCTTTGCTTGCTCTTTAGATAATACTGTTCCAGCACCTATAAGTGCATTAGGTACTTCATTTTTTAAATCACAAATTAATTTTTCTGCATTAGGAATACTAAATGTAATTTCTAAGGATGTAATTCCTGATTCTATAATAGCTTTACATATAAGCTTTGATTCTTCAATATCATTTCCTCTAATTACTGCAATCAATTGATTCTTCATTAATTCTTTAACTTCTTTTTTATTCATATAACTCTCTCCTTTTCATATCTATCTTCATAGAAATATCAAGTTATAAAAACTTGTACTCTTTTAAATCTCAATAACAGTTTTAAGCTTAACATATTAACCTGTTAATATTATATATCTACCATTATTTAGTGTCAATGTATTTGAAAATTATTCTCTTCTTATATTAACTGCTAAGAAATAATACCTTTAAAAGAATATACTATCCAAAGTCATTTTATAATTTTCTATATAAAAAACTCGTAGCAAACATATTAATATTTACTACGAGCCTTCTTTTATTAATTATATATTAAGATAAGTGAAAAATTACTCCAACTTTCTCTTTTTACTTAACATAACTGCTGCTCCTAAGGAACATAATACTATACCAAGTAATAATAAATCTTTAGAATTTCTTCCACCTGTTTGTGGTAAATTATCATTGGAAGAACCTACTTGATTATCCACTCCCGAATTATTATTCGATGGTGAATCTACTTTATTTTGATTTCCATTTGTATCTTGATTTCCTGGTTTAGTTCCACCTGTACTTTGGTTACCTGATTGAGTTCCATCTGTACTTGGGTTTCCTGGCTCATCTTCATCTGGACCATGATTTCCTGATGATCCTCCTGAATTTCCATTAGAGTTTGAATCATCTGAATATAATTCATAAATAGCCTCTATAGTTATATTATCTTTAACGCCACCTTCTAACTTATTCCATTTACCAACATATCCATTTTTAATAGGAATTTCAGGATAATCCTTATCAGTTAAAACTTCATCATATTCTTTAACTATAGTTCCAACTACCTTTCCCTCAACACTAAAAGTAACTGTATAACTATTTATAGAATACTTTGCTGTTATTGTAATATTTTCTTTTACATTGTTAAAATCAATATCCCATCCGTCAAAAGTATATCCTTCTCTTTCTGGATTAACTGGTGGTGTAGCACTATTTCCTTCTTCTACTATTTCCTCTTTTAAAACAGTACCATTATAATCTTTAAATGTAACTGTATATTTTTCAATTGCTTTTGAAACATGAACAATACAGTAACTATATATCTTATTATTAGTCATTGATTCAATCTTTATATAAGCATATCCTTCAGAAACTCCAGTAATTGTTCCATCTTCTGAAACTGTTGCTACTGATGGATTAAAACTCTTCCAAGTTAATTCTGTATCTTTTTCCAATGTAGGTTCTGGTGAAAGCTTTGCTATTAGATTTGCTGTTTCTCCAACTTTAACTTCAATATTATTTGTATCTAGAGTTAATTTATCTGCTAAAATCGCTTCAGATACTACTGCAAAGTTTACAGAATACTTTCCATCCTTAGTAGTAGCTTTAATATAACTAACCCCTGGCTCAGATGGAGTATATATGCCCGCTTCAATTTTATTTCCTTTTAAATCCGCTTCTCCAACTTCAAATTCGCCATTTCCACTTACAACGCTCCAATCAAATGGTCCAAACATTCCATCTGGTTTTGTATACACAGTATCTGATACAACTCCAGCAATAGCACCTTTACTTTCAATTCCATCGGCTACTATAAGAAGTTTATTTTCAGCGCCTGTTGGTGCATATTTAACATTTATTTCTCCTGTATTTGAATCATATGTGTAGGTAGTATGATTTGGATAATTTTGAATTTCATATTTATATCCATCTGCATAAACAATATAAAGATGAACTTTTTCTGGCAATGCATAATCTGCTTCATTTACTAATTTAGCATTATAACTTCCTCCTATACTGAAGAAATCCGCTCCATCAAGTTTAAGACCTTTAAGTTCAGTTTGCACATCACCTATTTGATGTAAGGTTGATTGTTTATACTTAGCCATAAGTTTAGCTGATTCACCTTGTTTTACATAAATTGCTTGATCATTATAATTTTCCCCTGAAATTATATCATCTTCTGAGCTAGTCTTATAAATTTGATCCCAATCTATATCCATTGTTCTCTTTACATCACCTAATGTAACAGTTAATACAGCGCGTCCTTTTGGAAGTATATCTTCTGATGAATTTAATGTAAGATATAAAAATCCTGAAAGTCCATCACTAGAGTATTTACCTACAGTAATAAGACCTGCTCCATAATCATTTGCATAATCTTCATCCTCTGAAACTTCCCAACTTATATTATCTAACTTAACATTAGCAGGTTTAAGATTATTTACCTTAACAACTAATTGTCCATCTACTTTTAAGCCTGAAAAACTATCTATAGAAAGATCAAAGCTTTCAACTTTAGTATTAACCTCTTCTACTGCTACAACACAAATAGCAGAATCTGTTCCATCTGAAACTGTAATAATTGTTTGCCCAGCTGAAACTGCAATAACATGTCCATATTCATCAACAGTTGCAACTTCTGGATTACTTGATATACGAGTTATATTAGAATTTGAATTTTCAGTATTATTATTAACACTTAAATCAAACTCCTCCCCCGGATGCAATAATGCAGATGTTTGAGATAAAACAATTCCTTCTGAAGCATTAACTCTTATAGCATAGCTTCTATCATTTGCTCCATAATCACCACATGAAATTAATACATTTCCATTCCATTCATAATTGTAATAATTATTTTCACCTTCAAATGACTCCTTATTATGAACATATTCTGTTACATCCACAATAAATTCGTGTTCTTTAACTTCTGCATCGTAAATATCTTCCTTATAAAATGGATTATTTCTATCAAGTCCTACTTCAGAGTAATTAGGATCACCCTTCTCATCTTTATAGGTACGTGTTACATAAGGTGTAACTTCAATAGATGCAATTGAGCCATCATCATATACTGTACCTTTAATATATGTGCGTCCATCTTCTTGATATACTTTAATAGCATTATTTTTAAGTTTTGGAGCAACTGTATCTATAGTAACTGGGAATGAAATAATATCTCCAGTCATATCCATATTATGATTATTAAACTTTGGTTCTTTTTCTCCTGGAATTATAGAATCAAAAGCTGTAACATTTCTACCTTCTTCTTCACTATATACCTTATCACCATAATCCCCTTCACTATAAGCTGTAATAGTATAAGTACATTTTGTTCCACTAGGTAGTACATTTCCCTCCTTATCAGTTCCATTCCAAGTTGGAAATGTTCCATAAACACTAAATGGTATTGGAGCACCTATACTAGAGTTATAAAGACTCTTTGATGCATAAGATGTCCATTCTCTCATATAGACTTCACCAGTTATTGAATTCTTAGCTTCAATAACTACAGCTTTTGCATCACGTAATTGATAAAGTATATAATCATCAATACGGTCAAAATACTCATCTCCATTAGGAGATAATGTTATATTTTCCTTTGTATACACCGTTTGATTCATTGTTGAACTTGGATCAAAAACATTTTGACCAAGATTGAAATATCCTATAATACCATAAATATCATTAATTTGTGTACTTCCAACTATATTAGTATTCCAAGTGGTCTCATTATTAAACACATTTTCTCCATCTTGTGGCTCATCTATCCAATTAGATGAATCAAATATTGGTGATTTAGTCCAATCACCATAAAATGATAACATTGGCATACCAATTTGAGGATTTTCTTCAGTTGTATCAGTTAAGATTACATATCCTTCTATATAAATTCCATTTGCAAATAAAGTATCTAGCTCTGATTTTTCTTCATTTGTCAATGAAACTTTTTGATTAAAGCTCGTACTTCCATTTTCTGATACATTAATTTCTCCTAATTGCACATTTTTTATAATAACCTCATCATTAGATATAACATTACGTTCTCCCCATTCACTTGTTATAGGAGATGTTTCCGGTCTCATTAATACCACTTCTACGTTATATTTTAATGATTCGCTAGAAATATTATTTAATTTAAAGTTTATATTGTATTCTCCATTTTTATTTGGATCATCACCTAGTTCCAACTTACCAACACTCTCTCCATCAACTGTTATATAAGCAGGTGTTGAAATTGCTGATGATGCACTTACAATACCAGCCCCCTGTTGACGAGGTGAATAATATACTCCATTTTTATTTTTTTGAGGAATAGCAGTACTAACTAATAATTTGCTAACAATATCTCCAACATTTTCATTTGTAATCCCTTGTTTAATTGCATATTGACGAACAAGAGCACCAATTCCAGACATATGAGGAGCTGACATAGATGTACCACTCATCATATTATAACTTCCAATATATCCATCATTACTTGCATTAACTCTATCAAGTACAGAAGACCATATATTCCCTCCTGGTGCTGTAATTTCAGGCTTTAATTCAAGACCTGGTCCCGCTCCCCATGAAGTAAATGAAGACATTTCTCCTGCTGTAACATTATCAATTGTTTCATCATCCTTTGAAACTTTTATCTTAACATCATATCCATTTTCTATTGCTTTAACTAATTCAGAACCATCTTTTCCTGAAATAAAAGCAGAATCAAGAGTAGTTCCTGTAACACTCATACTTATTAATTCTGTGCTTTCAGAATTGTTATCATAAATTATAACTCCTAAAACACCGTAACGCTCATTTCTAGAATTTACTCCTGAGAAAGATATTGCATTATTAATTTTACTTGCAAAAGATATTTCTCCACGCTTTACTAAAGCAAGTCCAGTTTTCCCATTATTATATCCATTATTAAATCCAGCAGCATAGTAATCATTATATTCCCCAAAACCACCTACTGAATATATTGGATATTCCTTATCTGAAAAATCTGCCTTCATAAGACCAGCCCAAGGATCTTTAAAATAAACCTTATGCTCAACATTTTTATCATCATACCACGAAAAATAAGCTTGTACACTGATAGTATTATCTATAGATGCTACAGCAAGATTGCTCTCATATACAGCTGGAGACGAAATCATAGATTCATCAGGATTATCTGTTGAGTTACTACTACCATAATTATTATTTGTAGATGACTTTTCACTATTTCCAGCAGAAGTCATAAGTACAATTCCTGATTTATTAAGACGTTCATAAAGATCGTTTTGAACTGTATCATCACTTGCAAAACCATTATCTGAACCAAGACTTAAATTAACTATATCCGCTCCTAATTTTAAAGAATCTTCAAGAGCATTTATAATAACACTTTCCATTGCTCCACCACCAGCATCTGGAAACACCTTCATAGCTAATAACTGTGCATCAGGTGCAACTCCTGAAAATTTAACTTCTCCTTCATCAGTACTTACAAAACCTGCAATAGTACCACTAACATGTGTACCATGATCACTCTCTGCTGGCCATACATTTAAATCTCCATCTGCATAATCACATGCATATGGTACTTTTAAATTTTTATAAAGAGCATTCTTATCATAAGTTATTTGATTTCCACTCGCACCCGTAGTAGATTTAAGTTGATTATCTACTAAAAATTCTTTTAGACTATCAGTAGTATAACGTAAGCTCCAGTCATCATTTCCATCTGTTGGATTTCCATTTTTAAAAGAATCATTTGTAAATGCTTCATGGACACGGACAACTTCTGAATTCCAATCCATTTTTAAATCTAGTCCAGTATCAAGAACTGCAACCAGCATTCCTTTACCTGTATAACCTTCTCCCCAAACCTTTTCAATTCCTACCATATCATAGCTATAAGAGTAATTTTCCTTACCATCTTCAACTACAGAATTTTCAATAGGATCTGGTCTATCATAAACATGTTCAACATAAGCTCTCTTAATTCCATCTATCTTACTTATTTCATTAATAAGACCATATGGCACTTTAATAGCTATAGCATTTACTATATTAGACCACTTATTTACAACTTCAAATCCATCATTAGATAATTTAGCTATATCACTATTTTCATTAGTTAAATTAGATATTTTTGAAATTATATTTTGTTGATTATTAATTATTTCATTAGAAATAATCTTTGCATCTTCTGAAGATAAAAAATCTGATACAGATTCTCCTGCTGAAGTATCAATATCTATAGAGTAATTGCTTGTTCCATAATACTCCATAACAGGAGCATCTTCCATTTCCACAATAGCTGTAACTATCTCATCGTCCCCATAGATAGCATCTATTTGTGATTCATTTGGCTTAGTTTTTAAATCATCAAGTCTCGGAGTTCCTTCAACCTCTATAGCAGTAATATCAGATTCTTTACTTTCTCTAATATCTGCCTTAGGGTTGCTTGTAATCATTCCAAATAACATAAAAATTGTAATAACTCCTGAAAAATAACGTTTCATTTTTTTCATGCCTTTTCCCCCTTTTTATTTAATTATTTTATATACAACAAATATCTAACACGATGTTCTATATATATATTATAATAATACTTTATACCAGTTCATGTCAATAAAATACATTTAATACTTTTGTTTCCACATTTAACTTGACAAAAAATTTATTATATGGAATACTCAAAACGATTACTTGTATTAAGGAAGGATTTGACATAATGGATTATATTGATACCCCAAATATGTTACTTGAAGCCATTGCTTACCTTTGCAGAAAAGCATCAGGTAATACTTTAGATCAGCTAGATAAAAAAATAAAAGAAAAAAAATTAGAATATAATGACTCATTTAAAAAAACATTTTCTAAATTAAAAAATTTTAATAATCTCATAGATAAAAATATTAATATTAGTAATGAAATATTAAACAAGTTTTTTAGTAATATAGAAGGTTTTTCTTTTAATACAATAGGATCAACCTCTATTGCATTCCTACTTTTATACAATGCTTTAGAAGAATTTAATGAAGACATTGATATCCTAATTAATAATATAAAAACCTTATCCCATGATAAAATTGCATATAATATTACTGAAGCTCTAGATATATCTGATAATTATAGTCATGACGAATCTATAACCGAGAGTGACTTTATTGATATTATCTTATCACTTTCTATTCCAGCTGAAAGCAAAATAATAATTTTAGATACCTATAGAAATTACGAAAAATTTTTAGATGAAATTTCAATACCTTTAAAAAAAGTTATTACTATTTTAAATAAAGAAAAAAATAATTTTATAGATATACTATCTCCCTTTAATATCTATATTTCAAATATTGGATGTGAAAGTTTCTTTAAAAAGATTTCAAAATTAAAGCCTTTAGATACAGTAAACTACTATCTAAGACCTTTCATTTTTGGTATGGATACTACTCTTACTTCAAATAAAACTACAGATATTGTTCATATCTATTGTGGAATATTACGCAAAGATCTTTTAGAAATGTTAAATAAAGAAATTTCATATGTAGATGATGTTTATAAAGCATATAATTTACTTGGAGATCGAACAAGATTTGATATTTTATGTTATATAAGAAAAAATAAAGCCTATGGTGTTGAATTATCAAATCACTTTAATCTTTCTAGAAATACTATTCATCATCATATGAGCAAACTTATAAATTCAGGACTTATAACTTGTACTACAGATGGAAAAAGAGTTTACTATTCTCTTGATACCGATGCTTTTGAAAAATTAATCGTAAATCAAAAGAAACTTTTTTTACAATAAAAAAGGCTCATAGTAATTATTATTTTTTACTATGAGCCTTTATATTAGACTTAAAAACTATTCTATTTTTCTTTTTTTACTTAACATAACTGCTGCTCCTAAGGAACATAATACTATACCAAGTAATAATAAATCTTTAGAATCTCTTCCACCTGTTTGCGGTAAATTACCATTATTCCCCTTGTTGCTTTCATTATTAATACTTTCGTTGCCACCATTAGTGCTATTATCTGTTTCATTCTTAGATTCACTATCATTTTCTGTAGTATCATCAGTAACATCATCACTTGCAGCCCCATCATCTTTTGCTATAAGATTATCTAAAGCTGTATTTAATAATCTTGCTACCTCATTTATTTCTTCCTGAGTTGCCTCTTCATTAATAAATACTTCGTTAGCTCTTGCTAATTTAGTTTTTACCTCTTGAGCACTTTCATCTGTATATTTTGATAGGTCTATAGCCTTCGCTTTATTTATTAAATCTTCAAGTTTAGATTTATCTGGTATTAATCTTAAATCTAGATAAGTTTTTATTAATGTATTATATGCTGAATCTACTTCCTCTTGAGTTGCATATTCATTAGCTAAAATTTCTTTAGCTGTTTTTAATGCATTTTCAAATGGTGTCCAAGTTGATTCAATATATCCTTCCTTATCTATTTTTTCTAATTTATCTACTAACTTTTGAAGTGAATCTTTCTTAACTTGAACTTTAACTAAACCATCTATAGCTGCTTTTAATGCATCTAAAGTTTCATCTACTTCTTTTTGCATTGCATTTTCATCTGCAAGTACTGCATCTGCAATTGCTATAACTTCTTGTAAATTAGCCCAAGAATCAGCAGTATATCCCTTAGATACTAACTCTTTTGCTGAATTTACAAGTACTTGTAATGCTTCTTTATCTCCTTGCTTAAAGTCAAGCATCCAGATAGCACTAGCTAACCTCTTAAATGCTGCATCAACTTCTGTTTCTGTAGCATCTTCACTTTCATAAACAGCTTTAGCTTCTTCTAATGCATCATTAAACTCTTGTACTACAGCTGGTACTACATTCTCTAGTAAACCTTCTGCAACAATTTCATTAGCATAGTCTATAGCTATTTTTAAAGCTTTTTTATTTACTTCTGGGTTTGGATTTACTATTTCTTCATTAATAGTAACTGTTATACTTCCATTTACTATATCAATTATATTTCCCTCATCAGTAGAAAGTTGTCCATCAGTTATATTAAATACTACATTTTCACCTGTAGCTTTAGATTTAAATTCTAAATTAACTATATCTACATCATTTTCTATTGCAACTCCTTTAGTTGCAACAACTACAGTTACCACTCCATTATTGTCTGAAGAATTAACTATATATTTTGTATCATTTTCTGATGTAGCTCCAACAAATTCAAACTTATTTTTATCATAATCTACATTAAATTGCATTCCATACATATTTGTAGATGTTAAATCTTTAGTACCAACTTTAATATTTAACTTATCTCCAGCATTAATTTCAGCTAATGATGTAGATACTTTAAATCCAACTTCTTCTGTTGGCTCTGGAATAACCTCTTTAACTTTATGAACATTTAATTCAGAAGCTGATGCAAATCCACCTACACCTGCTTTTGCAATTAATCTTACATGTGTTACTTCAGAAGCTTCATCAAAATTAACTACTTTTAAAGTAGAATCTTGTGCCCAAGACCCTTCTGAAACTGTTGTAAAATCAGTTCCATTTGTACTTACTTGAAGCTCATACTTAGTAATTGTACCATTACCTCCATTACTTCTTGGAAGATATGAGAATTTGTTAATAGTATAAGCTTTTCCTAAATCTAAAGTAATACTTTGTGGCAATTTTACAGGAGTATTATAATTTGTATGCCAAATAGTTCCCGTATTTCCATCAATAGCAAAAGATGCTAATCCTTCTGTACCTACATTAGGATGCTCACTTGTTGCTGATGCTTTCATACTTTCTTGTGGTATTATTGTCTCATCTGCAATATTTACAGCAATATTATATACTTTTAAGGATTTTAATTCACCATTAAATGAATTTGTTTCACTTCCTACTCTTTCTAATGGGAATACAAATGTTCCATTGTCTCCAGATGAACTACCCTTACTAACTTCATCAACATATTCTCCATTAACATAAAGTTCTGTCTTTGTCATTTTTCCTATTATTGTTATATCTACCCATTCTCCTTTAGGTAGTTCATAATCAAATGAGTAATCATAGAATTCTCTTGAGAAACCTACTTTTCCAGTATCTTTTTGAACTGCTTTAAAGGAACCCTTCTCAGATTCAAAAAGAACTTGTTCTTCATTATTACTATTTTCATCACGTTTTACACTAAATGAAACTGTATAATTTGGTCCTATATTTTCTATAGCACTTTGTAAATAACTATTATCATCATTTAATTTTAATACTCCATTTTTTACAGTAGCATTATTAAGAGCTACTGAATTATATCCATTTCCTGAATTATCAGGTACTGTATCATTTGAAGTAGCTTTAAAATTATATTCTAAAACCTTTTCTGTTTCAGATTCTACTTTATATCTTGGATTAGAATTTGGAGCATTTGATACCTTAGCTGCAACTTCTTTAAATTCAGCATAACTCTTATCCTCTGCTACTCCCCACATCTTTTCTGATACAGCTTGAACAGCAGGTAATACTCTATCATAAATATCTAATTCAACTATACCATTAGCTTTTTTGTCAATCATATCATTCCAAACTGCAAACATTCCTCCACGCATTTGTGGTGAACCTGCTGGAATTACATCTCCATTTCCAAATTTACTAACTTCATAATTATTATATATATAACTTGTATTTAAATAGTCATAATAATATCCTGCATCTGGAACTATATATAACTTTCCATCTTCAGTATTAATTAAATCATAACCTAAATTAAACATATCTGAAGGATCTGCCCATCCATTATTCCAAATATTCATTTCTACACCTTCAGATGTTACAGGAGTTTTACCTATTTTCTGAGAAAGGCTTCCCCAAACTCTTACTGTTCTACCCTTTACATCTCTTATATATTTAAGCATTTCATCTGTATAAGCTCTATATTCCTCTGCACTTCCATAGAACTCATCTGATCCTATATGAACTGTAGTATCTCTAAATACTGGATTTTCTCCATCTGTATATTCACTAAATATTCCTTTTATATAATCAACTACTTCTGGGTTTGTAACATCTAACATTGCTGCATTTTCTCCAACACCTTTATTAGCACCTTTTCCATAAGCATACTCTGGATGAGCTTTCATAAATGATAAGGCATGTGCTGGACTTTCAATTTCTGGTACTATGTTGACACCATATAACTTAGAGTCATCAATAAATTGTCCAAATTCTTCCTTAGTATATGATAAATCTGTAGATGTTAGTGGAACACCATTTTCTCCTACATCATTTGATTCTAATCTAAATCCTGCATAAGCTTCTTTTATTGCATTTGCACCATATTGAGTAACCCAAATATAGTTATCATTTAAATGAACTTGGAAATCATTCATTTTATACCAAGACATAAGCTTTGTGATATCATATAAGAAGTCTAATGAAATAGGTTTTCTTCCCACATCTAACATGAATCCTCTTATATCTGATAATGGATAATCTCTTGTAATTCCTTGTGGAATAGTTGTTCCATTTTGCTTTAATATTTGTAATATTGTTCTTGTTGAAAGAAATGCTGCGTCTGCTTCATTAGACTCAACCTTAACAAAATCACCAATCTCCATATAATATCCTTCAGTTCTAAGTTCTGGACGTTTATCATTCAATTCAAAGTAGAAATCACCTTTTTTTGGTGAGTCTGAAACTACTACTTCTATTTCTTTACCAACTATATCTTTATAGTCTTCTGAAAAAACATTCATATATTCACTTAATTCAGCTTCTGAAGAAGGTGAAATAACTATTCTTGATCCATTATTAATTTCAAAGTTACCACTTCCCCCTAACCATTCTCTAAGTTCTGGGATAACAGTTGGCACTTCATTACCTGTAACTTCATTTAATCCAGGTACTAATACTTCTATATCTGGAGTATATGCCTCTTCATTTCCTTTAGTTATTTTAAAATTAACACGAATAGTTTTATCTACTAATGGTCTATATATTTCCCTATCAGCTCCGATAACTTCTTCATAATCAGCTCCAACAAATGAAATTTCATATCCTTCTGCTACAGATGGCATTGGCAATTCTTCATCTTCAAGAGTAAGACTCCTAACATTTATAGAATTTGCAATTTCATCTAACCCCTGTGGAATTCCACCATTATATATCTCAATTTCATATATAGATACATTATTCCAAGTAACTCCATCAGCAGTTGCATTATGCTTACCAATAAAAACTCTTACATATCTAGTAGCAACAGCTTCCTCTAAATTAATCTCTTGTCTATTTTGTGTTGGCGCTGATGTTGCTATATATACATCAGTCCAATTGCTATTATCATCAGAAGTTTGTAACTTATATTCTGTAGCATTTTTTCTTTCCCATTCAATAACTACATTTTCTATTTGAGTTTTATCACCTAAATCAACTGTAATCCATTGTTCAGCTGATGATATAGCACTTGCCCATCTAGAAGCCTTTGCATTTGAACCATCTACTGCTTTATCAGCTGTTAATGTGTTAGTTTCATTACTTGATGAAGTTGCAGTTTTACTCAATGCAACATTCTCTCCAACTGATGGCACTATAACTGCTGGTTCTTCTGGTTCTACCGGCTCTACTGGTTGTTCTACTTCATTATTATATATTTCAACTTCATATATTGCTACCGTACTCCAATTAATATTACTACCTTCTTGTGTTGGAGAATAATCTTCTATAGTTATTTTTACATATCTAGCTTTTTGTGAATTTACATTTAAACTTTCTCTAAATTCATTTTTATTTGAGCTAGTATAAATAGAAGTCCAAGTAGAGTTATCATCTGATACTTCTATTTTATATGAATTTACATTTCTTCTTTCCCACTCAATTACAACTTCATCAAAACTTTTAACGTCTTGTAAATCAATTGTAATCCATGGTTTAACTGCATTAACAGCAGATGCCCATCTTGAGATTCCACCTTTATTAATATCTTCTGGTCTATCTATAGTTCCATCAGTGACTTTATCTCCTGTAAACTTTGTTCCTGCCTCATACCCAGATTCAGTAACATTTTTTCCTAATGCTAAATTTTCTTTTTCTACTTCTGTATTTTCTACTGCTCTTACTGGAACAAATGAAAATAACATAGTAAAAGTTACAAATAGCGGTAATATTCTCTTTAAAATATTACCCTTCCCATTTCTCATAAATTTCTTCCCCCTTAATCTTTTATACTTAATATAAGTTACATATAAACTTTACCATTTATTTACTATTTTGTAAACGATGTTCTATATATAAAAATAACTCATAGTAAGTACTTAAAGTACTCACTATGAGTTTTTAAATCTAAATTTGTATAAATTATCTCTGAGCTTCTTTATCTAGTCGTATTTTACGCTTACACTCATCGTATTTTTATTTATTTTCTTTTTCTTCTTTTTAATAGCATTACTATAGAAATTGATAATGCAGCTACTATTCCTATAATAATTGATATTATACCTGCTATTGAATTTTGTTTATTCGACATATCAGACTCTGTTTGTGATGATTCATTTTTATCAGTATTATTTTCTGAAGTAATTTTATCATCATTAGTTTCAGAGCTATCCTGTTTTACTTCTACCTCTGGCTTAGCCGAATTTCCTAGCATCTCTTCAGCTTCTGTTTTTTCAGTAGTTACTTGAATTTGAATATTTTCTGATACTTGTGGAACTTCTGTTTTAACAGTATTTTCTGTGCT
The DNA here is from genome assembly GCF_014836325.1 of Clostridium gallinarum. Lineage (GTDB taxonomy): Bacteria > Bacillota > Clostridia > Clostridiales > Clostridiaceae > Clostridium > Clostridium gallinarum. Next base: position 30,440 of record NZ_JACSQZ010000034.1, read on the forward strand.
TTGACTTTCTTGACTCACAGAAACATTTGGTACATTTGGAACTTCTGGAGTTGAAGGATTTTCCGGAGTAACTGGTTTTTGCTCAGGTTCTACCGGAACCTCTGGCTCTACAGGCTTTTCTTGTTCAACTGGTTTTTCAGGCTCTACTGGATTCTCAGGTTCTATTTGATTTTGTTATTCATTAACTTTTACTTTTCTTATTATAGTTGTAGTATTACCATCATTATCAGTTACTGAATATGTTATTTCATATTCTCCTGAAACATTTGTATTAACTTCTCCTGTTATAACTATTTTATCTGTTAAATCCAAATCTTCATAATCCATTGCTACTACATCTTTTCTAGCATCAAAGTTTGATCCAAATTCTATTTCTATATCATCTGCACCAATTATTACAGGTTTTTCGTTACTAAGCACAGTAACAGATATAGTTTTAATAGTTTCTAATCCTTGCTTATCTGCTACTGGTGGAGTTGGTTTATTTATATCTTCATCCCCTCCAATATCATCACTCTGTCCTTTAACAGTTACTAAAAATGAATCAGTAAATTGACCATAATATACTTTAACTGTTTTTTCGCCAATTACTGATGAATCAAATATAAAAAAATTTCACTAGATATTTAACAACAGTAAAATTATTTAAGTACAAATATAATATTATATTATCTATTTTTCACTAATTCTTTTATAAACATCTATAACTTCTTTTGCTAAGTCTGTGAATGCCATCGAAGTCATTAAGTGATCTTGTCCATGTACCATTAATAATGAAACTTTTGTATGATTACCTTGAGCCTCTTGAGTTAACATCCCTGTTTGAGAATGATGAGCCTTTGTTAATGAAGCTTCTGCAGCTTTAATTTTCTCCTCAGCTAATTCAAAATCTCCAGCTTTAGCAGCTTGAATAGCTTCCATAGCATTACTTTTAGCATCTCCACCATACATAATTAATTCCATAATTACTTCTAAGTTCTCTTGTTCTTCCATAATAACACCTCTTTTAAGCAATTGAATCCTAACTAATTATTCATTAATTTAAGAGCTTGACTTAATACTTTCTCTCCATTCATCATACCGTAATCTGTCATTTGTATTACATCTAGCGCAATACCTAATGGTGCAACTTTTTTCTCAAATTGTGCTTTCATAAAACGTACTTGTGGTCCTAAAAGTAATACATCTACTTTCTTATCAGCTAAATATGTCTCTGCCTCTCCAGCTGAAACAGCAAATATATCTGCCTCAATCCCTTTTTCTTCAGCTGACTTTTGCATTTTAGATACCATTAAACTTGTGCTCATTCCTGCAGCACATACTAACATAATCGTTTTTTTCATCTCTTATACACCCTTTCTCATACTCTTTTTAATAAATATCTATAATTCTAGTACTATAGGAAGGTCAGTTAAATTTTAATCTAACCTTCCATTTTTAAATAATATTCTATCTTATTAAGTAATTAACGATTTATTGAACGTGCAATCATTGATACAGTGTGACGAACCCCACGAATTGCCTTACTCATGGCAAAAATATTCTCAAAAGGTGCAACCCCACCATAGCCTGCATCACCGATATGTTGAATATCTACTCCACAGATTTTATTTCTTATTGCAATTTGTTTAATGGTATCTTCATCAGAACTTTCCTGACTTGTACCTATTGCAGTTAATACAAGTGCTCCATTCTCATGTGCTACTTTAACCACTTCTTTTAGTTCCGAATCGTCAAAACCTGGAACTGTTCCAACTGCAGGAACTAAAATAATATCTGCACCGGCTTCAATAAAACTTTTTACTGCTTTTAGATCTGCAACTGGCTCATTAACACCAGCTCCATGCATCTTACCTGCAATTATTAATCCTGAAAAATTATCCTTTGCTAAACGAATTGTCTTTTCTATTTGTGAATTAGTTACTCCTGTACCAGGATTACCAGTAAAGCATACAAAATCCATACCAATTCTTTCAATTTCTTTAATTGTTTCAAGGTTAGCTTGTCTACCTTTGCTGATAGTTAAAATATCTTCTGCCATATCTGCATCTAAATCTACAGGTTCTAAATTTACACCTATTGGTCGTCCTACTAAACGATGTAGTTCATCAACAAAATTTCCTTCTTTTACATCTAATCCAAAAATATATGGATTTAAGACATCTACACAATTAAGAAGAATTAGATCAGCTCCAAAAGCTCTGGCAATCTCAGAATTCGTAATATCGCCAATAAATGATTCTCTTGTTGCCACATTCTCCGAAAGAATAGTTCTTCCTTCACTTGCTTTAATACTTTGTTTTAACTCTGCTGCGGTCATTTTTAATATCTCCGAAGCATTTGCACTAATTAATCTCTTACCCATAACTACTCCTCCAAAAATTTCTTTTATATTAAATATATAATTTTATTTATCCAACTATACTATTCTCAACTTCATTCTCTTCTATTGATTCTAAAGCTAAATTTTGCTTTTCAACTGCTTTATAGAAGAACCAATAAATTGCTACGTCTACAAGTATACATACTAATTGTAATACGGCTCCACTTATATGATTTCCAGTTGTAAGGAATCCACTAAGAATTGGTGGCATTGTCCACGAAACTGTTATGCCTGTAGTTCTTGCAACTAACCCTAAAGCCATTGCTGAATATGATATTACCGCATTTGCTATTGGTGCTAAAATAAATGGTATTATTAATGAAACATTCATTACTATTGGTAAACCAAACATAGCAGGTTCATTAATATTAAATATCCCTGGTGTTAAAGTTAACGGTGCCATAGCTTTAGTCACTTTACTTGCTTTCTTACGTCTAGCAATAATTGCAATAACAATTACTAATCCAATTGTGGCTCCACCACCACCCATATATACGAAATTATCTATAAATGGTAGTGTAATAATATTTGGTAAATGAGCTGCACTATCAGCTTGGAATAATAAACGGTTTGCATCTGAATTCATTAACCAAATAGGTTGAAGAATACTGTTTACAACGTTTCCACCATGGATACCAACGAACCAGAATAAACTATTTAATAGAATTGCAATAATTGTTCCAAATATGTTATTACCAAGTAATCCCAAAGTTTCTCCTAGAACTATCATCATTATGTCATGAATATTACCAATATTCATCTTATCAAGAACCGCAAAAACAACTAACCATAAAGTTATAATAGCTGCCCCTGGAATTAAAGCACTAAAACTTTTAGCAACTGCTGGAGGAACTGTCTCTGGTAACTTAATTTAAATATCACGTTTAATAAACCAATTAAAAATCAAAGCAGAAATTCTTCAAGAATTTCATTTAGTTTTTTTCATATTAACTTAACAGATTCTAATTAACTATATGGAATAATTTATATACCCATTTAAGTATTTAAAACATAGCAAAGAAAATATTTCTATTATATATGTTAAAACTTTAAGATTCATATTGAATCAGATATTAGAAAAAATAGGCTTATCATTAAATTCAAGTTTTTCAATTAAGATATTTTCAGTTTCAAATATTATAATCTCATTTTTCTTTTTAAGAAATCCAGATGGAAGATATAAATATTGTATAGGCCCCTTAGACCAATACCTTCCAATATTAAACCCATTTACAAATATACAGCCTTTCCCATATTTAGAGCAATCTATAAAAGTATCATAGATATTTTCTAATTCAACGTTAAAACGATAAAACATTGGTGTCTCTACTTTACTTACAATATTTTCTTCAAATTTAATTTTAGATATCATTTCTTTACTAAATGGTAATGGATATTGAATCCATCCACTTTGGAAATGATTATTTATCATTACCCCACCTTTTATTCCTTTTCTTTGAGTCGAAGAATTTAACTTATGTCCATAATTTACTCTTCCTAGATTTTCAACTAATATATCAACACTTATAGACTCATTTTTACTACTAAATTTAACTTCTTCTCCTATTTCTTCTTTATATTGAACTGCCATAAACTTTTCATCAATATATATATGACATCTATCCGAAGCATCAATAATTTTCAAATTTTCATCATGATGATAATTTTTAATTTTAGTTCTATATAATATATACCCATAGTTACAATCTAAATCTTCCATACTATGTGTATATATAGTATGTCTTTCTTCTGATATTTCAGAAATAATAGACATCAAGCTTACTGCTCCATCAACTTTATAACTACCAAGATTTTTTAATATTCTTTTTCTTGGATCTAATTGTTCTATATTAGGATAAAGTGATTTTATAACCTTCTGTAATTCATAATATTTATCTGTAGGATTACCCCATTCTGTTAATACAGCATCATAATCATAAGAGGTAACCTGTGGTAAATCATTATTTCCTCTTGCAGAACAACCATTCATAAAGCCAAAATTTGTTCCTCCTCTAAACATATAAAGATTTATACTTCCAACCTTAAGCATTTCCCTTACATCTTCAGCTAGATCAATGGCATCTCTACGAATAACTCCTTCTCCCCATCTATTAAACCATCCATCCCAATATTCCATACACATAAGAGGCCATTCTTTTCCATTTTCTGATATGAATTTTTTTAGAATTTGACAATTTTCCTTTGACTTTGAACCAAAGTTTCCAGCTACAAAAATATTCTCTTCAATTAATGAACCTGATTCTAAAGCCTCTATCCATGTACCATCAGAAGTAAATAATGGAACATCAATACCATTTTCTCTCATTATTGAAGCTATGATTTTTAAATATTCTTTTTCATTACCATATGACCCATATTCATTTTCAACTTGCATCATCAAAACTGGTCCATCTTTAGTTATTTGATATTTTATTAACCTAGACAATAATTCTTCATAATAATTACGAAGTTTATTAATAAATTTGGTATCTGAACTTCTAAGTTTTATTTCCTTATCTTTTAAGAGCCAAGCAGGAAGTCCTCCGAATTCCCACTCTGCACATATATACGGGCTAGGTCTTAAAATAACATATAGCCCTAAGTTTTTAGCAATCTCTAAAAATTTTTCTACATCATTAATTCCATGAAAATCGAATTTACCTTCATATGGCTCATGAACATTCCAAGGAATATAAGTCTCTACTGTATTAAAGCCTATAGCTTTTAAATTAAATAGAGTATCTTCCCACTGAGAAGGATTTATTCTAAAATAATGAACAGCTCCAGATAAAATTTTAAATTTACTATCATCTAGATAAAACTCTTCTCTTATTTCAAACTTAGCCATTAAACTATCTCCTTATCCGCCATTTTAACAAAAGGTAAGTAAACTAATATTGAAATTGCTAAAGTCACTAATGATAATACAATTGCTCTCCAGTCAAATCCTGTGGAGAAGAAACCATATAATACAGGTGGCATAACCCATGTAACATTTTGAGTAACTGGTGCTACCCATCCTAAACTTGTTGCCAAATAAGAAACTGCAGCCATTAATGAAGGTGATAATAAGAATGGTATAAATAAAATTGGATTCATTACTGTAGGAAGTCCATACATAACAGGTTCTCCTATATTAAATAAAACTGGAGCTATACCTAATTTTGCAACTTCTTTATAGTGACTATTTTTAGATTTCCAGAATATCGCTATTAATAATCCCAATGTTCCATACCATACAAAGGATCCATAAGATACACTTGTCCATAAATATGGAATTGGTTGATTATTTTGAAAAGCTTCCATATTAGCTAATAACGCCACACCAAATATCCCTTCCATAATCGGTGCCATAACATTTCCACCGTGAATACCAAAGAACCAGAATAATTGTGTCAAGAATGCAATAAGTACAACAGCTATGAAACTTTGTGATAAGCCTAGTAATGGAGTTTGAAGTACTTTATATATCCAATCAATTAATAATTGTCCAGTGATTTTATTAAATGCATATACAAAAATAGCTACAACATATAATGCAACAAAGCCAGGAATTATTGACATGAAAGGTTTTGCAATAGCTGGTGGTACTGCATCAGGTAACTTAATTGTCCAATTTTTATTCATCAACTTACTAAAGATAACACAAGCTATAAAACCAATAATAATTGCAGTAAAATAACCATTTGAATTAATTTGAGATCCAGGAATTATACCACTAACTGTAATAGAAAGATTATTTCCTTCAACAGCTACATCTTTAATACCTTTAAAAATCTCTGATAAAATTTGTCCATCTGAATTAGGTAGTTTAACACTTTTAGTAATAGAATTACTAATAGCTATGATAAAAGCTGAAAGAGCAACTATTCCTGATGATAAGGTGTCTGTCTTATAAATTTTAGCAACATTTACACCTAAAGAAAAAATAAATAATAAAGATACTATAGCTAAGCTTCCTTTAAATATTAAATTATTTATATCTACAATCCAACTAAATGTTTCTGGAATAGAAGTATTACCAAATTGTCCAGGTACATCTACTAAAAATGCGTTTAGTAAAAGTGCGATAGAACCGGTCATAACAACAGGCATAGTTCCTATAAAAGCATTTCTAAGAGCTATTAAGAATTTTTGATTACTTATTTTTGAAGCAATTGGCAATAAATATTTTTCAATAGATTCCATTAACTTATTCATTTTATATCTCCTCACTTTAATTTTTTATAATTCCAAATAAATGAAAATCATTTTTTTATTCTTTAATTAAGACAATTCTTAACTTACTTACAATATTTGTAATTTCAAATTATTACTTTTGTCCAACACTTTATTAAGAACATTATATAATTCTGAAAAATATCACAATTCTATTTAATCGTTTACTTTAAATCAATAACTTACTCTTATACTTATGTTTAATTTAGTTATTTAACATCAAGCTATAAAAAGAGAATTTATTTACAAAGACTTTTCCCAAACATTAATTACTTCTAAATTAAACATCTTTTCACCCCTCCTTTTCTTATAAATAATTATTTATCTAGCCAATATTCTTCTTAAAGCCTTAGAAT
>NZ_JACSQZ010000035.1 GCF_014836325.1 Clostridium gallinarum
ATGACTATGATAAAGACATATACATTTGTCCTAATAATGTTGCATTAGTATATAAAACTACGACTCGCGAAGGCTATAGAGAATATAGATGCTTCGAAGAAATCTGTATGTGTTGCCCTCATAAAGATAAGTGTCTAGGAGAAAAGTCTAAATATAAAGTAATCAGAAGACATGTGTGGGAAAACCATAAAGATGATAATAAAAATTTCCTTAAAACTGAAAAAGGAAAAGCAATTTATAATAGAAGAAAAGAAACAGTTGAGCGAAGCTTCGCAGATTCAAAAAATCTGCATGGGCTTCGCTATGCTCGCTTCCGCGGACGCGAAAAAGTTTCTGAACAATGCCTACTAACTGCGGCGGTACAGAATATGAAAAAGATAGCTATGAGACTATCTTTGTTATATTCAGATTTTATTATTATATTTTATGAAATTTTTAATATTAAATTTATCCACAATTTATAATAGAAAAAGCCTCTGTTTTTTTAAAACAGGGGTTTTTCAACAAACTGAAAGCACTCCAAAAGGAGTGCTTTTCCACTTTAAAACATTTATTAAAAATTTCATTTTTTAATAACATAATAAATTTTAGTTAATATAATAAATTAAGAAGTAAATAAAATTTATTGTATAACAAAGGTGGAATTTAGAGTGGTAAATATTTTAGGAATAGATGTAAGTGTATGGCAAGGAAATTTTAATTTTAAACAAGCCTCAAATGAAGGAGTTAAATTTGCTATATTAAGAGGCGGTTATAGTACAAGTAAAGATTCTAAATTTGAAGAGTTTTATAAAAATGCTAGAGAAGCAGGATTAAGTATAGGAGTTTATCAATATAGCATGGCAACAACAGTAGAAGAAGCTTTAAAAGAGGCAGAATTTTTAGAAAAAAATGTTCTAGCTAATAAAAAGTTTGAACTACCTATATATTTTGATATAGAGGATAAGGTTCATAAAGCTTTAAGTAAAGAACAAGCATCTAATGTAACAAAGGCATGGTTAAATTATTTAAGAGGTAAGGGCTTTTTAGTTGGAGTTTATTCAAGTAAGTCTTTTTTAGAAACCTATTTAAATAATGAAGTAAGAAATAATTATGAAATATGGGTTGCTCAATGGGCTGAAAAATGCACTTATAGTGGACAATATGGAATGTGGCAGTTTGGTGGAGAAACAAACTTAATTAGAAGCAATAAAATAGCTGGAGTAGTTTGTGACCAAAATTATATGGTAATAGATTATCCTAAATTGGTTATAGAGAAGAGTCTAAACGGATATAGAGGCAGTAGTAATAATGGAAATAATACCAATAATAATACAAATGTAGATATAGGAAACAATACTAATCCAACTTCAAATACAACTTATGTAGTTAAGTATGGAGATACCTTATCAAATATAGCAGCAAAATATGGAGTAAGTTATGAAGAGTTAGCAAGATTAAATGGAATAAGCGAGCCTAATATAATTTATCCAGGGCAAGTAATAAAAATTCAAAATAAAAATATTGAAGGTAATTACTATACCGTAAAATATGGAGACTCACTATCATCAATAGCATCAAAATATGGTATGGATTATCAAACATTAGCTAAAATAAATGGAATAAGTAATCCTAATTTAATTTATCCAGGACAAGTTTTAAAAATAGAAGGTGAGGTTAATCAAGGGGTTTACTATACTGTAAAAGAAGGAGATAACTTATCTTCAATAGCTAGTAAATATGGAATAACTTATCAAGCAATAGCTTTACTGAATAATTTAACAAAGCCTAATTTAATCTATCCTGGGCAAGTTTTAAGAGTTAAATAGAAAAAATATTAATTTTAGGAGGTTGTCTTAGACAACCTTCTCTTATTTTATTCAAACACTTTATTGACAATAGCTACTAGAAATGGTATTCTATAAAAAAAGATTACCTTTAATTTAATCCAGAGAGGTTAGTAAGGGAGATAGCAAGTATTATATACTTAGGTTTATTATGTCTTCCTTCATGCAAGGAAGTTTTTTTATGCGTAAAAAACCTTTAAATTTAACACAGAGATGTTAACAAGGAGTGATAATTATGAAAAATAAACATTTAATTGATCCAATGGATTTCACTAAGAAAGAATTAGAAGAAATATTTAATTTAGCTCATCAAATAATAGAAAATCCTAATGAATATTCACATGTTTGTGATGGAAAAATATTAGCAACACTTTTTTATGAACCAAGTACTAGAACAAGATTTAGTTTTGAAGCAGCCATGATGAGACTTGGAGGAAAAATTTTAGGTTTTTCAGAACCAAACTCAACATCTACAGCTAAGGGAGAAACTTTAGCAGACACTATTACTATGGTATCTATCTATTCAGACATAATTGCAATGAGACACCCTATGGAGGGATCAGCAAAACTTGCAAGTATGTATTCGAACGTTCCAGTAATTAATGCAGGCGATGGTGGACATCAGCATCCAACTCAAACACTAACAGATCTTTTAACAATAGAATCCTTAAAAAATGGTTTAGAAAATCACACAATTGGAATATGTGGGGACTTAAAAAATGGAAGAACAGTTCATTCATTAATTAAAGCAATGTCAAGATATGAAGGAACTAAATTTATACTTATATCACCAAAAGAATTATCAATACCATCTTATATTAGAGAAGAGGTATTATTAAAAAATAATATTGAATTTAAAGAAGTTGAAAGATTAGAAGATGTAATAAATGAATTAGATATTCTTTATATGACTAGAATTCAAAAAGAAAGATTCTTTAATGAAGAAGAATATTTAAGATTAAAAGATAGTTATATACTAGATGTTGAAAAAATGAATTTAGCTAAAGAGGATATGATAGTTCTTCATCCATTACCAAGAGTAAATGAAATTGCTATAGAAGTTGATAAGGATAAGAGAGCATGCTACTTTAAACAAGCTGAATTTGGAATGTATGTAAGAATGGCTTTAATTTCAAAACTTTTGGGGGTGCTATAAATGTTAGAAATAACTAGTATAAAGGATGGATTAGTAATAGATCATATAAAAGCAGGGATGGGTATAAGAATATTTAACTATTTGAAATTAGATAAAGTTAATAGTCAAGTAGCTTTAATTATGAATGTGAAAAGTGAAAAGATGTTAAAAAAAGATATTATAAAAATAGAAAATTCTTCAGAAATTGATTATACAGTTCTTAGCTTATTATCACCACATTTAACGATAAATGAAGTTAAAGAAGGTGAAATAAGAAGGAAAATAAAACCTGAATTGCCTGAAAAAGTAGAAGAAGTTTTAGTGTGTAATAATCCAAGATGTATAACTACACAAGAAAGTTATGTACCTCATACATTTAGTTTAATAAATGAAGATAGAGGAACTTATAAATGTGATTATTGTGATAATATTACAAAATTATCGGATTTATAAGAATAAGAGGTGTAGCTATGAATTTACTTATAAAAAATGCTAGAGTTATAGACAGTTTACAGGATTTTAATGGAGATATTTATATCGAAAATGGTTTAATAAAAGAAGTTGGATTGAATTTAAATAAAGAAGATATAGAAACTATAGATGTAAAGGGAAGTGTTGTAATGCCTTCCTTTATAGATACACATGCTCATTTTAGAGAGCCAGGATTAACATATAAAGAGGATATAGAAACTGGTTCTAGAGCAGCTCTAAGAGGTGGATATACAGGTGTGTGTTTGATGGCAAATACTCAACCTATATGTTCAAGTAAAGAAGTTTTAGAAAAAGTTAGGGAAAGAGAAAAAGAATTAAAATTAGTAGATTTACACCAATGTGTTTCTGTTACTAAAGGATTTAATGGAAAAGATATAAGTCATTTAGATAATTTTATAGATGATAAAAGACTTAAAGCAATTTCAGATGATGGTGTAGGGGTTATGGATTCTGAAATAATGTATAGTGCTATGCTTAAGGCAAAAGAACATGGATGGGTAATAATGTCCCATGCAGAAGACAAAGGTTTTTCAGAATTTGATATGAGAATAGCTGAAAATATAATGACTTTAAGAGATTTATATTTAGCAAAAGAAACAGGGGCTAGGCTTCATATGTGCCATGTTAGTACAAAGGAAGCAATTGAATATATTAGAGATGCAAAGAAAAGCTTTAGCAATATAACTTGTGAGGTTACTCCACATCACATATGTCTAACTAAAGATATTAATGATTATAGAGTTAATCCACCAATAAGAGAAAAAGAAGATGTAAATGAAGTAATAAAAGCAATTAAAGATGGTGTAGTTGATTGTATAGGAACAGATCATGCACCACATACAAAAGAAGATAAAGAAAAAGGTTCTCCAGGAATGGTAGGATTAGAAACAGCTTTTCCAATTTGTTATACAAGCTTAGTTAAAAGTGGAGAAATAACTTTAAATAAGCTAAGTGAGATAATGTCTAGGAATGGAGCTAAAATACTTGGAATGAATAAAGGGATTATTAGCCCAGGAATGGATGGGGATTTAGTAATACTAGATTTAGATAAGAAAATAGTTATAAATTCAGAAGACTTCCATTCAAAAGCTAAAAATACACCTTTTGAAGGTATGGAGTTTTACGGTGAAGTTCAAATGACTATAAAATCAGGGAGAATTCTTTATAAGAAGTAGGAGGATAATATGAAAAGTTTTATAATTGATAAGTTATACAATAGAGTAGAGGAAAGAGGAGTGGTATGTGTTGGTTTAGACACTGCTATTGAATATATACCAAGTCATCTTTTCGAAGGAAGAAGTGAAACAGAGGCTTTAGTTGAATTTAATAAACAAATAATAGATGCAACTATAGATGTGGCTGCTTGTTTTAAAGTACAAATAGCTTATTATGAAGCTTTAGGATTAAAGGGAATGCTTGCCTATAAAGAAACATTAGATTATTTAAGAGAAAAAGATGCAATAATAATTGCAGATATAAAAAGAGGAGATATAGCAGCAACAGCTAAACAATATGCAAAGGCTCATTTTGAAGGAGACTTTGAAGTTGACTTTATCACTTTAAGCCCTTATATGGGAATGGATAGTATAGAACCATATATGCCATATATGGAAAAAGGAAATAAGGGAGTTTTCACACTAGTTAGAACTTCAAATCCAGGTGCAGAAGATATAGAAATGGTGAAAACTGAAGACGGAAGAGATGTTTATAAGGTTGTTGGAGATAAGCTTACTGAAATGGGTAGTAAAGTATCTGGAGACTGTGGTTATTCAAGTATAGGCGGAGTAATAGGTTGTACTCACGTTGAAGAGGGAATTGAGATAAGAAAAAGATTTAAAAATATGTTCTTTTTAATACCTGGATATGGAGCACAAGGTGGAAAAGCAGAAGATGTAGCTTTATATTTAAATAATGGAAATGGTGGAGTTGTTAATTCTTCAAGAGCTATACTTTTAGCTTATAAAAAGCAAGAAGGAAGAGAAAAAGAATTTGCATTATGTGCAAGAGAAGAAGCTATTAGAATGAGAGATGAAATAAGAGCTGCAGTAGATAATCTATAGGAGGAGAGCTAATGAAGATGGCTTATACTAAATCAAAAGTTATATCAAATGAGAATATAGTTCCTGGAATATATAAAATGGTTGTTGAAGATAATAATGAAGTAAGAGCAGGACAATTTTATATGTTAAAATTAGATGGACAAACATTACTTCCAAGACCTATAAGTGTATGTGAAAAAAATGAAGGAACTATAACTTTCTTATATGCAGTATTAGGAAAGGGTACTAAAGAATATGTAGATCTTAAAAATGGAGATTATATAAATCTTACAGGACCACTAGGGAATGGATTTAATGTTTATGAGGATCTTGGAAAAGTTGCATTAGTTTCAGGTGGGATTGGTACAGCTCCAATGCTAGAGGTAGCTAAGAAGCTAAGAGAAAATAATAGTAATTCAAAAATAGATTTATATGCAGGCTTTAGAGATGACATCTATTTAATAGATGAAATAAAAGAATATGCTGACAATACATATGTAAGTACTAATACTGGAAAGCATGGGCACAAGGGATTTGTAACAGATATTATTAAAGTTGAAGAGTATGACACTGTTCTTTGTTGTGGTCCAGAAATAATGATGAAGAAAGTAATAGATATGTGTAAGGAAAAGAATGTGAAAATATATGTATCTATGGAAAAGCATATGGCTTGTGGAGTGGGTGCTTGCTTAGTATGTACTTGCAAGACTAAAGATGGTAATAAGAGAACTTGCAAAGATGGTCCAGTTTTTGATGGATATTATGTTGAGCTTTAAAATCAAAGGAGGAAATTAAAATGTTAAAGGTAAATATAAATGGAGTAGAATTTAAAAATCCAGTAATAGCTGCCTCAGGAACCTTTGGATTTGGAGCAGAATATAATAATTTTTATGATGTAGGAATATTAGGAGGAATATCATCAAAAGGTCTTACTTTAAATCCTAAAGAAGGTAATGATGGAATTAGAGTTTATGAAACAGCATCAGGAATGATGAATTCAGTAGGATTACAAAATCCAGGAATAGATAAGTTTATATCTGAAGAACTTCCAAGAATGAAAACTTTAGGAACTAACATTATTGCCAATGTTGGTGGAGGTTGTATGGAAGATTATGAAGAGGCTATAGAAAAATTAAGAGGAACTGACATTGATATGATAGAACTTAACATATCATGCCCTAATGTTAAATCAGGTGGAATGGCTTTTGGAATAAAGTCTAATGTAGCTTATGATGTAGTTTCTAAAATAAAGAAAATAGCTGATAAACCTTTAATGGTTAAATTATCTCCAAATGCAGAAGATATAGTTAGAATGGCTATAAGCTGTGAAGAAGCGGGAGCTGATTCTATCTCTTTAATAAATACATTAAAAGGTTTTGCAATAGATCCATATAAAAGAAAGCCTGTATTTAATAATATCTATGCAGGAGTTTCAGGACCAGCTGTAAAACCAATAGCACTTAGAATGGTTCATGAAGTTTCAAAGGCTGTTAATATACCTGTAATTGGATTAGGCGGTATTTCTAATGGACAAGATGCTATAGAGTTTATGATGGCTGGTGCATCAGCAATTCAAATAGGGACTATTAACTTTGTTAATCCAATGGCTGGTAAAGAAATTATTGAAGAAATGGAAGCTTTCTGTAAAGAACAAGGAATTAAAGATATAAATGAAATAGTAGGATGTATAAAATAAAAAAAAGTAGTTTTACTAAATTATTATAAAACTATTGTATAATGTCATTTTTTTTAGTTAGCAAAGAGATAAACATTGTATGACGGTGACTTGGATCGCATGAGACGGAGCAAGGAATATAATGCTTATCTCTTTTTTATAAGTTCCTTCCTTTAGTTTGGAAGTGTTAAAGTATCATATCAAGGTGACTTGGAGCTTGCTATGATACTTTAACACTTTTTTATTGAGAAAATTAAAAAAATATCTTTATAATAATTATTAAATAATGTAAAATATAAAATGAATAATTATATAATAATCATTGTATTAAATAGAGCTTAGGCTTTATTAATATAGTAATTAAGGAGGATACAATGAGAACAAAGAAATTAAGTATAATTTTTAGTTTAATCATTATAGTATTGCTATTTTTTATAAGTGTTATAGTAATTAATATACTAAATATAGGAAAAAAGGAAGTAAAGGTGGCAAGAAAATTTATTGAAGAGTTATCTGAAAATAGTATAATTAAAGAAAATAATGATTTAGAAAAAGAGATAATTAAAGAAGAAATTTTAAATAAGAAATCAAATAGAAATTCCAAAATTAAATATTCTGTAATAGTTGGGAAATATGCTGTAGATATAGATAAGGATTATAACATATTAGGTTTTTCTAATAAAAATATAAATGAAGTTTCACTTAAATCAAATGAAATTAGTGAAGATGATGCTATATATTTAGCAAAATCATATTTAGTAAAAATAACACAAGAAGATTTTAAATTTAAGGAAATTAGAAATCAGGAAGGAATAGATAGTTCTGTTTATAATGTGATATTTTATAAATATAGAGAAGGTTATCCATATTATTATCAAGAAATAAATACTCTAATAAATAAGAATACAGGAGAATTGGAAGGATATAGTAATTATCCAGTAACAGATGTAAATTATATAGATGATATAAACATAACTGAGAAAGAAGCTAATAATATAATAAAAGAGAATTTTAAGATGCTAAAGCTAGATATTATAATAACAGAAGAGCCAATTTTGTGCTATGTGAATATTTCGGATAAAGAAATGGTACTAGCTTATGTATTTAATATAGGAATAAATAGTGAAAATAATAAAGATAATTGTATTTCACTGGTAAGAGCGGATACAGGAGAAATAATTAATTATAATTTAGAGGCAGTAGCAATAGAGTAAGAAAAAAGAGCAGTCTAATGACAGCTCTTTTAAATTTTATTTAAATATATTTATTTTACCATTCTGTTTCTTCATTATCTAATTCTGAAATTGATGAAGCCTTAAATATTGGATCTTTAATTCCTTGTTGTTTTTGTTTATTATAATCATCTAGAGCTTTAAAAGCTATTTTACTTAATAAAACTATAGCTATTAAGTTAATAATTGCCATTAGTCCCATAAATACATCAGCTAAATTCCATACTAAATCCATACTTACTAATGAACCGAAGAAAACCATAATTCCAACAAATGCTCTATATAAATTTAAATAAATATTTTTGTTAGTTATAAATTGGATATTTGCTTCTCCGTAATAGTAATTTCCAACTATAGAACTAAAGGCGAAAAGTAAAATACAGATAGATATAAATATACCACCCCAAGAACCAACTTGATCAATTAAGGCTAATTGAGTAAGTTCAATACCTTTAATAGAACCATCTATTGGAACATTAGATAATAAAATTATAAATGCTGTACAACTACAAATTATTAATGTATCAGTAAAAACTCCAAGAGTTTGAATAAATCCTTGTTTAACTGGATGAGATACTGTTGCTGTAGCAGCTGCATTTGGAGCAGATCCCATTCCGGCCTCATTAGAAAATAATCCTCTCTTTATACCTTGCATTAAGGCAGCACCAATACCTCCACCTACAACTTGGTGTACTCCAAAGGCATTTTCAAAAATCATTTTAATTACATTAGGTAGTAATGTAATATTTTTAATAACTATAAATAAAGCAACGATTATATATGCAATAGCCATTATAGGAACAAGTACTGATGAAACTTTAGCTATTCTATTTACACCACCGAATATAATTACTATTGTTAATATAGTAATTATAGAGCCAACTACAATTTTATTAAATCCAAAAGAACTATTTAAGGAAAGAGCTATTGTATTTGCTTGAACAGAGTTAAATACTAATCCAAAAGCGATTGTTATTAATATTGCAAATAAAACTCCAAGATATCTATTTTTTAATCCTTTTTCTATGTAATACGCAGGTCCTCCAATAAAATTGTTACCATCTTTTTGTTTGTAAACTTGTGCTAGAGTAGATTCTATGAAGCTTGATGCAGAACCTATTAAGGCTATTAACCACATCCAAAAGATAGCTCCAGGACCTCCTATAGAAATAGCAGTAGCTATACCAGCAAGATTACCAGTTCCAACTCTTGAAGCTGTACTAATACAAAAAGCTTGAAAAGATGAAACAGAATTAGTATCTTTATCATTAGTTGCACCATCAGTTAATAGTCTAAACATTTCTCTTATATTCCTAAATTGAACAAATTTAGTTTTAAAAGTAAAATAAAGTCCAATTATTATTAACATACCTATCAAAATATAAGTCCAAAGTATATCATTAAATGCTAGTATAATTGAATTTAAGTAATCCATATGCGAATCCACCTCTTTAGTATTTGATATTTACAAAAATATGATATATTAAAATGAGAAAAAATGCAAGAAAAAACTTTATATATTTCATAAATAGGCGAAAATGAGTGTTTTTTAATTGATTACACTGAATATGGTGAATAAAATTTGTTAACATTATTCATAAATATGAAATAAAAAAAGAGAGAAGAAATTCTCTCTTTTTTAATCTTGATTATTTTGCCCATTTTCATTTGTATTATTAGCATTATTGTCAGTGTTATTATTATCGTTATTATTTTCTGGTTGATTAGATTCATTTTCTACAGGCTTATCTTTTTCAAGTTCAATTGTTAGAGTTTCACCTTTTTTAATTTTTTCAGAAGATAAGCTTTTGATTGTTCTGTTTTTAGATTCATTATTCTTAATAGTTACAGTAATACCCTTATCCTTTAGAATATTTACAGCATCGTCAGCGTTACTTCCTACTTTAATACCTAAATCTGATAATTTAAATTCCTCAACAGCTTTAGTATCATCTTTTTCAGTTGGAAGAACATATTTATAATCAGCAGCATAAGTAGCTGGATTTGACTTTTTTATAAATACTCTTTCTTCAATTAAGTCTTTTGGTGTATTTTCCGTAGCTAATTTATTATTATTTTTATTAACTTTAGCAGTTACATGTACATCACATACTCCCGTTGGTTCCGTGCCAGATATAAACATTTCAGTGTAAACTCTTGAACCTCTTTGATCATGAGTACAAGTATCTGTTGCTATTTTACCAGAATCTTTACAAATTGTAACAGTAGTAACACCACCTGGGTTTCCATCAAATTCTTTATATTCTAGATTTTCATGAATTGGAGCCATCATAGCACCCCATAGTGATGCAGCAGATGAACTGTAACTTGCACCAGTCATTGTACTACGATCATCATAACCAATCCAAACAGCTCCTGAATAGTAAGGAGTTAATCCAGCAAATAAGAAATCTGTAACAAGGCTAGTAGTTCCTGTTTTACCAATAACAGGCATATTTGAAAGCTTAGCTAAAGCACCATCAAAGCTTAAAGGTCCTTTTAATAAATCTCTCATTATATAAGCTGTTTGAGGTGAAAAAATTTGTTCTTGAACAGTTTCTTTTTCTAATAAAACTTTTCCATTTGAATCTATAACTTTAGTATATAGTTTAGGTTCAATATAAACTCCATTATTTCCAAAGGTACCATAAGCGGCTGCAAGGATAAATGGATTACCACCATCTATAGAACCATCTTCTGCATCATACCCTGTGAATTCTCCTAAAGAAAGTGTAGCTATACTTGTTCTTGATTTTGATCCATAAATTATACCTAATTTTTCTCCATAAGATAAACCATTTTCAATACCAAGTTTATCTTCAATCATAACTGTAGGAACATTTTTAGATAAAGCTAGTGCGTTTCTAACTGTAATATATCCATCAGATTTAAAGTTCCAATTTTGAGGATTATAATTATTATATTTAGAACTAATTGAAGATGGTAATAATGCATCATCAAAAACAGTACCAGCAGTTACAGTTTTTGTATCTATAGCAGGTCCATAAACGGTTAATGGTTTAGTTGTAGAACCTATGGATCTTAAAGCATCGTAAGCTCTATTAGTAGATCTTGCTGGTTGCTCACCTCTTCCTCCAACTAAAACCTTAACTTCACCTGTTCTATAATCCATAATTGCAGCAGCAGCTTGAAGAGCAGGAGTACCATTTTCATCAGTTACTTCTGGGTTTGCATATATATCAAGTTGTTGTATGCTGTTTCTATCATCTAAAACTGCTTGAGTAGAGTCTTGCATAGCTCTATCCATAGTAGTATATATTTTAAGTCCACCAGTTGAGAATAATCTATCTACTTCTTCATCAGTATATTTATAAGTTTCCTTTAAGTCTTCTCTTACTTGATCTATAGCAGGATAAACAAACCATTCATAGTTTATTTTATAAGAAATAACTGTTTGTGAAAATTCAAATTGATTTGCATCTACAAAAGCATATGCATCATCATATTCTTCCTCTGTTATTTTACCTAAGTCTCTCATTTTCATTAGAACAGTTTTAGTTCTATCTAAATATATAGTAGGATCTTCTATATTATCTGGATAATAAGGACTATAGGTAGTAGGAGCTTGAGTTAAACCAGCCAAAAATGCACATTCTGGTAAGTTTAGGTCTATAGCATTTTTATCAAAATAATATCTTGCAGCAGCTTCTACACCATATACTCTTCCTCCTAAAGGAATAGTGTTTAAATATGCCTCTAAAATCTGATCTTTAGACAATTTATTTTCTAAACTTATAGAAAGATATATTTCTCTGATTTTTCTTTCTATTTTAACATCATTTGTAAGAAGAGTATTCTTTATTAATTGTTGTGTTAAGGTTGAACCACCTTGAATATTACCTTTTCCGGTAAAGAAATAAATACCTGAACTAAGGGCAGAGCCTAAAGTTCTCTTTATATCTATACCATTATGTGTATAAAAACGCTCATCTTCTATTGAGACATAAGCATCTTTAAGATAAGTAGGCATTTCATCTAAGGATATTTTATATCGTTCTTCATTAGTTGGTAAATTATCAATATAATTTCCCTCACTATCAAAAAGCATAGAAGGTTCATTTAAACTTAATACTGCATTTACATCTAGAGGTTCTGTACTTTTTATTATAGCAAATACATATCCAAGTCCAACCACAAAACATAGAAGTCCAGCTATAAGTATTGTAAGAAATGTACCTTTTAAAATTTTCTTATATATAGGTTGTTTTTTATTCTTTTTATTTTTTTTGCTAGTGTTTTTATTACTTTTAACATTAGCTTGGCTTTTTTCTTTTCTAGAAGTATTTTTATTAGCCATTTGTTCCTCCCTTATAATTTATAATTATTTAATGGTGTAAATAAATAATATACTATATTATAGCATATTTATATAAAGAGTAAAATAATAACTCGAGAAGGTGCCTATGAAGTATTATACAAAAAAATCCAAAATGCGATTCCAAATTAAACATCCTAAGATTATAATGGTTATTATTGCCATTTTCGTTCTATTTAATTCTATTATGTACTTTTTTAATAAAAATATTTTACCTGCTGCTTTAGCTATAGGTGAAGAAAATCTTAGAAGAGAAGCAACTTCTATAATTAATGAAACTGCACTAGAAATTTACTCTAAAGATTTTGATTATAATAATATGATAATTATAGAAAAGGATAATGAGGGAAATATTACATTGCTTAGGGCAGATACAGTTAAGCTTAATTATCTAGTTTCAAAACTAATTTTAGCATCAAATAAAAAGATAGATGAATTAGAAGAAGTAGGAATGAATATTCCTTTAGGCTATCTTACAAAGAATCTAGTTTTTTATAACTTAGGACCAAAGATAAATATTAAGATGAATCAAATTGGAAATATTACAAGTAGTTATGAATCTGTATTTGAAAGTGCTGGAATTAACCAAACTAGACATAAGATATATCTTAACATAAATATGCAGATGAAAATGATAGTACCATTAAATAGCAAGTCTGTAGATATTGTTTGTCAAATTCCCATATCAGAAACTATTATAGTTGGAAAAATACCAAACACAGCTATAGAACTAAATAAGTAATTAAGAATAGAAAATAAAAAACTCCCGAAAGGGAGTTTTAAGTTATTCAAATTATTATTTATAATTACAATAATAATCTTTATTAAATATTACTTATCTGAGTTTTCCCAGTTAAAAACATAAGGAACATTTCTATAGAAGCTTTCATAGTCAAGACCATATCCTACTACAAATAAATCTTCTATTTCAAAACAACAATAATCTGGTTTTAAATCTACCTTTCTTCTAGAAGGTTTATCTAATAATGTACAAGTCTTTACAGATCTAGCACCACGTTTCTTTACATAATCAATAACGAATTCCATTGTATATCCAGTATCAATTATATCATCAACTATAAGAACATCCCATCCTTCAATATTATCAGGAATATCGTTAACAACTTTAACTTCGCCAGTGCTTTCTTCACTATGACCATAACTTGAAGTAGTCATAAAACCAACCTTAGCTTTACAATCTAATGCCCTAAATAAATCAGCTCCAAAAACAAAACTTCCTCTAAGTAAAGGTAGAACATAAAGCTTTTTATCTTTGTAATCTTCAGTAATTTCTTTACCAAGATCTTTTATTCTATTTTTAATTTGTTCTTCTGTAAAAAGAATATTTCTTTTTTTATCTTCCATTTAAATAAAACCTCCTAAATAAAAGTGCAGCTTTAATAAACTGTATATTATATTATACTACATATTTTCTATAATATTTGCAACATTAGTTTAAAAATGCTAGCATTTTTATAATGAAAAATTAAGAATGTAGAATTAATGAAAAAACTACTCCGGATTTTTAACTAAAAAGTGCTTTGCACAAATTAAGTTTAAGTTTTGCTGTGCAAAACAACCTTAATTTTACATTATTCATTCTACACTTTTCATTTAAGATTGCATTGCAATCTTATTAGTGCTTGACAATAGCTTATAATATAAACATAATTAATAGAAAGTAAAGGATTAAATAATATAAAAAAGTAGGTGATCTTTAATGATATATGGAAACATAGATGGAATAAAAAAATCATATATTGAAGAACTTGAAAATCTTTATAGGATAAAGGTTTTAAAAGATGAGGTTTGTAGTGAAGAAATAATAAATATCATTTCTAGAATATCTTCTATAATAGAAAGAGAAATAAGTGTTGCTATAGATAGAAGAGGTAAGGTTGTTTCAGTTGCTATTGGAGATTCTACATCAGTAGAAATTGGAATGATAGATATAAGAGAAAAGAGATTGTCTGGTGTAAGAGTAATTCATACACATCCTAATGGATTTTCTAATCTTTCAGCCTTAGATGTATCGGCTTTATTAAAATTGAAGCTAGATGCTATTGTAGCAATCGGTGTATATAATGGAAATATAACTGACTACTCATTAGGAATGATTACAATAACTAATGATTTGTTAGACTATGAAGAAAGTCTAAATTTATCTTTAGAAAAGTTACTTTCCATTAATATATTAGATAAGATACAACATATAGAAGGCTTAATAAAAGAGAGAGAAGTTATAGAAGAGGAAGGTGAAAAGGCAATTTTAGTTGGTTCAGATAGTAAGGAAAGTTTAGAAGAACTTAAAGAACTTACTAAAGCTTGCGATATACCTGTTTTAGATTCTGTATACCAAAGTAGGAGCAAAGTAGATCCAGCCTTTTATATAGGAAAGGGTAAGGTTTTAGAAATTGCTTCTTTAAGGCAAACAAAGCATGCTAATTTAGTTATTTTTGATGATGAACTTTCAGGTTCTCAAGTAAGAAACTTAGAAGCAGCTCTTGGGGCTAAAGTAATAGATAGAACAACTTTAATATTAGAGATTTTTGCAAGAAGAGCTAGAAGTAAGGAATCTAAAATTCAAGTAGAGCTTGCTCAGTTAAAATATAGAATGAGTAGACTTCAAGGTCTTGGAACTATGCTTTCAAGAACAGGTGGTGGTATTGGAACTAGAGGACCCGGGGAAAAGAAATTAGAAACTGATAGAAGACATATAAAAGAAACTATTTATGACTTAAATGATGAGCTTAAAAAAATAAAGAAAAATAGAGAAGTTCAAAGAGAAAAAAGAAATAAGGAAAGCATTCCAAAGGTTTCTCTTGTAGGATACACTAACGCTGGTAAATCTACCCTTAGAAATAGTTTATGTGATTTAGCAGCCCAAAAGGAAGTTCAAGGAAAGGAAAAAGTTTTTGAAGCAGATATGCTTTTTGCAACTTTAGATATAACTACAAGATCTATTGTGCTTAAAAATAAGGGAGTAGTAACTATAACAGATACAGTTGGATTTGTAAGAAAACTACCACATGATTTAGTTGAAGCATTTAAATCAACTTTAGAAGAAGTTATTTACTCAGATCTTTTATGTCATGTAGTAGATGCATCTAGTGAATATGCATTAGATCAAATAAAAGCAGTAGAAGAGGTTCTTTTGGAATTAGGTGCAAAGGATAAAGAAACAATTTTAGTTTTAAATAAAATTGATAAGGCGAGTTTAGAAAACTTAGAAAGCATAAGAGAAGCTTGCACTGATTATTTAGTAATAGAAATATCAGCTAAGGAAGGTAAGAATCTAGATGGATTATTAGATTTAATAGAAGAAAAATTACCTTATAAAATGAAAAAATGTGAATATTTAATATCCTATGATAGAAGTGATATAAATTCATATCTTCATAGAAATGGAAGAGTATTAGAAGAAGATTATAAAGATAATGGTACTTATATGTTAGTAGAAGTTGATGATGAAATATATAATAAAACTAAAGAATTTGTTGTAAATATATTAAAATAAATATGCTTTAATGTTAAAACTGCAATGAAGGTTACACTTTATTGCAGTTTTTATATATATTCTATATAATAATTGTAATGATACAATGGGATGAATAGGGGGAATCATATGGCAAAATCAGTTGTAGATTATCAAAATGCCTATAAAGAAATAACAGAAATACTTAAGAAAAATACTAATATCCTTTCAATATTTGTTTTTGGGAGTATGGTTAGTGGTGATTTATGGGAAGGATCTAATATAGATTTATTTGCAATTTATAAAGATGATTTCGATGAGATTAGGGATGTATATTCGGAAGTTTTAGAAATACCAGTACATATAAAATTTTTAAGTAAAGAATCTTTTAAGAATTACTATAATGAATCAGGAAAGATAAATTTAATTAAAGACTATTTAATTTCATCAAGATTAATTTATTCTATAGATAGTGAAATAACAGAATTATATCAAAAAATAATTTATATGATTGATTCAGATAAGGGAAGATGGAATTTAGTTTACTTAGGAAATTTTCTTAAAGAAGTTGGGATATGTAAAAAGTACTTAAGCAAAGGTAGTAGATACACAGCACATGAGCTTCTAATAAGAGCACTTAATAATTTCTCTATGATTTATTTAAGTATAAATGGATACAATGTAACAAAAGATTCCCTAACAATGGCATGTAATTTTAATGATGATCTTAATGATAGAGTTAAAAAATTGCTTTATAGCGATGTTAGCGATGAAAGTATAAAGGATTTAATAAAATATATGGAGATTTATTTAGAATATAATATGGAAAAAATAACTAAAGATTTGATTTCATTTATTAAAAATCAAGATAAACCTTTAAGTTCACATGAAATAAAACTTGATCCATATTTCAAAAATTTTAAGATAAAAATAGAAGAAGTTTTAAAGATTCTTTATGAAATTAATATTATAAATAAGGAAAAAAGAGAATTTAGAGATTCAAAAGGGAGTTTATTAGCTATGGAAAATGTTTATAGCTATAAAAAATAATTGGGGGATTTATGAGTAAAATTTATGACATATATTTTAAAGAAGATATTCCTAAATATATTGAAATTGCGAATCATTTAAAACAGTTAATAGATAGTAAGAAAATTAAAGATGGTGAAAAGTTACCTACAATAAGGGAATTATCTAGTAATTTAGAAGTGAATAAAGTTACTATAGTAAATGCTTATAAAAAGCTACAGACAGATGGTTATGCCTACCAAAAGGTTGGCTCTGGAACATATGCAAAAAGAAAAGAATCTATTTCATCTTTTAATAGGGAATATTCAAAAATATTTAAAAATTTATCATCTGATGATTTTGAAAAAATTATAGACTTTACAGGAGAAACAAATTCAGATGTGTACTTTCCTATGGATGATTTTAAAAATGTAATTAATAAGGTTCTAGATAGAGATGGGGCTAATGCATTAATAATAAAAGAATCTCTTGGATATGAAAATTTAAGAAAAACAATAAATAATTCATTTTGGGAAAATAAGATAGATTTAAATAATATACTTATAGTTTCAGGTGCACAACAAGGAATCGATATTGCTGCCAAGGCAATTGTAAATATAAATGATAATGTAATAGTAGAAAAACCAACTTATGGTGGAGCTATATCTGTATTTAAATGGAGAAGAGCTAATATATTTGAAGTGGAGCTAGAAAAGGATGGTATAAATTTAATAGCTTTTGAAGAAATATTAAAAAAGAACAACATAAGATGTTTTTATACTATGAGTTATTTTCATAATCCAACAGGTATAAGTTATAGTCTAGAGAAGAAACTTAAATTATTAGAGCTAGCTAATAAATATGATTTTTATATTATTGAAGATGATTATTTATCTGAACTTATATATAGTGAAGATATAAGACACGAGCCTTTAAAAAGTTTAGATAAATATGAAAGAGTAATTTATATAAAAAGTTTTTCAAAGGTATTTTTACCTGGAATAAGGCTTGGATATATGATTACACCTTCTTCTTTTACAGAAAGTATTCAAAGATCCAAAATAAACACTGATATTGCAACTTCAAGTCTTATGCAAAGAGCTTTAGAATTGTATATAAGTGAAGGTTTTTGGAAGAAAAATATAGAGTATCAAAAAAATATATATAAGGAAAAGTATTTATTAATGAAAGAATTAATAAATAGGGAGCTTGGTGATAATGTAAATTATATAGATCCTTTAGGAGGATTGTATATAAATTTAGAGATAAAGAATAAGGATATCACATCAAAAGAACTATTTTATAAATTAAAGGAAAAAAATCTTTATATTACTCCAGGAGTAATATTCTTTAGAGATTCAATTAGTGGAGAAGAATTTTTTAGAATTAGTTTCTCACAAGCAAGCAAAGAAAAGATAATAAAAGGCATAGAGTTAATAAAGGAGGAACTTAAATGAGTTATGTTACTATAAGAAATTTTGGGGAAGATAAATTTATTGAGAAAAAATCAGAATTTATAGGATATGCAAAAAGATGTGAAACGGAAGAAGAAGCAAAAGCGTTTGTAAATGAAATAAAAAATATGCATAAGCAGGCAACACATAATTGCTTTGCTTATATAATTGGAGAAAATATGGGGATTCAAAGATATAGTGATGATGGAGAACCACAAGGAACTGCTGGAATTCCTATATTAGAAGTTATGAAAAAAAGTAATATAACTGATTGTGCCATTGTAGTAACTAGATACTTTGGAGGAATACTACTTGGAGCAGGTGGACTTACAAGAGCATATACAAAAGGAGCCTCTGTTGCTTTAAAAGCAGGAGGAATAGTAGAGAAAGTAAGAGGTGTTAAAGTATCTCTAGAAATGGAATATGATATGCTAGGTAAAATTCAATATACTTGTAATGAAAATAATTGGCATATTGAAGAAACGGAGTACACAGATAAAGTTGTAGTAAACTTATTAGCTGAATTAGAATTAGCAAAAGAAATTGAAAAAAAGGCTATTGAAATATCTAATGGAAAGATAATTATTAATAAAAGTGATGAGGATATTTACTTTAAAGAAGAAAATAGACTTTATAAATTGATTTAAGAAAATTTGTAAGGGAAAAATAATTGTGATATAATTTTCACTGTATTTATAAATTTTAATTAATGTTGGGAGGAATAAAAATGTCAGGACATTCAAAATGGCATAATATACAAAATAAAAAAGGTAAAGCAGATGCAAAAAGAGGAAAGATTTTTACAAAGTTAGGTAAAGAAATTATTATAGCAGTTAAAAATGGTGGTCCTGTTCCCGACACAAACCCGAAATTAAGAGATGTAATTGCTAAAGCGAAGGCTAATAATATGCCAAATGATACAATAACTAGATTAATTAAAAAAGCTTCAGGTGAACTTTCGGGAGTAGACTATGAAAAAATAGTTTATGAAGGTTATGGTCCATCAGGAGTTGCAGTAATAGTAGAAACATTAACAGATAATAAAAATAGATCAGCAGGAAACGTAAGAAGTGCCTTCACTAAAGGCGGTGGAAATATGGGAGCTACAGGTTGTGTAGGCTTTATGTTCCAAGAAAAAGGAGAAATTGTTATTGAAAAAGAAGATAAGGATGAAGATGAAATAATGATGCTTGCATTAGATGCAGGAGCAGAAGATTTTGCATCAGAAGAAGAAGTATTTATAATAACAACTACTCCAGAAGACTTCGGTACAGTAAGAGAAGCTTTAGAAGCAGAAGGATTAGAATTCTTAGAAGCAGCAGTAAAAATGATTCCAGATACATATACTGAATTAAATGAAGATGATGCTAAGAAGTTCCAAAAAATGTTAGATTTACTTGAAGATGATGATGACGTTCAAGAAGTTTACCACAATGCTGAATTCCCAGAAGGTTGGGATGAATAATAAATATTAAAAGTAAAAGGAGATGTATATTATTTTAAGTGGTATACATCTCCTTTTCTTTATATATAATAAAAAAAAAGAGTGATTTGCCAAAATCACTCCCCAGAATAATCTGTAATTAACTTTTTCATTCCTCTTGGAAACTACTAAAGTATAAATATATAATAACAAAACATATAAAAAATTCAATATATATTTTAAAAGAAATTAATGTAGTTTAATCCATATAAATATTAAATTGGATATTAAACTATAAAGTGGATATATAATAAGAAAATAGTGGTTATATAATAGGAAATTAACCAAATTTATAAATTTAATCTTTTATAACTAAAATTTTTATGATATAATCTTGGAGTATTTTGAAAAAATGGGGGAGTATGATCATGAAACATATCAAAACAATCAACAAAACTAACATCAAAAACAGCTTAGTAAAACCAGGTTGTAAAGAATGTGCTAACTCATGTCAATCAGCTTGCAAAACTTCATGTACAGTTGCAAACTTAGAGTGTGAAAACTAATTTAAAAGAAAGCGGCAACGATGAGTTGCTGCTTACTTTTTAGTTAAATAGCTTTTGGAGGGATTAAGATGTCTTTAATACACAAATTTAAACAAGGTGAAAATTATTTTGTATTAGATGTAAATACAGGAGCTGTTCATATAGTAGATGAGCTTGTATATGATTTAGTGCATGATAATGGAATGAAAGATAAAGAAGAAACAATAAAACTTTTATCACATAAATATGATGAAAATACTATAAGAGAAGCTTATGATGAAATACAAGAACTTATAAAAGAAGGAATGCTATATTCAGAAGATAGATATGAAGATATAGCTCATGGTTCCATGGATGATAGAGATTATATTAAGGCAGTTTGTTTAAATATAATTCATGCATGTAATTTAAGATGTAAATATTGCTTTGCTGATGAAGGAGAATACAATGGACATAAAGGTGTTATGTCCATAGAAACTGCTAAAAAGGCAATTGATTATGTTGTAAAAAGAAGTGGTCCAAGAAGAAATATTGAAATAGATTTATTTGGTGGAGAACCAACTATGATAATGGATACTGTAAAAGAAATAGTACAGTATGCTAGAGAAAATGAAAAGAAGTGGAATAAGAATATTAGATTTACTATGACAACTAATGCAACACTTCTAAATGATGATATGATGGACTTTATGGACAAGGAGCTTGGAAACATAATTCTTTCATTAGATGGAAGAAAATCTGTTAATGATAATGTAAGAATTAAAGTTAATGGAACAGGTTCTTATGATGATATACTACCTAACATAAAGAAGATGATTGAAAAGAGAACTCCTGGTAAAACATACTATGTAAGAGGTACATTTACTAGAGCAAATACTGATTTCTTTGAAGATGTAATGGCTATGGTAAATGAAGGTTTTGATGAAGTATCTATTGAACCAGTTGTACTTGAAGATGGACATCCTCTTGCTTTAAGAGAAGAAGATTTACCAAAGATAATGGAAAATTACGATAAGCTATATGAAGATATGGCAAGAAGAAAGAGAGAAAAGAAGGGCGAATATAACTTCTATCACTTTAATGTAGATTTAAATGGTGGACCATGTGTATATAAGAGAATTTCAGGTTGTGGTGCAGGATTTGAATATGTTGCAATAACACCTCAAGGTGAAGTATATCCTTGTCATCAATTTGTAGGAAAAGAAGAATTTAAGCTTGGAACTATATATGATGATACATATAATTCAGAACTTGGAAAGAAGTTCAAAAAAGCTCATATATATAATAAGCCAAAATGTAGAGAGTGCTGGGCAAGATTCTATTGTAGTGGAGGTTGCCAAGCAAACAATGTTAGCTTTAATGGCGACATGAATATACCTTACGAAATAGGATGTAAGATGCAAAAGAAGAGAATAGAGTGTGCTATTGCTTTAAAAGCAGAATAAAGCTGAGCTGTCTTAATGGCAGCTCTTTTATAATTTCCTTCCTTCACTTTGCAAAGAGATAAACATTGTATGAGATTGACTTTGAGCGTATGCGACGGAGCAAGGAATATAATGTTTATCTCTTTTTTATTTTTACATTTTATAATAAAAATATTAAAATAGGATTATAAAATAGATGGAGGTAGCAATGGAAGTATTATTAAATAATGGGATAAAGTTAATTTATAAAAAAACAATCTCTAAGCTTACGTCGATTTCAATTTCTGTTGATGCAGGAGCGTGCAAAGAAAAAAATCTTATGGGGTTAGCTCATGCTACGGAACATATGGTTTATAAAGGTACTAAAAAAAGAAGTGAAGATGAAATAAATAAAGAATTGAGTAGTATATTTGGATTTCAAAATGCTATGACTAATTATCCTTATGTAATTTATTATGGAACAATGCTTGGAGAAGACTTTGAAAAGGCTATAGAAATATTTTCAGATATAATTATAAACCCTACTTTTAAAGAAGAGGGATTTAAAGAAGAAATGGATGTAATAAAAGAAGAATTAAGAGAGTGGGATGAGGAGCTTGAACAATTCTGTGAAGATAAATTATTTTTAAATAGTTTTGAGAAAAGAAGAATAAAATATCCTATAATAGGAAGATTTAATGATTTAGAAAAAATAACTTTAAATGATATAAAAGCTTTTTACAATGAAAATTATATTCCGCAAAATGTATCAATAGCTGTAATATCTTCATTAGATTTTGAAATAATAAAAAATATAGTTGAAAAATATTTTGAAACTTGGGAAAGTAGCAATACTCCATATCAAAAAGATATAATTTATGATAAGGATAATTTTGGAGTTTATAGGAATATTAAAGAAGGTACTAATGGATGTAAAGTAGAAATTATATTTCCAATAGATACATTAAATATTAATGAGATGAAGGCTTTTAAAATTTTCAATGAATATTTTGGAGAGGGAGTAAATTCTGTTTTATTTGATGTTTTAAGAACAAAAAATGGTCTTGTTTATGATGTATTAACTAAGATAGCTTATGAAAAGTATATAAAACTCTATAAGATAAACTTCAGTACATCAAAAGGCAAATTAGATAAGGCGTTAAATTTAATTGATGAAGCTATAAATAAAGTTTTAGATAATAAAGTTATTATAAAAAATGAAGAAAAAAATAGATATATTAAGAGTATAAAATTAAAAAGACTATTTAGAGAAGAACAAAATATAATCCTTGCAAAGGAGTTATCTACTTACAGTACTATGTTTGGTAATTATAAAATTTATGATGAAGAATTAGATAATCTTGAAGAGATAACAAGTGAAGATATTTTAAATTCTGCTAAAAAAGTATTAAGTAATAAATCTATAGAAATAATAACAAATTAAAGAGGAGAAATGATGAATAAGGCGCCATTATTAGAGGAATTATTAAGATATAAGAATGAAGAAAATTTAATTTTATCAATGCCTGGAAATAAAAGTGGTAAAGCTTTTATAAGAGATAAATTAGGAAAAGTTTTTAAGGATAGTTTAGGAGATTTAGATATAACAGAAGTAGACCCGTTAGATAATCTCCATAATCCAGAAGGAATAATAAAGGAAGCACAAGAGCTTTTGGCTAAAACATATAAAGTTAAAAAGGCCTATTTTTTAGTTAATGGTAGTTCAGGTGGGAATCTAGCTGCCATATTTTCAGCCTTTAATGAGGGGGATGAGGTGTTAGTTGAAAGAAATTGTCATAAGTCAATTTATAATGGACTTATCTTAAGAAAATTAAAGGTAGTTTATATTGAACCTGTAATAGATAAGGAGATAGGGATATTTTTACCACCTGGAGAGAAAGAAATACTTAAAGCTTTAAATAAAGCTAAAAATCCTAAGGGGATTATATTGACTTCACCAAATTATTTTGGAATTTCTAGTGATATAGAAGAGATAATAAAGAAATTAAAAGATAGAGGAATAAAGATTATTATAGATAGTGCTCATGGAGCGCATTTTGGATTTAATGAAAGACTACCTAAATCTATGGCTAAACTAGGGGATTATGTGGTAGTTAGTGCCCATAAAACTCTTCCAAGCCTTACTCAAGGAGCTTATTTATTAGTAAATGAAAATGAAAGTAATATTGAATTTTACTTAAGGGTATTTATGACAACTTCACCATCTTATTTAATTATGGCATCGTTAGATTATGCTAGATATTATTTAGATAATTATGCAAAAGAGGATTATAAAAGATTAATTGAAGTGGCTGAAAAATATAGGGAAAAAATAAATTTATTAAATAAAGTTTATATAGTTAGTGAGAAAAATTTAAAAAGTAAGTATACAATTGATCAAAGTAGATATTTAATGATAGTTAAGGATGGTTTTAGTGGCCATAAGCTTTTAGATTATTTAAGAGAGAAAAACATTCAATCAGAAATGAGTTTTAGTAAAGGAGTAGTTTTAATTTTATCTCCATCAAATACTATAGAGGATTTTGAAAAAGTATATTTGGCTGTAAGTGAACTTGATTTAAATATAATAAAAGATAATGAAAGTACAATTGAATTTAAGAGTTCATACCCTGAAAAGTACTTAGAGCCTTATGAGATATTTAATTTAAATCATATTCATATAAATTTAAATGAAGCTATTAATAAAATATCAAAAGACTTTATAGTTCCTTATCCACCAGGGATTCCAATAGTTTGTCCTGGAGAAAAAATAAGTTGTGAAATTATAGAAATAATTAATGATTATATTAATAATGGCTTAAATGTAATTGGTGTAAAGAATAATAAGATTAAAGTAGTTGATAATTAGAGGTTTTATTAAAGAATTGTAAATTTATTAACTTTAAATTATGGAAAAAAACTTAAATGAACGAATTTAAAACTTAGTAAATATTGACATGATATAGTAGTTTATCTAAAATTATTTAATGTAAGAGGAGTGATTATTTATGGATAAAAATAAAGGTAATATCTCAATTCATACTGAGAATATTTTTCCAATTATTAAAAAATGGCTTTATTCAGACAAAGATATTTTTATAAGAGAACTTATTAGTAATGGTTGTGATGCAATAAGTAAATTAAAAAGATTACAAAGCTTAGGTGAAGCTAATTTACAAGGAAATCAAATTTATAAGGTTATAGTATCTGTTAATAAAGAAAAGGGAACTTTGAAGTTTAGTGATAACGGAATAGGAATGACTGAGGAAGAAGTAAAGAAATACATCAATCAAGTTGCTTTTTCTGGAGCAGAAGATTTTATTAACAAATATAAAGATAAGATTGGTGAAGATAAGGATATAATAGGGCACTTTGGACTTGGTTTTTATTCAGCTTTTATGGTTGCTAAAAGGGTTCAAATTGATACATTATCTTATATAGATGGCTCAGAAGCTGTAACTTGGGTATGTGATGGAGGGACTGAATATGAAATATCTCCATCAACTAAAGATAGCAGAGGAACTACTATAACTTTATTTGTTGATGAAGATAGTAAAGAATTTTTAGAAGCTTTTAAGGTTAGAGAAGTTATAGAAAAATATTGTTCTTTCTTACCTATAGAAATATATTTAGAAGAAGAGGGGAAAGAAGAAAAGGAAGAGGATAAAAAGCCTTTAAATGATACAACTCCATTATGGATGAAATCTCCAAAGGATTGTACTGATGAAGAATATAAAGAGTTCTATAAAAAAGTATTCTTAGATTTTAATGATCCTCTATTTTGGATACATTTAAATGTTGATTATCCATTTAACCTAAAAGGAATATTATATTTCCCTAAATTAAAGCATGAATTAGAGGCAACAGAAGGCCAAGTAAAACTTTATAATAATCAAGTATTTGTTGCTGATAATATTAAAGAGGTTATACCAGAATTCCTTCTATTATTAAAGGGAACAATAGATTGTCCTGATCTACCTCTAAATGTTTCAAGAAGTTTCCTTCAAAAAGATAAAGATGTAATGAAGATTTCTAAACATATAGTTAAGAAAGTGGCAGATAAATTAGTTAGCCTTTATAAAAATGAAAGAGAAAACTTTAATAGTTTCTGGAAGGATATACAAATATTTATTAAGTATGGTTGCTTAAGAGATGAAAGCTTCTACGAAAAAATTAAAGATATAATAATTTTCAAAAGATTAAATGGAGAGTATATAACTTTAAATGAATATCTTGAAGAAAACAAAGAAAAGCATGAAAATAAGGTATTCTACGTAACTGATGAAAAACAACAATCACAATATATTAAAATGTTTAAGGAAGCAAGTCTAGATGCATTGGTATTAGATTGTTCTTTAGATAATCATTTTATAAGCTTTTTAGAAGCTAAAGAATCAGGAGTAACTTTTGCAAGAATAGACTCTGATATTTCTGAAATATTAAAAAGTGATAGTAATGAGGATTTAAAAGACATAAATGATAAGGTACAATCTTTATTTAAGGATTTAGCTTCTAATGGAATTAATGAAGTTAAGGTTGAGAGTCTTAGAAACTCAGAAACTCCAGCTATGATATTAGTTTCAGAGCAATCTAGAAGAATGGCTGAAATGAGCAAGATGTTTGGTGGAATGGATATGCCAAATATGTTTAGTGAAGAAAAAACTTTAGTGGTAAATAATAATAATTCTATAATTAAAAAATTATCACAAATAAATTTAGAAGAAAATAAAGATAAAGTTGAATTAATGTGTAATTATATAGTAGATATTGCGTTGCTTTCTAATAAAGAGTTAAGTTCGGAAGAAATGGATAATTTTATTAATAGAAGCAATAAGATATTAAGTCTAGCTATGGAGCTTTAAAGTTCAGTTATATAAATAAAATAAAAGTTAATAATTAAATTATTTTTAGGGAATTATAAATTTTATTATTTTAATAAGATTTATAATTCCCTTTCTTCAGTTTTGAAATGTTAAAATATCATAGCAAGTTGATTTGATCGCATGCGACGGAGCAAGGAATATAATGTTTATCTATTTTTTTATTCTTTGAGGAAATTAGTTTAAGATAAGTATTGTAAAATGTATCGGTACAATAGACAAATTGTAAAAGTTGGATTATTATTAAAATGAAAATAGATTATAGAAGTAGGTGCACTTATGAATAATATTAAGAAAGTAGCAACAATTAATGATTTATCTGGAGTTGGGAGATGTTCTTTAACTGTGTCAATACCTGTTTTATCTACACTTGGAGTTCAATGTTGTCCTTTCCCAACAGCAGTACTATCCTGTCATACTGGATTTGATAATTTTACTTTTTTAGATATTACTGACGAGATGATAAAGTATAAAAAATCATGGGACAACTTAGGGATGGATTTTGAATGTATATATAGTGGTTTTTTAGGTTCTGAAAAGCAAATAGATATAGTGTTAGATTTTATAAAAGAAAGAGAAGAAGCGTTAATTGTTGTGGATCCTGTTATGGGGGATAATGGAAAGGCTTATAGTACCTTTACAAAAGAAATGTGTAACAAAATGAAAAATTTAGTTTCAATTGCAGATATAGTTACACCAAATTTAACAGAAGCATGTATCTTAACTGAAGAAGAATATAGTAAGAATTATAATGATGAAAAAATTCTTGATATAGCTAAAAAGATATCTTCTATGGGGCCTGAAAAGGTAATAATAACAGGTATTATAAGAGAAAATAAAGTAGTTAATTTTGCTTATGACAATGAAGAAAAAAGTTTTTTTAAGGTAGAAAGTGATTTTAATAATAAATCTTATAGTGGAACAGGAGATATATTTACTTCAATAGTTATAGGGCTTATTTTAAATGGACATGATTTAAATTATTCCGTAGAAAAAGCAACTGAATTTATTTATAAAACTATAGAATATACATCTAAGTTTAATACAGATACAAGAGAAGGAATTATGTTTGAGTTATTTTTAAAGGAGTTGTTTTTAATTAATGAACACAAATAATAAAATTAAAAATATTGTGATTACGGCATTTTTTGCAGGGATAATATGTACAGCTATTAATTTTATTCCTAGAATACCAACTGGATTTAATGGAGGGTATATTCATTTAGGAGATACGTTTATATATTTAGCAGCTGTACTTTTACCTACACCCTATGCAATGCTTGCAGCAGGTATAGGAGCAGGACTTGCAGATACATTAGCAGGTGGAATGCTGTGGGTAATACCAACTATAATAATAAAGCCAACTATGGTGTTGTTTTTTACATCTAAATCAGATAAGTTACTTTGTAAAAGAAATAGTATAGCACTAGTTTTAGCTGGTTTTATAGGGTGTTTTGGTTATTATTTAGCAGGGGCTATTATTTCTTGGAATTTCATAGCACCTCTTGCAAGTTTATATTTAGAAATTATACAGCCAATAGTAAATAGTATTATATTTATATTAGTTGCATATGCTTTTGATAAGCTCAAGATTAAAGAGAGAATTTTTGAAGGAATTAAGCAATAAAATATTATATGAATATAAATTTTTTTAGAAAAAGATAAAAAGTATAATTTAAAAGTTAAATAACTTTTAAGGAAGAGCTTGTGCAAACGGGCTCTTTAATAATGTATGAAAATTTCAGTTTTAAATTAATAATTACTTCGACAAATTACGAACGTAAAAAATGTTGACTTTAATAATATTCGTGTTATATACTTTTTATATAGTAATTAAAAAAGGAGGAGTATTAATGAAGAATGCTCTAGTTTTTCAATCAGATTTTGGAATAGCTGACGGTGCTGTAAGTGCTATGTATGGTGTTGCATATTCAGTAGATAGATCATTACAAATATTTAATTTAACTCATGAAATACCACAATATAATATATGGGAGGCATCTTATAGATTAATACAAACTACAGTATATTGGCCAAAAGAAACTGTATTTGTATCTGTTGTCGATCCTGGGGTTGGTACTAATAGAAAAAGTGTAGGAGTAAAAACTGCAACGGGACAATATATAATTACTCCAGATAATGGAACTCTTACACACATAAAACGTATGTGTGGAATAGTAGAGGCAAGAGAAATTGATGAAACTATTAATAGACTACCTAATTCAGGAGCATCATATACTTTTCATGGAAGAGACATATACGCATATACAGGAGCAAGGCTTGCATCTGGTGTTATAGGATTTGAAGAAGTTGGACCTAAAATACCAATTGAAGAAATTATTGAATTACCAGTTATAGAAGCTAAAAAAGATAAAGATTTAGTAGCAGGAACTATAGATGTTCTAGATGTTAGGTTTGGAAGCTTATGGACCAATATTCCAAGAAAATTATTTATTAGCTTAGGTATTAGCTATGGTGATAAAGTAGAAGTATCTATTAAGAATAACAAAAGAGAAGTTTATAGAAATATAATGGTTTATGCAAAATCTTTTGCTGATGTTCATGTAGGAGAAACCTTAGTTTATGTCAATTCTTTAGATAACTTAGCTGTTGCTATAAATCAAGGTTCATTTTCAAGAGCTTATAATATACAAACTGGTACTAACTGGATAATATCAATAAGAAAGGCTCCAAGACTTGTATATGAGTAAAAATAAATTATAATATTAATGTAAAAGATTATTATATATGGAGGAATTATAATGGAAAGAAATTTATCTATTAAAACAATAGTTGCAATAGGAATAGGTGCAGCTGTATTTATGATATTAGGTCGTTTTGGATCAATCCCTACAGGTATACCAAATACTAATATAGAAACAAGCTATGCATTTTTAGCATTAATGGCAGTTTTATATGGACCAATAGCAGGATTATCTATAGGGTTTATAGGACATGCATTAAAGGATTTAGTATTCTATGGATCACCTTGGTTTAGCTGGATTATAGCTTCATCTGTGGTTGGACTTATATTAGGATTAGCTTGGAAAAAATTGAAGGTTAATGAAGGTGAATTTGAAAAGAAAGAGATTATTCTATTTAATGGATATCAAATAATTGCTAATATGATTGCATGGCTTTTGATTGCACCTACATTAGATGTATTTATCTATTCAGAACCAGCTAATAAGGTTTACTTACAAGGCGTAGTAGCTGCAATTTCTAACTCGATTACTGTTGGAGTATTAGGAACTATTTTAGTTAATACTTATGCAAAAACTAGAGTTAAAAAAGGAAGCTTAGACAGAGAGTAATATATAAAAATACTGGAGGCTTTAGGTTTCTAGTATTTTTTTATATACATATTGCAAAAAATGTAGTAATATTTTAAATCGGAGACAAAGTTTCAAAATTATATTTTATTTGTAAAGGGAGATTTGCTATGAAAAAACCTGTAATTGAGTTCATTAACTTTACCTTCCAATACAGAGCTCAAGCAAAGCCAACATTGAATAATATAAATTTAAATATATATGAAGGTGAAAAAGTTCTTATTGTTGGTCCGTCAGGATCTGGGAAAAGTACAATTTCAAATTGTATAAATGGCTTAATTCCATTTTCCTATAAGGGTAATATTTCAGGAAGTTTAAAAATAAAGGGAAAAGAAACTAAGGATATGAGTATTTTTGAACTTTCAAATTCAGTAGGTACTGTACTTCAGGATCCAGATAATCAGTTTATTGGATTAACTGTAGCTGAAGATATTGCTTTTAAGCTAGAAAATGAATGTGTTAAACAAGAGGAGATGAAGGAAAGAGTTAAGATAGCATCTGAAATTGTTGATATAGATAATCATTTAGATATAGCACCTCATAGTTTATCAGGAGGACAAAAACAACGTGTAACATTAGCGGGGGTTATGGTTGGTGATGTAGATATACTTTTATTTGATGAACCACTTGCTAATTTAGATCCGGCTACTGGAAAGAGTGCAATTGAATTAATAGATAAAATTCAAAAGGAAACTAATAAAACTATAGTTATTATAGAGCATAGATTAGAAGACGTATTGCATTGTGATGTAGATAGAATAATAGTTGTAGATAATGGATGTATAATTGCTGATATGAATCCTAAAGAATTATTAAGTTCCAATATATTATCTAAAGTAGGGATTCGTGAACCTCTTTATATAACAGCGTTAAGATATGCAGGATGTGATGTTACTTCAGACATAAATCCACAGCATATAAATAAATTAAATATAGATGAATGTAAGTATAAACTTAAAAATTGGTACAATGATACTGTGGAAGAAAATAATAATATTGATAATCAAACTATATTAGAATTGAAGAATATTAAATTTGGATATGATAAAAATAGAGAGATATTAAAGGGAATTTCTTTTAAAGTAAAAAAAGGTGAAATGATTAGTATAGTTGGTAAAAATGGAGCGGGTAAATCTACAATATCAAAACTAATATGTGGCTTTTATAAACCTAATGAAGGTGAAATACTTTTTAATGGAAGAAATTTAATTAATGATACTATTAAAGAACGTGCAGATAAAATTGGTATGGTAATGCAAAATCCAAATCAAATGATATCTAAGACTATGATATTTGATGAAGTTGCATTAGGTCTTAGAGTAAGAGGGGTAAATGAAGAAGAAATTAAGGAAAGAGTATTTGAAACTTTAAAAATTTGTGGATTATATGAATTCCGTAATTGGCCAATTTCAGCTCTTAGTTTTGGACAAAAAAAGCGTGTAACAATAGCTTCAATTTTAGTATTAAATCCTGAAATAATTATTTTAGATGAACCAACAGCAGGACAAGATTTTAGACATTATACAGAGATAATGGAGTTTTTAAAAGAGTTAAATGAAAAAGGTGTTACAATTATTATGATAACTCATGATATGCACTTGATGTTAGAATATACAAATAGAGCTATAGTATTTTCAGATGGTCTAAAATTATGTGATGATATTGCTACAAATGTAATAACTGATAAAGATGTTATTTTGAAAGCTAATTTAAAAGAGACATCTTTATATGACTTAGCGATAAAATCTGGAGTAGAAGATCCAAGAAGTTTTGTTAAGAAGTTTATAGATTATGACAGGAGGATTAGGACAGATGAGTAAAATGTTAGAGTATTCTAATATAGATTCGCCTATTCATAAATTAACAGGTGCAACAAAGTTAATTGCGTTTATAATATGGGCAGTAGCATCTATGATAACATATGATACGAGATTGCTTATTTTTATGTTTTTTTTAAGCGTAGTTGTTTTTAAAATATCAAAAGTAGAGTTTAAACAAATATCATTTGTACTTTATTTTATATTAATATTTTTATTATTAAATAATATAGCAATTTTTATTTTTTC
The DNA here is from genome assembly GCF_014836325.1 of Clostridium gallinarum. GTDB lineage: Bacteria > Bacillota > Clostridia > Clostridiales > Clostridiaceae > Clostridium > Clostridium gallinarum. The sequence continues at coordinate 32,322 of NZ_JACSQZ010000035.1, forward strand.
TCCTTATGAAGGAGTTCAAATTTATGGAAGTAGAACAGAATTATTTAAAATTGCTGGACCTTATACAGTGACATTAGAACAGTTATTTTATCAATTTAATATAACAATAAAATACTTTTCAATAATACCAATGGCATTATTATTTATTGTTGCAACTAATCCAAGTGAGTTTGCAGCTTCTTTAAATAAAATTGGTGTTAAATATAAAATAGCATATTCTGTTTCTATAGCTTTAAGATACATTCCAGATGTTCAAAAAGATTATCAAGAAATATCTTTTGCTCAACAAGCTAGAGGAATAGATATGTCTAAAAAAGAAAAGTTAAGTAAAAGAATTAAGAATTCAGCTTCAATATTAATGCCATTAATATTTTCAAGCTTAGAAAGAATAGAAACTATAAGTTCAGCAATGGAGTTAAGAGCTTTTGGTAAAAATAAAAAGCGTACTTGGTACAACGAAAGAGAATTTAAAAAAGGCGATTATATAACAATTATAATTGCTATGGTATTATTAATTTTATCTATATTAGCAACTAAAGCTAATAATGGAAGATTTTACAATCCATTTATTTAAACAAATTATTAATATTAAACTTATAAAGGCTTAGAATATTTTCTAGGCTTTTAATTTTTGCTAAATTAATCAAAATGTATTAATTAAGATTTGACTTATAATAATATTGAATATATTATTATAATACATAAATAATTGGACGAGCAGGGCGGTGAGATAATGGAATTTACAAAAACTCAAGAAAAATTTATAAGACACAAATCTTCAGGATATCAACTTTTAAAAGGAAAAGAAGGAACGGGAAAAAGTACTGCATCTATTTATAGAGCTTTAAACTTAGAAAATAATTATTGTCTTTATGAGGAAGACAAGATATTATTTGTAACATCAAGTTATAGCCAAAATACTGATGCTATTGATCTTTATAATAAAGAAAAAAATAAAGAACACTTTTATTCATTATTTTCTTTAGATAAAGAGAGAGTTTCTATTATTACACTAGAGGAACTATTAAGTACATATTATGATGCTTATATTAGAGAAAAAGGACAAACGTTTAAGAAAATAAGTAGAACTGAAGCTATACAGATATTAAATAATCTAAAAAAAGAAATTGAAAGCTTTTATAAAAAATCAAAGTTTATAAAGAAAGTAAACTTTGAATTCTTATTAGATGAAATACTTTGGATAAAAGCATGCAACTTTAAATTAGAAGAATATTTATCTGTTGATAGAAAAGGTAGAAAAAAAAGAATAAAAAAGAACTCTTATACGAGAGAAAGTATATATAAAATAAAAGAGTTATATAATGAAAAATTACTAAGTAATTATCTTGTAGATGAATATGATCATGTATTATTTGCTATTGAGTATATAAAGAGATTTAAAGGGGTATATAGTCATGTTATTTTAGATGACATTGAAAAGTTAACAAAAGCTGAAATAGATTTTGTTAAAACTCTATATAAAGGAAAAACATATTCTTCATTTATTTTTATATTAAATAGTGAATTGAATAATAATGAAAATTCTTGGCTTATAAAGGGAAGAAAATTTAATACTTTAGGTATTGATGTTAAAGGTAAGAGTTTTAACTTTAAATTGAAGTTTGAAAAGAAGGAAAAGAAAGTGAATACTATTGAAACATATAAATATATTAATTTAAGAAATAAGAATATAGTTGAATTTAATATAGATACTTCAGCTAATAAAAAAGAAGTATATAATGATGAGAATACTGTGTATACTGAAAATGAATTAGCTGATATACCTATGTTTAATAATATAGCAGCAGGTAATCCTATAGAAATAAATGATAGTATAGAAGGAAATTTCTACTTACCAAAATATTGGCTTGAGAAGGGGAAGGATACCTTTATATTAAGAGTTAAGGGAGACTCAATGGTTGAAAAAAATATTTGCGATGGAGATTTAGTTGTAATAAAGAAACAAGCAAATGCTAATCATAATGATATTGTAGCAGCTAGTTTAGATGGAGAAGCTACTTTGAAAACTTTAAACTTAAATAGTGAATCTCCTAAATTGATGCCGGCTAATTCTCTATATTCTCCTATTGAATTAATGAATAGAGATGTAAGTATTTTAGGAGTTGCAATAGGTGTAATAAAAAATATCCAATAAATAAAAAATGAAATAAAAAGCTTCATAAAAACTTAAAATTTATATTTAAGTTTTAAGTGGCTTTTTATACATAGATATTGTAAATATTTCCCAGCAAATAATTAACATAATATTTAACTTATAAGAATATTATTAATTAAAGGGGTGTGAGGGAATGAAAGATATATTATTAGAAGATAAGAAAAGAAAAATATTAGAGAATATAAATTATGCTAAAACAATAAATATGGATAAAGTATCCGCTATGATTATAACTGAGGATGAAATAGTAAAGAAGGATATTATTTCTTGGTTAATAAATGGAGGATATAAGGTATCTTTGATTAAAGATGAAGTAGATATATTAAATATAGAGTGGTAAGAGTTATATTTTGATGTTGACAGTTAAAATGAAAGTGATATAATTAACTTTATAAAGGGTAATATAAAACCTTTAAAAAGGTGTTGGATAATAATGCTTATATTAATATGAAGATGATAAAGAAACATTAGCATCTTTTAAAATTTTAAAATAGCAAAGATAAAGAGGCTTACGAAGCCTCTTTATCTTTGCTGTTTTTATCTTTACTCTGATCTTCTGATTTCATTTCCCAATGAATTATCAATGTTAGGAATCCTCTAAGCAAAGTTATTGAACCTAAAATAATTAATTCATTCATAGTTCTAATAGTTACTGTTTTAAGAATTTCAGCTGCAAGTTTAAATTCTAAGGCTGTTGCCATAGAATTTGCATATTCCCACTTTAATGGATATTTAGTCTTTTTTATAAGTGAATTTATATAATGATAAAAAGCTTTAATTGATCCTATGCATATAACTAATATACCCATTGATTCTAATATAGTAACTAATTTAGGAATTATACCTTCTATAAATATATCTAACATAATTACCACCTATTTAAAATCTTTATACTGTTAGTATTTCAAAAAACATTAAAAAGATTTATATTAACTGAAATAAATAATTAATAATTTTAAGAGTTAAAATAGGTTATAATAAATAAAAAACATTTTTGTGGAGAAATAAAATGATAATAAATAAGAACTTTTATAAAAAAGGTGCAGTAGATGTTGCTAAAGAAATATTAGGGGATTATATTGTTAGAGAAATTGATGGCATAAAAATTAAAACAATGATTGTAGAAACTGAAAGTTATATAGGTGCAACAGATAAAGCTTGCCATGCTTATAATTACAAAAGAACGGAAAGAACGAAGCCTTTATATGAAGAAGGTGGAATAGCTTATGTTTACTTCATTTATGGATTATATCACTGCTTCAATATAGTAACTAATATAAAAGATGAACCAGAAGCTGTATTAATTAGAGCAGTAGAACCATTAGATAATTTAAATTTAATTTCAAATATAAGATTTAAAAAAGACTATGATGAATTAACTAAATATCAAAAAAAGAATTTAACAAATGGACCATCTAAACTTTGTAGTGCTTTAAATATAACAAGGGAAGACAACTATAAAAAATTATATTTAGAAGGGAATTTATATTTAGAACATAACCCTAATAAGAATTTTGAAATTGTAGAGACAACGAGAATAGGAATTGATTATGCAGAGGAAGCTAAAGACTTTTTATGGAGATTTTATATAAAAGATAATCCATATGTTTCAAAGAAATAAAATGAATATTTATATAAAATAGTACAAAACTATTAATGATTTTAATTTAAGGAGGTTTTTTTATGAAATTTAAAAAATCATTAGTATTAGTTTGTTCAGTATTAACCTTTTCTCTTTTTCTTATAGGAGCAGCTGATCCGAGTAAAGGTATGAGTAGTAAAAGTCCAGTTATAATGGGAGAAGTAATTGAAGTTGAAAAGGATGAAAGTGATAAAACTATTAGAATAACAATTGAAGGATACATAAAGGGCAATGAGATAAACAAAATTAAGGTTGTAGGAATAGTAAATGATGAAACTAAAATAATGAATTCTGCAAATGATAAAAAAGAAAATATTAATATAGAAAAGGGCGATTTAGTTTATATGAGAGTAAGTGAAGCTATGACTAAATCTATGCCACCACAAACTGTTGTGAAAAGATTATTTATAACTAAGAATAAATAGAAATTTTTTTCTATTAGTTATATAATGTATTTATAGATTAAAATTATAAATAAATGGAGGGTGGAAATTGAAAAATTATGATAAAGAAGAATTAAAAAGTAAATTAACAGAAATTCAATATAAAGTTACACAAGAAAATGCTACTGAGCCACCTTTTTTAAATGAATATCATGATAAATTTGATGAAGGTATTTATGTAGATGTAGTTTCTTTAAAACCGTTGTTTGTATCAAGTGATAAATTTGAATCAGGTTGTGGATGGCCAGCATTTTCAAAGCCTATAGATAGAAGCTTAATAAAAGAAAAAATAGATAAAAGTCACGGGATGGTAAGAACTGAAGTAAGAAGTTATTCATCTGATTCACATTTAGGTCATGTTTTTTGTGATGGACCAGAAGAATTAGGTGGCTTAAGGTATTGTATTAATTCAGCAGCTTTAAAATTTATACCTAAGGAAAAAATGAAGGAAGAAGGGTATGAAGAATATCTAGCTTTGTTTGATAAAAGTAAAAGTGAGTAATCACTTTTACTTTTATTGTATAGAAAACCACTAGTACTGCTAGTGGTTAAAAAGGCTTAAGCTCTGAACAAAAAAACTCCTATGATATAATG
>NZ_JACSQZ010000036.1 GCF_014836325.1 Clostridium gallinarum
TTTAATTAATGAAATAAAAAATACAAGTAAAATTATTCCCTTAGAAATTGAACTTTCTAAAATAATTACTATAGATAAAAGCTTTGGAAATCTTGAGGTTTTTGAAAAATATAAAAGAATAAAATTCTTTGCAAATTGCTCTTATTATATAGATTTATCTTTAATTACTGATGAAGACATCAAAATAAATAAAAGTAATTCTACATTAAATCTTACTATTACTAAACCTGAAATTTTTAATATCAATATACTTAGAGATAAAACAATATATGAAGATACATCTAATGGATTATTTAGATTTGGGGACATAAATCTTACATCAGAAGAATTTGACTTAATTCAAGAAATGGTAGATAACAGTTTTAGAGAAACTTTACAAGATAATAATATATATGATAAAGCCCTTATAAACTCAAAAACATCTATAATACAATTATTACAACCTATTATCGGTGATGAATTTAAAATTAATATTTCCTTTAAATAAATATATTTATTATTTATTTTAGATGTATAATATTAAATAAATTATTAAATATATATATAAGGAGAGTGACAAAATGAAAAAGATAGTTTTAGCCGGTGGATGCTTTTGGGGAGTTGAAGAGTTTTTATCTCGAATAAATGGGGTTACTTATACAGAAGTTGGTTATTCTAATGGAAGAACTGAAAATCCAACCTATGAAGATGTATGTTATAAAAATACTTATTTTGCAGAAGCTTGCTTAGTTGAATATGATGAAAAAGTTCTATCCTTAGAATCTTTACTAAAAGAATATTGGTCAATAATTGATCCTACAGTTCTAAATAGACAAGGCCCTGATGTAGGAAGCCAATATAGAACAGGCATATATTATTTAGATTCTTCTGATTTAGATATTATATTAAAAAGTAAAGAAGAAATTCAGAAAAATTATGATAAAAAAATAGTTACAGAAGTTGTTCCATTAACTAATTATTATAAAGCTGAGGAATATCATCAAAAATATTTAAAGAAAAATCCTAATGGCTATTGCCATATAAAATTATAATATTCATGACATTATAATAATTTGATTAATATTATAATTTAAGGGACTACATAAAGTAGCCCCTTTTACTCATTAATATCTAATATAGATTTTATTACTTCCCCACCTAAAATCATTCCTGCTACTGGCGGAACAAATGATATACTTCCTGGTATTTGTCTTTTTGATGCACACTTTTTAGTACCACCTGTACAAACACATCCTGTTTTACAAGTAACTACATCTTCATCCTTAGGCTTTCTTGGCTTTTCTTCCGAATAAACAACTTTAAGATTTTTAACTCCTCTTTTTCTAAGTTCATATCTCATAACTTTTGCAAGCGGACAAACCTTTGTTTTATATATATCTGATACCTTAAATTGTGTTGGGTCCATTTTATTTCCTGTTCCCATTGAAGCTATTATATTAATTCCTTTTTCATAACAATATTGTGCTAATGCAATTTTTGCAGATACTGTATCTATTGCATCTATTACATAATCAACATCATCAGGAATTAATTCAGCTAAGTTTTCAGGTGTAACAAAAATTTGATGAGTTATTACATTACATTTTCTATTTATAGAAAGAATTCTTTCCTTCATAACATCAACTTTAACTTTACTTATTGTATTAAATGTAGCATGTATTTGTCTATTTAAATTAGTTAAACATACAGTATCGTCATCTACTAATATTAAAGTTCCTACACCAGCTCTAGTTAATGCCTCTACTGCAAAGCTTCCTACTCCTCCAACGCCGAATACCATTACTTTTGCATTTTTTAATTTTTCTAGGCCATCTTTTCCTACAAGTAGTTCTGTCCTAGACAATGGATGTTGTATCATTAATTTCTCTCCTTTATATTTATCCTAATTTTAAAATATTTAAATTTAATATATCTTATTTTTATCCATTATACAATAATAATTTCTTTTTCATTGTAAATGAAGTGTTAAAATATTTATCTATTTATAAGCGAAATTATTAAGAGACTTCTCAAGTAAATAAAAAGAATTATTCACATGATAACAGTTTTATAATTTATAAAGCATAAAAAGGTATTATTATATGAAATTTTTTATTTCATTTAAATAAATTATATATTATGTTAAGATATTATAAGATTTAAATTATATATAAATAACTCTAAGGAGGAAGATTTATGATTTTAGGAATTATAAGTGCAATGTCAGAAGAATTAGAGCTTCTTTTAAAGGATATGGATATAAAAGAAGAAACTAAAAGAGCTAATATGACTTTTTATAAGGGTACTTTAGGAGATAAGGATATTATCGCAGTAGTTTGTGGTATTGGTAAAGTTAATGCAGCTGTTTGTTCTCAAATATTAATATCTGAATTTAATGTTACTTCTATAATAAATGTTGGAGTTGCTGGAGGAATTGGTAAGGATATTTATCCTGGAGATGTTGTAGTTGGTACTAATTTAGTTCAACATGATATGGATACTACAGCTTTTGGAGATCCTCATGGTCAAATTCCAAGATTAGATACTTTTGATTTTAAATGTGATAAAACTTTAGTAAAAGCTGCTTTAGATGCTTGTGAGGAAATCAAAGAAATAAATACTTTCTCGGGCAGAATAATTTCTGGGGATCAATTTATTTCAAGTGTGGATAAAATTAAATGGTTTGAAGAAGAATTTAAAGCTATGGCATGTGAAATGGAAGGTGCAAGTATAGCTCAAGTTTGTTATTTAAATAATGTTCCTTGTGTAGTTATTAGATCTATTTCTGATAATGCTAATAATGGTGCTCACATGGATTATGAAAAATTCATTCCTATAGCAGTAAGAAATTCAACTATCATATTAAAAAATATGCTTAATAAAATTTAAGAGGTAGAAATGTAATGTTGCTTTTTCCGTTGCATTCGCTCCAAGTCAACGCAACATTACATTTCACCTCTTTTTCTTATATTTAAGCAAATTTAATGACTTTACTTTAAATCCATAAGACTATGTTCTTATATCTATATTTAAAGTAAAAGTAATAATAAAAAAATAAGAACTCACTATGGAGTCTTATTTTTATAAATATTTATTTTATGCTATTGCTTGGATTACCCATGGAATTCCGTAGGATATAATAGTCATTATTATTGTTGCTATTATTATTCCTGTGAAGATTGCTAATGAGGCCTTTTTTGTTTTAATTCCAAGTAGTGCTGCTATAAGAGCTCCTGTCCAAGCTCCTGTTCCTGGTAATGGTATTCCTACAAATAGTGCAAGTCCCCAAAATTCATATTTTTGAATTTGTTCACTTTTAGCCATTGATTTAGACTCTAATTTTTCTACTATTGGTCTAAATAACTTAGTATTTTTCATCCAATTAAATATTGGTGTAATAAAGAATAATATAAATGGAATAGGAATTATATTTCCTATAACACATATAATTATTGCATTAAATACTCCAATTCCTAATAATGAAGCTGCTACTAATCCACCTCTTAACTCTAAAATAGGCATCATTGATATTATAAATGCTATAAGTTCTTTTGGCATAAAACTTAATGTGTTTGTAAACCAATTAATTAACGAATCTGTCATAATATACTCCTTATACTCTTTTTTCCTTAAATATCATTTTCAAAATACTTTTGTTACCATATATAAGATTACATAATAAATACATAGTATTCAAGTATTTTTCTATTAAACGTAAGAAAGTTTTAAAATATTATTCATATATTAACACTTTTATAATTTCCCTAAAAATTAAAAAAAATAGATAAATATTATATTCCTTGCTTCTTTGTAAACTACAAGTTACATTTATATAATATCTATCTATTACATATTATTTTTTTATTTTGATTAACCCTCTTAGAACTTGTGAATAAATAATCCACTTCTAGGTTTTGGCTCAAACCATGTTGATTTTGGTGGCATAATTTCTCCACTATCTGCAATTGCCATTATATCTTCTGTTGTTGTAGGATACATAGAGAAACTAACTTTCATATCTGTATTAGCTCTTTTTTCAAGCTCATTTAACCCTCTTATTCCACCTATAAATTTTATTCTTTTAGATTTTCTTGGATTATCTATTCCTAGTATCGGTCTTAACAAATTATTTTGTAGTATTGATACATCTAATCTATCTACAGGATCTTCTGGGTTAAATATTCCACTTTTAGCCTTTAACAAATACCATTGTTTTTCTAAATACATTCCAAAGGTATGCTTTTCCTTAGGCTTAACTTGTTCATCACTTTCAATAACTTCAAATTTTTCTTCTATCTTTTTAAAAAATTCTTCAGTAGAAAGCCCATTTAAATCCTTAACCGTTCTATTGTAATCCAATACTTCTAATTCGCTATCTGGATATGATATAGATAAGAAGAAATTAAATTCCTCTTCTCCAGTATAACTATCTTTTTCTGCTCTTTTTATATGGCCAACCTTTGCTGCTGAAGCTGTTCTATGGTGTCCATCAGCAATATATAAATATTTTACTGACTTAAATAGTTCTTGCAATTTATTAACTGTATCTTCATCATCTATAATCCAAATAGTATGAGCTACTCCATCTTCAGCTTTAAAATCATATATAGGTTCTTTCTTAATCCATTCATTTACTATATTTGAAATATTCTTATCTTCTCTATAAGTTAAGAATATTGGACCAGTATGCGCCTCACAGTTATAAAGATGATTTATTCTATCTATTTCCTTATCTTCTCTTGTTAATTCATGCTTCTTAATAATGTTATTACTGTAATCATCTATTGATGCACATGCAACAAAACCGGTTTGACTTCTTCCCTTCATAACTTGTCTATAAATATAGTAGTTTGGTTTTTCATCTTCCATATAGAGACCAGCATCTATCATTTTATCTAAATTCTCTTTTGCCTTAGCATAAACCTTCTCATCATACACATCTACATCTAAAGGTAAATCTACCTCAGCCTTATCTACATGCAAAAATGAATATGGATTATCCTTTACCATTTCACGCGCTTCTTCACTATTCATAACATCATAAGGTAATGCCGCTATCTTATCTACAAATTCCTTTACAGGTCTTATTGCCTTAAAAGGTCTAATTACTGCCATTAAAATTCCTCCCATTTTAGCTTAATAAAAGTGTTAAAGTATCATGTCCAGGTTCCGTCACAAGCTCCAAGTCACCTTGTTATGATATTTTAACACTTACAAACTGAAGGTTGGAAAATATAAAAATTTTATTCACGGGGTAACATTTTTATATTTTCCTAAAGAATCCTAAAAGAATTCTTTAATTACAGAGACTACTTCATCTCCTATTCTTTCTTGAGCTTCCATAGTTGATGCACCTATATGAGGAGTACAACTAACTCTTGGATGATTAACTAAAGCTTCATTAGTATTGGGTTCTATTTCAAATACATCAATTCCAGCACCTGCAATTTTTCCATTATCTAATGCTTCTAATAGAGCTTCCTCATCGACAACTCTTCCCCTAGCACAGTTAATTAGATAAACTCCATCCTTCATTATTTCTAATTCTTTTTTACCTATTAAAGAACCTAAATTTTTATCATAAGGAACATGAAGAGATATAAAATCAGAAGCTGAAAGTAATTCATTTAATTCTACAAAATTATATTTTACTCCATCTACTTTACCAAAAGCATCATTATACACTACCTTCATTCCTAAAGCAGTAGCCTTATCAGCTAATGACCTTCCTATTCTTCCCATTCCAACAATTCCTAAAGTTTTACCACTTAGCTCTACACCTTCATACTTCTTCTTATTCCACTCACCATTTCTCATAGTATAATTAGAAGTTCCAACAAATCTTGCTACTGCAAACATATGAGCTAAAGCTAATTCTGCTACTGAATCTGAACTAGAATTAGGAGTATTCCTTACAGTAATACCAAATTCATCAGCTGCTATTACATCTATATTATCTACTCCAACGCCTGCTCTTACTATTAGTTTTAGTTTACCTTCCTTTGCAACTTCTAAAATATCTCTTGTTACCTTTGTAGCTGATCTTATTACTAAAGCATCATATTCTTTAAGAGCTTCACCTAAATCTTCTTTATTATAATGTTTATCTGTAATATTAAAGCCTAAATTTATTAAATTATTTATAGCCTTTTCTTGTAATCCATCACTAATTAAAATATTATACATTTTTATTACCCCCTATTAAACAAAAAATATAATAGAGACTCCTCTATATAGTCTCTTATTATATTTCTATAGTATATACACTTATTGTCTTATATTGTTTTATTCTAATCCTAAAATATCATTTATATTACTTAAAAGTTCATTTATATCTTCTATTTTACAATCTGCCATATGAGCTATTCTAAATGTTTTATCCTTCAAGCTTCCATATCCATTTGATATTTGAAATCCTCTTTTTCCAAGCTCCTTATTTAAAGCTGAAACATCTATTCCTCTACTATTTTTTACTGTTGTTAACGTATTAGATAAATAATTTTCATCTGGAAATAACTCGAAATATTTCTTTGCCCATTCTCTAACTACCTTAGCCATTTCTAAATGTCTATTAAATCTATTCTCTAGCCCTTCTTCATTTAGAATATAATTTAGCTGATAATCAAGTGCATACATATGAGGTATAGATGGTGTGGATGGATATTGATAATCCTTCTTTTGAATATACTTATATAATGACAATAAATCTAAATAGAAACCTCTATTTGGAACTTTTTCTGCTCTTTCCTTAGCCTTATTAGAAAAAGTACATACAGCTAGTCCAGGAGGCAAGCCCAAAGCCTTTTGGCTAGATGTTATACATACATCAATTCCAATATTATCTACTTCTATCTTAGTTCCAGCAGCAGAACTTACAGTATCAACTATAAATACTACCTCAGGATATTTTTTCACAACTTCTCCTATTTCTTTAATAGGATTCATAACTCCTGTTGAAGTTTCATTATGAGTAACTGCAACTAAATCATATTTTCCAGTGGAAAGTTCTTTATCAACCATTTCTGGTGTAACAGCTTTTCCCATTTCCACTTCAAATATATCAGCAGCAACATTATTAAAAATCGCCATTTCATACCATCGTTTTCCAAATGCCCCCACGGAAAACACAGCTGCCCTCTTAGCTGTACATGATCTTATGGCCCCTTCCATAAGTCCACTACCTGACGTAGTTGACAAAAGTATTTCACTTTCAGTAAAAAATACCTTCCTTAAATTATCACTAATTCTTCTTTGAAGCTCAGAAGCTTCTTTGCTTCTATGACCAATCATCGGTTTTGCCATTTTTTCCAAAACATCTGGTCTTACCTCAACTGGTCCAGGAATAAATAATTTTTTATGCATTTCCTAATCCCCCATTATAATTATTTTGCTTATTGCTTATTTTTATTGTTAATTTTACTACTTTTTCATATTATTAACAACTATTTTATTAATAATTTTGAATATTTATTAGAATATTCGAAATATATTACTATAAAAAAGAGATACACATTATATTCCTTACTCCGTCGCATACGCTCCAAGTTGCCGTCATACAATGTTTATCTCTTTGAAAACTGAATCAAAAAAATTATAAGAGTATTACTTTATTCAAACATTTTATTTTTGTTCACTATCATTTTGCTTTAATAAATCTCTAATTTCAGTTAGTAACTCTTGTTCTATTGTAAGCTTTGGTTCCTCTTCTTTTATCTCTTCTTCATTACTTTCATCTTTCTTCTTTTTATTTAATTTAGAAACTACCTTAATAAATATAAAGATTGATAATGCTATAATAAAGAAATCTACAACATTTTGAATAAAAGCACCATAATTTAATGTAACAGCAGGGTTGTCTCCTATTGCTGGTTTTAATATGTATACAAGATCTTTAAAATCAACTCCACCAGTTATAGCTCCAATTGGGGGCATTATTATATCATTTACTAATGACGATACTATCTTATTAAAAGCTCCCCCAATAATAACCCCAATTGCTAAGTCTAGTACATTTCCCTTTAATGCAAACTCCTTAAATTCTGTTATAAACTTTTTACCTTTTTCATTCATAAAAAAACCTCCAATCTAAATGTAGAATGTAGAATTAAGAATTTAAAATTAAAGTTGCTTTGCATAGCAAAACATAAATTATATGTTTTAAAAGTATCTTTATGTAAAAATCCGAAGGATTTTTTCATTAATTCTTCATTCTTAATTTTTAATTTTTCATTATAAAAATGTTTTATTTTTATTCAAAGGTTAATATAGATTCTGTTTCTCTACAGTATTTAACGCATATACATTGTCCTAAATGCCTTGGACATTTATAACATAGACATCCAGTGTCATCCCCATTGCATGTTTTCTTATGTTCTGGACAGTAATTACAATTTACTCCATTTCCTGCTGGCATTTTATCACCTCCATATAGTAAATTAATAAATATATTCTATCATACAGAAAAAAAATTAATAGTAACAAACATTATAAATTTTCATATATTGATGATATAAGAAGCTTTCACTCATTAATAAAAACTTCTAACTCCCATCTATAAAAGTTTAGGGAACTTTTAGTTCCCTCTCTCAAAATAAGAGGTTATTTAAATAACTTTATAATAAATGGAAGTATTAAAATATCATATCCAGGTTCCGTCGCAAGATCTAGGTCATCTTGCTATGATATTTTAATACTTCAAAACTTAATAATAAAGATTATAAACATAAAAGGTGGAATATCTCACTAAATAATCGTGAGATATTCCACCTTAGTTTTATAATTATAAATTATAGAAATAACTGAAATATTACTAAAAATATAACTCCAGGAACTCCTAAGAATCCAGCTATTAAAGCTGTTATCCAATTGATTCCTATAGCGAATCCAAAATAAGATCCAACTAAATTAGTTAAATATAATAATACTATACCTATTACTCCATTTAGTAATATTTTAAGTGGCCATTTTAAAACTTTTATTATTAAATAAAGAAGCACTAAACCTATTAGACCATATAATATTAAATTTAAATCCATATAATCCCCTCCATTTAATTATTATTCATTACCTAAAAATTTTATTAATCTATTTTTCTTAAATCTCTACTTTTAGCAATACTTATTAAATAATCATATCTTGTTTTTGCAGCATCTTCAGCATGAATTGCTAATTCTATTAATTTAGGATCACTAACATAATTAAATAATGCCCCTGCTACTTCCATCTCTTTTATTGTATCTGTAATATTATTTAACAAGGTAATATCATCTTCACTATATTCTCTCTTGATCTTATCTGTATCTTTAAATAATAAATCTAAAATAAATTTTTTATTCATTTTCAACCTCCTAAATAATTCCTATTACAATACTGTCCATTTTCTATTTGAATTATTCAAAGAAGTTCAAAATTTATAATACAACTTTTACATTAAAGGAGAAAATACCCTTAATATAGCTGTGATAAATTTATTTGACCATTTTATCTTATTACAATCCTCTAAAGTAATTTCTTGACAAGCTTTTAATGTCTCTAAGAAATCTTTCTTAATTTCTAAAACAGATTTAGTTTTATACAATAATACCCCATTTTCAAAATGTAAATAAAGACTTCTATAATCCATATTTATAGTTCCAACTACACCTATTTTATCATCTGATACAAAAGTTTTTGAATGTATAAATCCTGGTGTATATTCATATATCTTTACTCCAGCTTCTATTAATTGAGCATAATTTGCTCTGGTAACTAAATGCACATACCACTTATCTTCTATATGAGGAGTTACTATTATAACTTCTACTCCATTTTTAGCAGCTAACCTTAAAGCTGTTACTAATTCATTGTCTACTATCAAGTATGGAGTATTTATATAAATGTAATCTTCTGCTTTATTTATAATATTTAAATATACATACTCTCCCACAGTTTCATCATCTAAAGGACTATCTCCATAAGGTTGAACATATCCATCATTATCAAATATACCTTCATAATTTATGTTAGGCTTATACTTTTCATAATCTTCTTTTTCACCACAGGTAAATTGCCATGCTTGAAGAAACATAATAGTTAAATTCCAAACTGCATCTCCTTTTAATATTATAGATGCATCCTTCCAATGACCAAAACGTACTATTTCATTAATATATTCATCAGCTAAATTTATTCCACCAGTAAAAGCTGTATGACCATCAATTACAGTAATTTTTCTATGATCTCTATTATTCATTATTACTGATAAAAATGGTACAAAAGGATTAAACACTAAACACTTTATTCCTTTTGCTCTTAACTTTTCATAATATTTATATGGTAAGGTTTGAAGGCATCCCATATCATCATATATTAATCTGACTTCTACACCTTCCTTTACTTTTTCCTCCAAGATTTCTAAGATGCTATTCCACATAACTCCTTCTTGAATTATAAAGTATTCCATAAATATATATTTTTTAGCTTTTCTTAACTCTTTTTTTAATTCTTCAAAGAATTCTTCTCCTGGTGATAAGTATTTAGTTATTGTATTTTTATAAATTGGGCTTTCTCCATAATTATTTAAATATCTAACTTGATTTGCAAAGGACTTATCATCCTTTTCAATTTCATTTAAAATATCTTCATCTTGTATTAAATATTTTGATGTTTCTTTATAAATATTACTTACTCTAGATCTAAACTTTTTAGTAGTTCTTCTAGATCCAAATAACAAGTAAAATAATCCTCCAAAAACAGGAACAAGTAAAACTGGTATTACCCAAGCTAACTTATAAGATGGATTATCCTTTGTACTTAATATATAAATAACTGCAAAGATACTTATAGCAGTGAATAGTACATATAAATAAAGAAACGATTCTGATAACTTCCATATTGTAAATATTAAAATGCTAAGTTGAATGAATATAAGTAGCCCAACAATAACCATTCTACTAAATAAGAATTTTAATAACTTTCCCATATAATCACCTTTATATTTCTTTTCTACCTTCTAAGGCCTTTGAAAGAGTTACTTCATCAGCATATTCTAAGTCTCCTCCAACTGGAATACCTGATGCTATTCTAGTTACTCTAATATCTAAAGGTTTTAATATTCTAGAAATGTACATTGCTGTTGCTTCCCCTTCAATATTAGGATTTGTTGCAAGTATTACTTCTTTTACATCTGCACTCATTCTTGCAACTAGCTCTCTTATTCTAATATCTTGCGGTCCTCTTCCCTGCATTGGAGAAAGATTACCATGTAAAACGTGATAAGTTCCATTATATTCTTTAACTTTTTCCATAGTCATTATATCTTTTGGTTGCTCAACTACACAAATTATATCCTTATCTCTACTTGGATTAGAGCATATTGCACAAGGATCTGAATCTGTAAAATTTCCACATATAGAACAATATTTTATAGTTCCTCTTGCTTTAACTAGTGCATCCGCAAACTCTCTAACTTCATCTTGTGGAAGATTTAAAACATGTAATGCTAATCTTTGAGCTGTTTTTTGCCCTATACTTGGTAGCTTGGCAAACTCTTCAATAAGTTTTTCTATAGCAACTGGATAAAAATCCATAAAAATCACCTCACTTGAAATGTAAAATTAATGAAAAAACTCCCTTAGGAGTTTTTTTTGATTTAAATATTTTATTTTAGTAATTTGGAACAAATTACATCCATAATTCTTCATTTTTAATTATTAATTCTTATTTGGGCTGTCTATTCGACAGCCCCTTGCTTTATCTTTAGAATAATCCTGGTATGTTCATTCCACCAGTTAATTTTCCCATTTTGTTTGCGCTTTCTTCTTCTGCTTTTCTTAATGCTTCATTTACTGCGCTTAGTACTAGATCTTCTAACATTTCAACATCATCAGCATCTACTACTTCTGGTTTTATATTTATAGAAACTATTTCTTTTTTACCATTTGCCTTTACAACTACGGCTCCGCCACCTACTGAAACCTCAAATTCTTTAGTTTCTAGGTCCTTTTGCATTTGCTCCATTTCCTTTTGAAGCTTTTGTGCTTGCTTCATTAGGTTATTCATATTTCCTCCCCCAAATCCGCCTGGGAATCCTCCTCTTGCCATAAAAACATCCTCCTTAATATAAAATCTATTCTTTATTATATAGTATTTCTCTTTATTTTACTACCGTTATGACGTCATTAATCATATTTTTATTATACTTATTTATGTAGACATTATTCATCTAAAATATCTACCATATCAGCACCTAATGACTCTATTAGCATAGCTTCTGTTGATTTTTCGGAATTTCCAGATGCTTCTTCAACTTCAAACACTATCTTCATATCTTCCCTAAATATTTCTGCTAATACTTCTTGTATAACAGCTTTATTTTCAGGCTTTTCTAATCTATCTTTATTAAACTTATATTGATCTTCATATTCTATAGTTAAAATTCCATTCTTACACTCTACAGGTTTTCCAGTAACCATAGAAGCATAAATTATCATCTTTCTTCTAGCTTTAAACCTTTCTAATATATCCTTCCAAGCCCTTTGAATATCACTTAATGTAACTTTAGAATTTTCATTACCAGATATATTAGTGTTTATAGAGCTTCTAACTTCTCTTTTAATTTCCTTCTGTACATTATCAGGTCTTTTATTTGAATCAGGATTTGGAGCTGCACTTACAACCTTAAGACTTCCATTTTTTAAGCCTTCCTCTAATTTATTTATTCTACTTAAAATAACTTCATTAGAAGTGTCATACTCTATTTTACACATTTTTATTATCGCAAGTTCTAAATATAATCTAGCTTGCTTACTAAGCTTAGCATTTACCTCTGTTTCTTGAAGTATTCTAATATATCTCATAACTTCTTCTGCCCTAAGCTTTGCTGCCTGTTCTTTAATTAAAGCTATATTTTCCTCTGACATATCTAATACTTCCTCTGGATTATTAGTAACCTTAGCCATAAGAATATTTCTATAATGGCTTACTAAATCCTTAATAAATAAGTAAATATCCTTTCCTGCATAAACAACTTCATCTATTATACTTATAGATTTTTCAACATTTCTTTGAATAACTGCATTAGTTAAATTAAATAAATGATCATTAGTAACAAGCCCTAACATGCTTATAAGAACATCATATTCTACTGCACCATTTCCCATAGATATTGCTTGATCTAATATACTTAATGCATCTCTCATAGCTCCATCGGAAACTCTTGCAATTAAATTTAAACTTCTATCATCAGCTAATGCATTTTGCTCAGTAACTATTTTTCTAAGTCTTCCTGTAATTTCATTATTATTTATTCTTTTAAAGTCAAATCTTTGACATCTAGATAAAATAGTAATAGGTAGCTTTTGTGGATCTGTAGTTGCCAAAATAAATATTACGTTCTTTGGCGGCTCTTCTAATGTCTTTAAAAAAGCATTTACAGCCCCAGTAGATAGCATATGAACTTCGTCCATTATATAAACCTTATATCTAGCTTCTTGTGGTGGATACTTAACATCATCAATGATATCTCTAATTTTATCAACACCATTATTAGATGCAGCATCAAGCTCTGTAACGTCAATAGCTAACCCATCATTTATCTTTTGACACATTTCACACTTATTACAAGGCTCTCCATCATGTAAATCAAGACAATTTAAAGCCTTAGCAAAAACCTTAGCTGTTGTAGTTTTACCAGTTCCTCTAGTTCCACAGAAAAGATATGCATGAGCTATCCTATCATTTAATATCTGATTCTTAACTGTAGTAGTTATATGTTCTTGACCAACTATATCATAAAAGTTTTGTGGTCTCCATTCTCTATATAAAGCTGTATATCCCATAAAATCCTTCCTTATTAATTATTTTTCTTTACATAAGTTAATTATTATCTAATTATTTTTAAACCTTTATTTAATTATAGACTAAAGCCTCCAATTAATGAAGTTTTAAAAAATGAAAGTTTTCGATTTCAATCTTTCATCCCTTCAAAAAAATCTTGCAAGTTACAACTTTTAATCCTTCATGAAATTTTCAACGTTTTTCCCTCATGTTAATTTATATATTTTTTTCTAATTTTTATCGTTAAATTTTAAACAATAAGATTTTTATTTATATTTATTTTCTATAAAAGTTATATTAATACATATATTAAAAATAAATACCATTTTTGTTGTTAGCAAAAATTTATATTCCCACCTGTATAATTCTACTTAAATAAAATAGATAAACATTATATTCCTTACTTCGTCGCATGTGCTCCAAGTCAATCTCATACAATGTTTATCCATTTGCTCACTTAATGTAATAATACACTCCGCCATTAGATTTATTAATTTAGACCTTTACAAGATAGTCTTAAAGTTTCCCTATTTAAAATATTATTATTCCTTCAACACTAAGGAATAATAATTACAGAAATCATGATTTAAAATATATTTTTATCATTTTATACATAAAAAAAGGAGCTCAAATTTGAAATTGAACTCCTTTAAAAATTAAAATTTATATTTAATTAAATACTATTTAAATCACTACTTACATTAAAGTTAAAATCATTTTATTAATATGATTCTTCATATCTAAAAAAATTAACTTACATCTATTTACGAATAAATATATTACTTTTTTTAACATTTTTGGATGTTTAGAAAGCAATAAATTGAACTTCTTCTTATAATTTAAAATTTAAATTGAAGGTTTTCAAATAATTTTCTTCAAAAATACGCTAAAAAAGGTCGCACTAACCCAATTCTATAGTTTTGCAGCTATTTTTGACTGTAAATTACTATATAGAATTTCATTTTTTAATATATTTATATAAAATTCCATATTTTTATCTCCTTCAAAATTTCCAATTATATTTATATATTATATTATTATGCTAAAAAATTCAAGATTTTTATCAAATAAAAACAGGAAGAAAGATAGTATAAAATAACTCTTTCCAATTTATTCTATTTGATCCCTAAATTTTAATATGTATTTTATAAATCTTTTTAATTAGATAATTTATAATTAAACCAATTATATTTTTTCTTGTAGATAAGTTTCTATATCTTATGCATTAATTCTTCTTACCTCTTTAAACATTGAATCGGCTGCTATTAATGATAATAAATACCCTATCATGCTATCATTAGTATCAAATAAACATACTAAAGCAAAGTTACTTCAATAAACAGTATAAAAACATCAATTAAATAGCAATTTGAGTCTTTGATATATTAAACATAAGTATTCTCCCTTTTATTTTCATAATTATTAACTTAATTATTATTCATTTTTATGGTTGTTAAAAAAAATCTTTCTTGAAATTCAACTAAAGCTTTTATTTGATCTTCATTATATTTATTCTTTTCCTTACAAACCACTAATTTATCTTCATTATCGTTTTCTCTCTTTATTATAGCTACTACAAACCCATTATAATTATCTAAAGGTTCAAATTCACCAATTATATATGCATCTATTTCTTCTCCATCTCCAGAAACAGTTCCCGGAATATATCCATAGTTAATAGGATAAAAGAATCTATGAGATGGATGCTTCGTGCCAAGCGGCCTATCTACTATAACCTTTACAAACCTTCCTAAATATTCTTCCAACTTATTTCTCCTTCTCTTGTTTAATATATGTTGAAAACCTTAAACTCTTATCTATTACAATTATTTATATATTATAAAATTCACCAAAATCTACATTTTAAAATTAGATTCTTCAATCCATTTATCTAATGCTTTTTTTACTAAATCTAACATCTCCTTTGATCTCTATATATGGAATCTTAGATTTTTCATTTCTCATTATTTCTCTTATTTGATCCTCTGATATCCCTAAATACTCAGAAGCAGTATAAATATCTAAAATATCATTATTAACATTATTAATAAATATATCCCCATTTGTATTATTTATATTGTTTAACTCTCTTGATAATCCATTAGATACATTCATTCCATCATTCTCTATAGCCTTTGAAATTTTATTAGCTGCAATAACAATTAATAAAACTAAAAAAATATAGAAACAATTAAAATCCTATCCTTACTCATACCTCAACCACCTTTATTTCTATAATATCATACCATATATTGTAAAATATAAACATTTTATTTATTTTTCCTTCTTCTATATATTGTGTTACAATATTTTTATATTAAATAAGGAGGGATATAATTTGAGTTTATATGATAAAAAATATCTATCTATTGTTAAAGACATATTAGATAATGGATATTATGATAATAATAGAACTGGAATGCCTACATACAAGCTTCCTCATCAAATTATGCAGTTCAATTTACAAAAAGAATTTCCTATCTTAACTACTAAGAAGGTTGCATTTAAAACTGCTGTAAAGGAAATGCTATGGATATATAGGGATCAATCAAATGATGTTACAAAGCTACAAGAGCAAAATGTTCACATTTGGGATGAATGGGTGGATGAAAATAATACTATAGGTAAGGCTTATGGCTACCAAATAGCTAAATTCAATCAAATTGATAAGCTTATTGAAACTTTAAAAACTAATCCACAGGACAGAAGAATGATAATGTCTATGTGGAATATTGAAGATTTACCTGAAATGACATTACAACCATGCTGTTATCAAACATTATGGGATGTAAATGATGGCTATTTAAATTGTATGCTTGTCCAAAGATCAGGGGACATACCTTTAGGAGTTCCATTTAACACCAGCCAATATGCTGTATTAGTTCACTTAATAGCTCAGGTAACTAATCTAAAGCCAGGACTATTTACACATGTTATAAATAATGCCCATATATATGAAAACCAACTTGAAGGGATGAAGCTTCAACTTACTAGAGTTAATGAGGATTATGATGCACCTAAGCTGTGGATAAATCCAGAAATCACTAACTTCTACGATTTCACTGTAGATGATATTAAACTTATAGATTATAAACACCATGATCCAATTAAAATGGAGGTAAGTGTATAATGCTATCAATTATAGTAGCAAAGGCTAGTAATGATGTAATTGGTGGTGATAATAAGCTTTTATGGCATATATCTGAGGATTTAAAAAGATTTAAGGACATTACCTCTGGCCATACTATTATAATGGGTAGAAAAACCTTTGAATCACTACCTAAAGTGTTACCTAATAGACATCATATAGTTATCACTAGAGATAAGAGTTTCAATGTAGATTCTGATGATGTAACTATTATTAATGATATTTCTGAGGTTATATCAAAATTTAAAGATACAGAGGAAGAAGTATTTATAATTGGTGGTGGAGAAATTTATAAAACTCTTATGCCTTATACTAAAAAGCTTTATTTAACTAGAGTTTATAAGGACTTTGAAGGAGATACTACTTTTCCTGAAATAGATGCTAATAAATGGACTATAGAATATCAATCCGATATTCAAATAAATGAATCCGACAATTTAAAATTTGATTTTATTAACTTAATAAATAATATATAAAGAAAACGAGGGTATTCCTTAAAGGAATTCCCTCGCTTTCTTTGTCCTATTGTATGTTAATCCTATTGAAGAGTAACCTATAAATAATAATTTGTTTATTTTTACCTTTACATTAAAAAAACCCTTCTTATAAGAAAGGCCTAAAAAATTAAACCGTGCACCTAGCTTCGACAATAATCTATAGACGTTACTATGTAGTTAGCTCTGACAAGATTTATCCATATCACACGCAGTAATCGCTTATCGCTGCTTCCTTCCGGACCTGACGAGGTTCACGCACTTACGTCGTATGGGATCTTGCCATCAACACCACTTGCATAGGCAGGCTCTACAGATTAAGGCCTAGACTAGGAATTCAATCCTGCTACAGCGGATTGCAGGTTACAGGGCACCGCTAACTCCCCATCTAGCACGGCCATGGCGGAGAGAAGGGGATTTGAACCCCTGATAGAGTTTCCCCTATACACGCTTTCCAGGCGTGCTCCTTCGACCACTCGGACATCTCTCCATACTATAAAACTCACTATTTACATATGTTCATAGGAGCAAGTTCAATTAATAGTATAATAAAAATAGTTTTATTATGCCTATTTAATTTTAACTACTGCTATATATTATCATATACCAAGCAATATTGCAAGGATTAGAAGAAATAATGAAAAAAGAGATAAACATTATATACAGATTCTCCATAGATATAATTTTCTAAAAAAATAAAAAAGCATTAAAGTATCATATTCAGGTTCTGACTTACAGCTTCAAGTCACCTTACTATGATATTTTAATGCTTTAAAATTTAACTATTATTTAAACACTCTTTGGTTTATTACTTGTTTTATTTACCCATATAATCAGTATTATTCCTAATATTATTCCTAGTAAGCTTACCATTTGAGCTGTTCTCAGCCCCATAAACATTAAGCTATCTGTTCTTAATCCTTCTATAAAGAATCTACCTATAGAATATAAAATCATATATCCTCCAAGTATAATTCCATCCTTACCTTCTTTCTTTTTAAGAAGTATGTATACTAATATTAAACAAACTATTAAATTCCATATAGATTCATATAAAAATGTTGGATGATAGTAAGTTCCTTTTATAAGCATACCATTTTGAATAAACTCTGGGAATTTGCTTATAAATTCTTTAGTTACAGGCCCCCCATGAGCTTCTTGGTTCATAAAGTTTCCCCAGCGTCCTATTGCTTGAGCTAATATTACTCCTGGCATTATAACATCAACATACTTTAAAAAATTAATTTTCTTATACTTTGCAAAAATATATCCTGAAAGTAAAGCTGCTATAACTCCACCATGAATAGCCATTCCACCATTTCTAATATTAATTACATCCATAAAGGAATGATAATTTTGATATTCAAAAGCTACATAATACAATCTAGCTCCTATTATTGATATTGGAAAAGTAATTAAAAATGCATCTATTATAGTATCATAATTAAGGTCTTTCTTTTTAGCTAGTAGGTATATTAATAACATAGCTGCTAGAACGCCCATTGATATTATTATTCCATACCATCTAATTTCTAAACCAAAAACTTCAAAAGCTATTGGATTCATATTTCTCCCTCCTTTTAATTCATCTTATTTCTTCTATTCTCAAAAAATCTTGTTAATAAATCACTACATATTTGATTATAACACCATTTTACATCAACTTTCCAATTAAATATATCATAATCTAATAAGTTAATAGTCGAACCGCATGCTCCCATATCTTTATTAAATGTTCCAATAAATAATTTTGATATCCTACTTTGAGCTATTGCAGAAGCACACATAGGACAAGGCTCTAAAGTAACATACATTTCACAACCAGAAAGTCTCCAATTATCTAACAACCTACTTGCCTCTTCTATAGCCAATATCTCAGCATGTCCCGTCGTTAATTTCCTTTCCTCCTTTAAGTTATGTTGCCTTGATATTATCTCCCCATCCTTAACTATTACTACACCAACAGGGACCTCTCCCTTGTTATATGCCTTTTTAGCTTCCTCTATTGCAATCTCCATATAATCCATGATAAAACCCCTTTTTATAATTAAAAATTAAAAATGAAGAATGTAGAATTAAGGAAAAAATCCAAAGGATTTTTAAATAGAAGGTGCTCTACACCAATCTAATTTAAGTTTTGCCATGCAAAACTACCTTAATTTTACATTCTTACTTCTACAATCTACATTTAAATCAGGTGAATATTCTAACCTTCTTAATTCTATTCTTATCTATATCTTCTACTACAAATCTAATAGTGTTTACTTTAACTTCTTCGTTCTTTTCTGGGAATCTACCTAATTCACCAATAATTAGCCCTCCCACAGAGTCAAATTCTTCTGATTCCATAGTAACTCCTATTAAATCTCCAATAGTATCAAGCCTAGCACTACCATCTACAATGTATTCATCTTCCTTAACTACTATGATATCACTATCTTTTTCGTCATCATATTCGTCTTCGATTTCTCCTACTACTTCTTCAATTAAATCTTCGATAGTCACTATACCAACATTTCCACCGTATTCATCTAGAACTACAGCCATATGATTTCTTGTTTTTTGCATTTCTTTAAACAATTCAACTATCTTTTTGTATTCAAAAGTATAGTAAGGTTCTCTCATATAATCAGATATCTTGAAGTTTTCATTACTTTTTGTTGCCATTATTAAATCTTTTACGTTAAGTATTCCTACAACATCATCTATATTTTGATTATAAACAGGTATTCTAGAAAATTGTTCTGTTTTAATTATATTTATAACTTCATCATATGTAGCATTTATATCTACAGCTACTATATCAACTCTTTGAACCATAACATCCTTTACTTGAGAATCAGCAAATTCAAAAACGTTAAATATCATTTCCTTTTCTACATCTTCAAGGACACCTTCTTCTTCACTTACTCCAACCATTGTTCTTAATTCTTCTTCTGTAATAAATGGCTCAGTTGCTTTAGGATCTCCACCTAAAAGTTTTATAAAAACCCCTGATATTGCAGTAAAAACTGCTATAAACGGTCTAAATAATTTTACTATAATACCTATTGGCTTACTAACTCTTAATGCCACTTTTTCTGAATTTTGTTTTGCTATAGATTTTGGAGTTATTTCTCCAAATATAAGAACTAAAATAGTCATTACTATAGTAACTAACCCTACTCCACTTTCTCCAATAGCTTTAACTGCTACTGATGTTGCAAGGGCCGAAGCACCTATATTTACTATATTGTTTCCAATTAATATTGCTCCTAATAATTTACTTGGATCCTCACATAGCTTTTCAACTAGCTTAGCTCCTTTAACTCCCTCATCTACCATATGTCTTATTCTAATTTTACTTAGAGCCATTAAAGCTGTTTCTGACATAGAGAAAAACCCAGACATAACTAATAATATTACTAATAATATTATTTGCCACGTATAACTCTCCATTCTTTTCACACTCCTAATTTAAGTATTTATATATTTTTGCTTAGGTATTATTATATAGAATTTATATTAAATAAGCTACTTTAAAGTAATTTTTAGCTTAAATTTATGTTTAATTTATAATATAATAATAATCTCATTATATTTATTATTTTATGAAAAGAGGATTAAATTATGAGTTTTAAAAAAGTATTTGCATGCTTTCTTATAATAATTTTACAATTTACAGGTTGTTCAAACTCTTATGATTATCAAAATGATAGAAATATTGAAAATTCGAATATAGGCTATGACTTAAATACCGATAATGTTAGCTTAACTACAACTTCTAAAAAAGAAGAAAAGAAATCAACTTTATTTGAATATGTTGATCTTCAAAATGCTACCTCAAATTCATACTATGGAAAATTGCATGTTAATGGTAAGTTTTTATCTGATAAAAATAATAAGCCTGTTCAATTAAAAGGTATAAGCACTCATGGAATTGCTTGGTTTCCTCAATATATTAACAAAGATACATTCAAAACCTTTAAAGAGGATTGGAATATGAATGTAATAAGATTATCTATGTATACAGAGGATTATGGTGGTTATTGTTCAAGTGATAATAATCAAAAAGAATATTTAAAGTCCCTTATTTATAAAGGTATTGATGCTGCTAAAGAATTAAATATGTATGTAATAGTAGATTGGCATATATTAAATGATAAAAATCCATTAATTCATGTAGATGAAGCAATAAAGTTTTTTAATGAAGTCTCATCAAAATATGGAAATGACCCTCATATTTTATATGAAATCTGTAATGAACCAAATGGAGATACTTCTTGGGAAGATATAAAATCATATTCTAATAAGGTTATCCCTGTAATAAGAAATAATGCTCCAGATTCAATAATAATAGTAGGTACTCCTAACTGGTCACAAGATGTTGATATTGCCTCAGAGTCACCTATAGAAAATTATGATAACTTAATGTATTCATTACATTTTTATGCTGATACACATAAAGATGATTTACGTAATAAAATGAATAAAGCTATAGAAAATGGTCTTCCTATTTTCGTTACTGAATATGGATTATGTGACGCATCTGGTAATGGTAGCATAAATATCCCTGAATCTAATAAGTGGATTAATGCTTTAAATAAAAATAATATAAGTTATGTTGCTTGGAATCTATCTAATAAAGATGAAAGTTCAGCTATTTTAAGTCATTTAACAGAAGAAACAGTTAATTTTTCAAGTTCAGATTTATCTGCAAGTGGTGAATGGATTAAGTATATGCTAACTAAAAATTATACCAAAAATGAAAATAATGATTATATAGATGAGGAAGAAAATGAATTTGTTGTCGAAGATTCAAAAGAAGAAATAAAATCTGAAGATAGTACTATTAATAACTCTTCAAATGCTATTAATAGTTCTTCAAATACTATTAATAATTCTTCAAATACTACTAATAATGTTGAAAATATCTCATCAAATAATAACGAAAATACTTCAACAAATAATAGCTATAATAATCAAAGTACTTCCAATTCTATTAGCAATAATAATAATAATAATAATAATAGCACTAATGATAAAATCAATAATAGCAGCAATAATTCTAATTCTACTGAGACTAATAGTACTAGCTTTGAAAAAGATTTAATAAAATCAGCATCTGCTTCTTCAAACTTAAGTACATCTATCAATCTTGAAAGTTCTTGGGAAGAATCAGGGAAGATGTGTTATTTATATAGAATTACCTTAACTAATACATCCTCAACTACAATTGATAATTGGACTATAAATATAGCATTAAAAAATGATATCGAATTAAGAAACTTTTGGAATTCATCAGCTATATCAGCTGGTAATAGCCTAACACTAAATTCATTGCATTACAATAAAACTATAAATCCTAATTCGTCAGTATCTGATATAGGATTCATAATAAAATCAAAATAATATTTATAAATAGTTAGTAATAAGTCCTAACTTTTTATACTGGTCTATACATAAAAAAATACCTAGCAAAATTTTGCTAGGTATTTTTTAATATGGTAAGTAGCTTTTGAAAGGATGCTACTATGAACCTTTGCTCTTTATTTATCAAAACATATCATAAAGATATTTATAAATTCACTTTATTTTCCTCTTTCTAGTTCACATATACTGCCCAATAAATTTAAAAAAGAGCTCTAAGTTATACTTAAAGCTCTCAAATTAACAAAACTATCTTCTATTTTGTTGCTTTCTAGCTCTTCTACAAGATACGCATCTTGTTGGCTCATTATCGAATCCTTTTTCTTTGTAGAATTCTTGTTCTCCTACTGAAAATATGAATTCACTTCCGCAATCTTTACATACTATTGTCTTATCTGTCATAATATATTCCTCCTAAAATTAAAGATTCTAAATGGATAATAATCTCTAATTTCCGAGAAATTATTTATTCAAATGAAACTTATTTTTTGTTAGCTTTTGGCTACCAAATTATCTTACCATAATATTCTAATAAGTGCAAGAACTTTTTAAAAATAAATTTTCTATACTACCATATTAAAAATATAATATATAATTGGAACTAAAAGCGCAGGTAAATAATTAGCTATCTTCATCTTTATAATTCCTAAAAGATCTAAAGACATTCCAAAAATAAGTAAGGATCCAATTGCAGAAATCTCATTAATGACCTCAGTTGTTAGGATTGGTTGTAGAATACCTGCTAAAAAGAAAATTATTGTTTCATATATAAAAACAAAGGGACCACTTAACATAACACTTCTACCATAAATAGCTCCATAAATTAATGTACTGCATATATCTAAAATAATTTTGATAGTTAATATAGATGAATCATTTTTAAGACCAATATCCAATGGACCTACAATTGCCATAGACCCTACACATTGAATCATAAATACAGTAATGAACCCCTTAACAAAGTTCTCATCTGCTTTCTTAAATTTAGATTTTAAAAACAATCCTAGTTTATTGAATTTATTATCTAAATCCAATTTCACTCCTATAATAGCTCCTAGTACACAACTAACAATCATTAATACATTATTTTTAGTAGTAATGGCTCCCTGTATACCAATAACAGCAATACAAAGATTAGCAATGATAAGTATCGCTTGTAGCTGTGTTTTTGAAATAAATTTTTTCGCATAACTACTTACAAATCCTGCTATCTCAATTCCAAGCATATTTCATAATATATATATCATATTAAGCCCCTCCCTATTCTCTATATTACTTTAAAAAATTTAATACTGTTTGAACTTCTGTCTTTACACCACTAATCATAGATTCTTCCTTTATATTAAATTTAGGGTGATGATTAGCAAATCCACATCCATCTGCTGCTGTACCACCTCCAAGTTGTACAAAGCAAATAGGAGCAATTTGACGATAATTTGAGAAGTCTTCACTTGCACTTGTTAGTGGAGCTTCTTTTACCATTGATTCTCCTAATACTTCTCTTGCACTATCCATTACTAATTCTGATACTGTTTTATCATTTATAACAGCTGCATATGCACGTTGATAATCTAAATCATATGTAGCACCATATGTTTTACAAGTATTATCTATAATTTCTTTAACTCTCTTCTCAACCTTTTCCCTAGTTTCGTCATTAATTGTACGAATAGATGCGCTCATATAAGCCTTATCAGGAATAATATTTGGAGCATCCCCTGCTTTAAATTCACCAACAGTTATTACTGCAAGTTCTCCTGGTGTAGTATATCTAGATATTACAGTTTGTAATTGATTTATAATTTGAGTTCCAACAATGATAGGATCAATTCCATTCTGAGGCATAGATCCATGACTTCCCTTACCTTGAATATTTAAGAAAAATCCATCAGCAGCTGTTGTTGCAGCTCCTACTGGGCGTACATGAATACTTCCACATTCAAGATTAGGAATAATGTGTAATCCTACTGCTGCATCAATATCATTTATCACACCGCTATCTATAATACTTTGAGAGCCACCTGGATTAAGCTCTTCTGCATGTTGAAATATAAACTTAACAGTTCCATGTAAAGAATCTTTTAACTCTGAAAGAACTTTTGCTGTAGCTAATAACATCGCAGTGTGTATATCATGTCCACATGTATGAGCTACTCCTTCTACTTTTGATTTAAAAGGAACATCGCTCTCTTCTTGCATTGGTAAAGCATCCATATCTGCACGAAGTAATATAGTCTTTCCCTCTTTAGCACCACGTAAAATACCAAGAACGCTAGTTTCTGTTGGTTTTACAATTTCAATATTTCCAAAGCTTCTTAGCTTTTCTTCAACAAAAGCTGCTGTGTTATACTCCTTATATGATAATTCTGGATTTTCGTGAATATGACGTCTCCAAGAAATCATCTCTTCTACTGGAATTTTATTAAACCATTCTTTCATATCTTTCATAATATACCTCCTATACAATTATGCCAGAACTTAAAATCCTGGCATAATCTATCTAATATTTTTATTTTATTTAATTTCTTCTGGTTTCTTTACTAATAAAGTAGCTGCTCCTGAAATAATCATACATACAGCTAATACAATGAATGAAGAGAAATAACTATCTTCCTTAGCAAATGCACTAACTAATTGTGGAGAAATAATTCCACCAACAAATGCACCTATATTTAATACTGCAAATGCTGAACCTATAATCTTTCTTGGTACAATTTGATATGGTATAGATAATAGTGCTGAGAAAGCTAACATCATAGTAAAATCAGAAACATATAATGCTGCTATAGCAACTTGATATACAGGTGCTGCTATAAACACAACTATACATATTGCTGTAATTATAGATAACCAAAAAATAAACTTTTGTTCTTTTCCTTTGAAATACTTAGTAATTACAGATCCACTTATTGCAGTTGCAATAGTCATAATTACATAGAATCCAACCATAATAGTACTTAACATTGCCGGGTTTTCAATATCAAAATTTACATGGAATACATTTGGTAGCCAGAACATCATTGCTACACCAACTAAGTTGCTAAATAATACAGCTACTGCTAATAATAATGTATTCTTATTTTTCCATGCATCAAAGAATCCTACTTTTTCTGCTGGTTGAGTCTTTTCTTTAACTTCTGTATTTGCTACCTTTTTATCTTTTAAGAAAATAATAACAAGAACAAGAGCTAATAAATAACCTGCTGCTAGCATGTAATAAGCATAATGCCAATTTACATTAATAATGCTTTGTCCAACTGTACTAGCAAGAATACCACCAATACCTGCAGTTGCAATTACTATAGATTGCACCTTTGCACATTGTTCTGGAGCAAAATTATCACTGATAATTTTTGGTGCACCATTTGTATATCCAGCTTGGCCAAATCCAACTAAGAAACGTAAGAAAAGAATTGCAAGCAATCCGCTAACATTTCCAAATAGGAATGAAAATACCATTAATATACTTAAAGAAACTACAACGAATTTCTTATATCCAAAACGGTCAACTAACCAACCACCTGGTATTGTAACTAAAATAAAACTAACATAGAACACAGAAGATAAGTTTCCCATTTCTGCTTTTGTAAAACCGTATGTACTAATTAACTTATCTGCAGTAAATCCAATCATACTTTTGTCTAGATTTGCAAAAATACCTATTAAACATACAATTCCAAATACTATCCATTCTTTTTTTGTAAATTTCATAGAATCCTCCTAAACAATCACTAAAACTTTACTTATAAATGAACATTTTCTCTTCCTAGGATAAAATTTTGTTCTCTACAGTAAAACTATAAACATGATTGCCATTAATAAAATAATATTTTTGTACATTTCATTAAAAATCAGTACCTGAGCTCAAACTTATATACGATACTAATTTTTATTACTGCTAGATATTAGTTCTAATGAAGTATTTGACTATTAATTATTTATAAGTTCTATTAATAAAAAGTTTTAAATTGATTAATTACTGACATAAAAAGATAAAATATATTTAAACAATATATCCTCTATATATTTTTCTTAATTGATATAAGCTATTTCATTTCTTACCTTTTTATATCATAATTATAATATTTCTTTTAACTAATACTTCTATAAAAAATCCTATTATCTAGCTGTTTTCTTCGTACAAGAGGATTATAAACCTTAAATGTAATTTAGAGTCAATCAATTATTTTAATATTTTTTTGTATTAAAATTTATATCTATCTTTAACCTTATTTAAAGTTTATTCAATAATTTCATTTACAAATGCATAATTAATTTTAGAAAATCGATTTAAAAGATAATTGTTATCAATATGCTCTAATAAGGAAAGCTTCTAAAAAGAAAAAAAGCAGAAACCCCCTTTAGAGTTCTGCTTAAATATATTTTATAACTAAGATTCTATTTTTTCATAAGGTATCCACACTAAATGAGATATAAGATATTCTTCTTCATCTATCCATCTCGCAAAGATTACACGAGATATACTTTCTCCAACAATTCGCAAATGATGTTTATTAGCATATTCTAATATCATTTTAGAAATGCCTTCTATATCATTCTTTGGGGTTGCCTCATAATAAAACACAATAGCTGGACAACTATCATAAAACTTTACAATATCATTTTCATGTATTCCAAGAAATTCTGCTGTTCGCTTATCTAAACAAAATCCAAAATCAAAATCTTTACCTAAATTCATCATAGCATTTAATTGTATAGAGCCTGACATAAAAGTAAGATCTGCGTATTTTAACCACTTAACTACCTCTTCTTGTACTCTTTCATCTTCAATTAATTCATGATTTTTTTGGTAACTTAAACGATATAAAGGTGGTCTCTCTCCAAGAAAACATTCTTGTTTAGCATCTTGAGCTTGAGTCATAAAATTAATTGTTGTATTAACACTATTTATTTTTAAATTTAAATAAAAAGCCTCATTTAATAACTCTTTTTCTCTTTTTATTAATGAATACTCTGCTTCTTTCATTGTACTCTCATTCATTATTTCTTTAATTTCGTGCAAGTTATATCCATATTTCTGGAACTTTTGAATGTTGAGTAAATGATTAACCTTTATAATATCAAAATATCTATAATTTGAATCTTCCTTATATGGTTCAATTAATCCCTTTTTTTCATAATTCCTTACTGTTTCAGCACTAATTCCAAGTAGTTTAGCAATTTCACCAATTTTATATGTTTTCACGATGAATCCCCCCAGACTTCTATAAACTATTATACTAAAGTTTATTTATATCTTCACGGTTATTTATTTATAAATTCTTATAGATTAAAGAAAAACGACCTAACCCCTACGGTTAAGCCGTTTTCATAAAAATTCTGGTACCCCCAACAGGGATCGAACCTGTATCTGTCCCTTAGGAGGGGACTGTTCTATCCATTGAACTATGAAGGCCTGAGTATCAAGTAAATTGTATAATAACATTTCAATTATGTCAATATTATGCAAAGGCTATAAAATTCAAAAGAAATTCTAATTACTTTTCTAAATTCTTACTTTGTTATATACTTTATTTATGGAATTATTTTATTGAAAGGATTTGATTGTATGTTTAGATCTATTATTTGGTATATAGTATTTTTTAGTACAATTATTATTAGCCTATCTGCTATGATAATAACAAAAATATTAGACAAAAAAGGACTTATAGAAAAAAGAGATATTTTAGTTTATAAGGTTACTACACTTTGGGCAAGCATTTTATTAAAGGTTGCAGGTGTTAAAGTAACAGTCCATGGACTAGAAAATATACCAAAAGATAAAAATGTTTTATATATAGGAAATCATCAAGGTAATTTTGATATACCAATATACATGAGTAAAGTTCCTGGTTTAAAAGGATTTGTATCTAAAATTGAGGTTAAGAAAATTCCTGGAGTTCGTACTTGGATGAACTATATGTATTGTGTCTTTATGGATAGAAGTAGTGTCAGAAAATCCGGTGAAGCTATTATAGAAGGTATAAAAATCTTAAAAAAAGGACATTCTATAGTAATTTTCCCTGAAGGTACTAGAAGTAAAGGCGATAAAATGGGAGAGTTTAAAGCTGGAAGCTTTAAGCTTGCTACCAAGTCTAAAGTTCCTATAGTTCCTGTTACTATGAATGGTTCCTATAAAATCATGGAGAAGAGTGAAAAGAAATGGATAGTTAAACCAGCCCATGTGGATTTATATATACATCCAGCAATTGAAACTGCAAATTTATCTAAGGAAGAACAGGATGAATTGCCTAAAAAGGTTTATGAAATTATTAAAAGTAAATTACCATGCTAATTAAAAAAATGTGGTGCTATTTTAAAAGTACCGCATTTTTTAATTTAAAAAGCTTTTTTCTAAATTAATTAGCTTCTCTTGTATATCTGTATGATTTCCTGCATATCCTATAAGCTTTTGATTTTTACCTATAACTCTATGGCATGGTATTACTATTGGTATAGGATTAGCTTTATTTGCTTGACCAATAGCTCTAACAGCTTTTTCATTCCCTATAGCTTTTGCTATATCACTATAACTTCTAACTTCTCCATAAGGAATATTTATAAGCTCCACCCAAACCTTTTTTCTAAAATCCGTATCTTCAATATCTAAAATTAAATCAAAAGATTTTCTTTTCCCTAAAAAATATTCTTTTATTTGTTTTATTTCTTCTTTACACATTTGTTCATCTTCTATTAAATTATATTTATCTTTAAAATTATCCCAATCTTCTTCAATTATTTCTATATTCCTTAATCCTTTATGACTTTTTATGATATAAATATTTCCTACTATAGTACTTATTTTATAATAATATAATTTTTCATCATTATTCTTCATTATTCTACTCCCTAAAAGGTTTACTTTTTTCCTTTTCTATAAATTTTATAAAATTACTTATTTTTCTATCAAATAATACGAGCATATTTTTCAAATATAGTGTATAATAAATTAGTTAATATAAAATAACAGCTTATGATTAATTGTATATTATTTTAAATCAATAAAGATAATTTAGATAAATTCAATTAAATTTAGTATGATTTTAATACTTAATTTTATACTAAATTAGTTAATATAAAATAATCGCTTATGATTAATTATATATTATTTTAAATAAAGAGAAAGAGGATTTTAGATGAACGAAATTAAATTTAGTAACTTAGGGCTTAAGGATACCCTTTTAAAATCTATTGATGAATTAGGTTTTAAAGAACCATCCCAAATACAAGCTGAGGCAATACCAGCAGCAATTGCAGGACACGACCTTATCGGGCAAGCTCAAACTGGAACTGGTAAAACTGCTGCCTTTGGATGTGGAATAATTAATAGCATTACAAAAAAGGATGGCCTTTCTGCTATAATCTTAGCTCCAACAAGAGAATTAGCTATACAAGTTAATGACGAGCTTAGAAGATTATCTAAATACGATAACCTATCAATACTTCCTGTATATGGTGGAGATCCTATAAGTAATCAAATTAGAACATTAAAAGGTAATGTAAATATAGTAGTTGGTACTCCTGGTAGAGTTTTAGACCATATAAAGAGAGGTACTATTAAATTAGATAAAATTAGATTCTTAGTTTTAGATGAAGCTGATGAAATGTTAAATATGGGCTTTATTGATGACTTAGAAGATATAATAAAACAACTACCAAGTGAAAGACAAACTTTATTATTCTCAGCTACAATGCCTGAACCAATAAAAAAATTAGCAAAAAGATATATGAAACCAGATGCTAAACATATAGCTATAAAGAAAACTTCAATGACTGTTTCTAAAATTAGTCAAAGCTTCTTTGAAGTATCTCATAAAACTAGATTTGAAGCACTTTGTAGAGTTTTAGATTTTGATACACCATCTTCTGCAATAATATTCTGTAGAACTAAAAAGGGTGTTGATGAATTAGTTGAAGGTATGCAATCTAGAGGCTATGTTGTAGAGGGAATGCACGGAGATATGTCACAAGCTCATAGATTAAGAACTTTAAAGAAATTTAAAGATGGTTCTTTAAATTATTTAATTGCAACCGACGTAGCTGCAAGAGGAATAGATGTTGAAGGTATAACTCATGTAATAAACTATGATTTACCACAAGATGTTGAAAGCTATGTTCATAGAATAGGTAGAACAGGAAGAGCAAATAGAGAAGGAACTGCTTACTCATTAGTTTCTCCAAAAGAATATTCTATGTTAAAGCAAATTAAATCAGTTACTAAGAGTGATATTTCCAGAAAAGCTATCCCTACAGTTAATGAAATATTCAATAGTAAATCATCATCTATTTTAGAAGATGTTACAAATACTATTAACGATTCTGATTATTCAAGATTTATTCCAATAGCTAAAGAGCTAAGCGAAAAATTTGATAACATTGAAATTATTGCAGCCTTAATTAAGAGCAAATTTAATAGCGAGTTACTTGAAAACTATAAATCAAATGTTCTTGAAGCTCCAAAATCAGAAGATATACGTTTATTCTTATCTGTTGGTAGAAGAGATGGAATAACACCTAAATCTTTAGTTAACTTTATAAAAGATACTGCTAGAATTAAAGCAACCTCTATAGGAGATATAGATATATTAGAAAACTTCTCATTTGTAAATATAACTCCAGATGTTAAAGATAAGGTTATCGAAAAATGTATCGGTCGTAAGTTAAATAATAGAAAAGTTAATATAGAAATTGCAAATAGAAAAAGAAAATAATATTTAAAATTTCTTAATACTTAAAAGCTGTGTCACTTTAGTTTCACAGCTTATTTTATTTTGCTTAGCAAAACAAAAAAAGCGAGCATTTTTGCAATGAAAAATTTAAAATGTAGAATTAAAGAAAAAAATCCTTAATTCTACATTATTTATTTGCATTTCTTCTTTATTCCTTCATAAAGATATTTAATATGTTCTGTATCTACTTTTTGCATATCTAGCATTTTAACTCTATTTTCAACTTTACTTAAAGCTTCCTTTGCTCCTTGGAAATCTTTTTGACGAATACAAGCACTTGAATATTCTAATAAATAATCTATTTTAAGTACTAATTCTGCTAAATCTTCTCTATCATCATTAACTAAATCAACTAATAATGAATATATCTTAGGAGAAGTATCTTTTCTTACACTGCTAAGCAAGTCATTATTTTTGCTAGTTTTTCTACTCATAATCTCACCATCCTTATAAAATTATATATTTATATTAATTTATATCATATTTTTATAATATCCCCAATACATTTTATTGTATGAAAAATATAAGGGGGTATTTAGCTATGCAAAAATACGTATGTGTTCCATGCACTTATGTTTATGATCCTGAATATGGCAATCCTGATAACGGAATTGATCCAGACACTGCTTTTGAGGATTTACCAGATGATTGGGTTTGTCCTGTATGTGGTGCAACAAAAGATGAATTTGAACCTTTAGACGATTAAATTCATATACATATTATCTTATTACTTTATACTTAAATATAATTCGTAATTAGATAATATGTATTCATTTTTTACTTTTTAAATTATTTAATTTTGTTATAAATTATCGGTTCTTCAGATCCAGAAACTATTACTCCATTTTTTCTAAATATTTCTGTCACATACATTTTTCCATCATATACTTTTTCTACCGCTGTAAATATTACTTCCGGAGCAAAAATTGTTTCACTTTCAGCTAAAAAGTATTCTTCTCTTTCTTCAAATGTAATTGGAGTAAATTTCTCTGATAATTTTAAATCATTATAATCCATTACTAATTTATCATTTGAATTTACAAAATCATTATATTCTATATTGCTTGGTAATTCATAAGAGGTTAAAACAACATTATTCTCTTCATTTAAAGTATATAAGAATAAATGACGTAATGCTGTTTCCTTTTCTCCATGATTATAGTAGGTTTCATCTATTGTAAAATATCCCTTAAAATCCTCTGGAAGATTCTCTATCTTACTGTTACATATACCTATTATATGTTTTGCTCTTGGAACCTTAATTTCTTCATTTAATGATTTTTCTTTTTCAATTTGCTTATCATTATTAAAAGTTCCTTCTATATAATTTATAAACTTATTTAATTTTTCCATTCTAACCCTCCTAAATTAAAGCCTTAAATTTATTAAAACTTTACACTAATAAATAATATAATTAAATTATATCATTATTTTCTAACTGAAACTCTATAAAAACTTCTTTTATAAGTAATTATTCTCTATTAAAAGTAATTATCTATACAATTTTATTTTTTCCTTATATTTTTATATTAGGTTAATACTATTTCTTTAATATATAGAAAAAAATATGAGATATAAATAACTTTATATCTCATATTCTTAATACACTAATAATTATTAATTATAGCATCTATTGTAATCTTCATCTTCTTATTTAATTCTTCATCTTTCAATAAAACCATTGAAATTAAATCTAATAAATACATAACTGAAAACTGGCTATTTATAAATTTATTCTTATCAATAAATTTAGGATTATATACTGTAAATTCTATATCGGAATACTTACTTATACTACTTTCTTCAAAGCTTGTTATACAAACTGTTTTAGCTCCATTTTCTCTAGCTCTTCTTAATGAATGTATTACCTCAACAGTTTCTCCAGATATAGAAATACCTATAACTAGATCATTATTCGTTACTATTGAACTATTAATTATCATCATATGTGAATCAGAAATACAATGAACATTAAATCCCATTCTCAAAAGCCTTTGCATCATTTCTTTTCCAGTTAGTCCTGAACTACCAACTCCATAAATATATATACTTCTTGCTTTTTTTAATTCATCAACAACTTTAAATATAGTTCTTTTATCTATCAGCATTTTAGTTCTTTCTATAACTTCATTATAGTATTGATAAGTATATGAAAATATTTCATCATCATCTTCTACTACTTTTTCCATCTTGTTTGAACCAAGCATAATTTTCATATCTACAAAACTATTACATCCTATCTTCTTAGCAAATCTTGTTATAGTGGCTCCTGAAGTACCTATTACTTTTGCTAAATCTGTAATATTAATATTTTTTATGCTTTCTCTATTCTGCATTATATAATCAGCTATAGATTTTTCTTTATCAGAAAAACTATTATATATTCTTTGAATTTCATATATTATATCCACTTTACCCTCCCAAATATCGTCATAAATTATCAACCCTATTTTAGAATATCATTAAAGCTATATAAATAAAAGAGCTGTCTTTAGGACAGCTCAAATTAAATTATAATGCTTTTAACACTTCATCGTTAAACTTTTTAGTTATTAATTGTGGTCTTGTTATTGCACTACCAACTACAACAGCATAAGCACCTTTTTCTAAAGATAATCTTGCTTTTTCTGGAGTATCAAAATTACCCTCTGCTATTACTTTTGCTTTGCAGTCTTTTATTAAAGCTTCTAAAACTTCAAAGTTATTCATTCCTTTTGAATGCTCTGTATATCCTACTAACGTAGTTCCTACATATTGAAATCCAAGTTCTCCAGCTCTTAAACCTTCTTCTATAGTAGATATATCTGCCATAAAACTTTGATCTGGATACTTCTTAAATATTTCTTTTAGAAACTCTTCATCTTGATTTATTGTTGCATCTAAAGCTATTATATCAACCCCGGCTTCAACTAAGGCATCTACTTCCTTCATTGTTGGTGTTATATATGGCTTTATATTTTCATAGTCTATTTTTATTATGCCTATGATTGGTAAATCTACTTCCTTCTTTATAGCAACTATATCTTCAACACTATTTGCTCTTATTCCAATAGCACCGCCTTCTTTAGCTGCTACAGCCATTCTACTCATTATATAAGAGCTGTGTAATGGTTCATGAGCTAATGCTTGACATGATACTATTAATCCTCTATTCATCTCTTTCACTATTACTAATCTCTCCCTATAATTTCATTAATTTTTTGTTTTATTGGATCTGCTTTAGCTCCAAATATTGCTTGTATTCCACCTTTAACTTCTAATACTGCAGTAGCTCCTAAGGATTTAATCTTGTTTTTATCAACCTTTTTAACATCTTTAACTGCTACTCTTAATCTTGTTATACACGCATCTACATCTTCTAAGTTTTCAGCTCCACCAAGTGCTACTAAAATTTGTTCTGCTACTTCATTTAAACTATCTTTAGTAACTACATTAACATTTTCTTCTTCTGTTTCTCTTCCTGGAGTCATAACATTAAACTTAGTAATTAAAAATCTAAATACAAAGTAATATAACGCAAACCAAATTGCACCTATTATTAATACATATATCCAATTTGTTTTATCATTTCCTTGAAGAACACCAAATAATGTAAAATCAATTAATCCACCTGAGAAAGTGTTTCCTATTGATACATTTAATATATCAGCAATAAAGAA
The DNA here is from genome assembly GCF_014836325.1 of Clostridium gallinarum. Taxonomy (GTDB): domain Bacteria; phylum Bacillota; class Clostridia; order Clostridiales; family Clostridiaceae; genus Clostridium; species Clostridium gallinarum. The sequence continues at coordinate 35,234 of NZ_JACSQZ010000036.1, forward strand.
TGATAAACCGTCTAATGCTGCATGAACTACATATAACCATGGAGCTACAAATAAGAACATAAATTCAATTGGTTCTGTAATACCAGTAACAAATGAAGTTATCGCTGCTCCTAAGAATAATCCACCTACTAATTTTCTCTTTGCTTTAGGTACACAGTGATACATAGCTAAACATGCTCCTGGTAAACCAAACATCATTGTAGCAAAACGTCCAGCAAAGAATCTTGTTCCCTCTGTGAATAATCCAACATGATTTGGATCTGCTAATTGAGCAAAGAATATATTTTGTGCACCTACTATATTTTGACCTGCAACAACTTCAACTCCACCTAGTTCTGTATACCAGAATAATGGATAAATCATATGATGTAGACCAACTGCACCTGTTAATCTTAATAAAAATCCATAAAGGAATGTTCCTATTGGTCCTAAACCAGCTATACCATTGCCTATTGAAACTAACCATCCTTGGAATGTTGGCCAAATTAAAAAGAATATAGCGCCTATAAATATTGCTGAGAATGATGATACTATAGGAACAAATCTTGATCCACCAAAGAAACCTAAAACTGATGGTAATTGAATGTTTCCATATTTGTTATGCAAATACGATACTGTTAAACCAATTATTATAGCTCCAACAACTCCCGTATCTATTGATTCTACTGTTGGATTAAATGCTGTAATCATTCCACTAATAGAAGCATTCATAACTAAGAATGATACTGCACCTGCAAGACCTGCAGTTCCTTTATCTTTCTTAGCTAGTCCTACTGAAAGTCCTATACACATAATAAGTGCTAAATTTGTAAATACAACATTTCCAGCAGAAGACATTATTGAGAATATACCTTGTAGCCAAGAAACATTTAAAAATGGATATGCTTGAACTGTATTTGGATTAGATAATGCTCCTCCAATACCTAATAATAAACCTGCAGCAGGTAATATTGCTATTGGTAGCATGAAGGATTTACCTATCTTTTGTAATTGTTTAAACAAAGTTCTTCCCCCTCTTTTGTAAATTATTTATTTATATTTTGTTGTTTATAAATTTTTCTTTTGAATACATTTACATAGTACCATGAAAATTATTTTTATTCAATAGTTTACATAAAAATTTTTTTCACATTTAATCATTTATAAATTTATTTATATTCCTATATTCTCCATTTAAAATATATTCATTAAGTTAAGTTGAGAATATAGTAATTATGAAAATATTATTCAATAATAATTCTATCTAAATAATATATTCATCGCTTTATACGTATAAGGTGCAAATAAGTTGAAATTTATTATTAATAGTGATAGAATCATTTTATAATATTAATTATTATTTAATAATTATAATCAAAGGAGAAATTTATGTTAGATCAAAAAACTATAGATATAATAAAAAGTACAGTACCAGTTTTAAAAACTCACGGAGTAGAAATAACAACTACTTTTTATAAAAATATGTTTGAAAAAAATCCAGAAGTAAAATCTTTATTCAATATGGATAAGCAAGCTTCAGGAGAACAACCAAAAGCTTTAGCTATGTCAATATTAGCTGCAGCTCAAAATATAGATAACCTATCAGCAATAATGCCTGTTGTAAATAAGATTGGAACTATACATTGTAATTCAAATGTTAAACCAGAACATTATCCAGTAGTAGGAGAACATTTATTAGGAGCTATAAAAGAAGTTTTAGGAGATGCTGCTACTGATGAAATTATAGATGCATGGGCTAAAACTTATGAAGTTCTTGCTCAAGTATTTATAGGTGTTGAAAAGGATATTTATTCTTCAAGAGACTAAAAAATAATGGGCTTTTAATAGCCCATTATTTTTACAGTTTGTTGAAAAACCCCTGTTTTAAAAAAACAGAGGCTTTTTCTATTATAAATTGTGGATAAATTTAATATTAAA
>NZ_JACSQZ010000037.1 GCF_014836325.1 Clostridium gallinarum
TATCATAGGAGTTTTTTTGTTCAGAGCTTAAGCCTTTTTAACCACTAGCAGTACTAGTGGTTTTCTATACAATAAAAAAAATAAGGGACTACTTAAAATAGCCCCTTATTTTCTTATTATAAGATAGAATCTTAATTTGTTATAAAGTTTTCTTCAACTTCTTTGACTTTTTGTAATGTTTGTATCATCTCTTTTATACTTCTTGTGAATTCTTCTATGTTTTGATTAACTTGCTGAGATGCAGCTGCATTTTCTGCTGCAATAGAAGATAATACTTCTATTGTACTATTCATTTCTTCTACAGATATTACTTCATTATTTAATTTTACTATTGCTTCATTAGTTTCATTAGAAACAACCTTTATTAATTCATTTGCTTCCGAACTTATAACTCGAACTTTTTCAAGATTAGAAGTTTCTATCTCTAATGCTGAATATTGACTTTCTATACTTTCAACTAAAGATGTTATTTCTTCTGCAAAATATGATAGATTACTATTAATATTTTTTACTGCTTGTTGAGATTGCTCCGCAAGTTTTCTTACCTCTTCAGCTACCACTGCAAATCCTCTACCTTGCTCACCTGCTCTTGCTGCTTCTATAGATGCATTTAAAGCTAATAAATTAGTTTGATCTGAAATACCTGAAACTAATGCTACAATATTTGTTATATCTTCTGCTTTTTTTTGAAGATTTTGCCCTCTTTCCTTTACATTCATAAATGATACTAAGGTTTCTCTTATTGCCTCACTAGACTTATCCACATTCATATGACTTTCATTTATTTTATCTACAGATTTATCTAACTCAATTCTATTATTATCTTCAAGTTTAACTAATTCTTTCAAAGCAATAATATTATTGTTAGTTTGTTTAACTAATGTATCTGTACTAATTTCTTGTTTATAGGCCCATTCTAAAACTTGTTGTGAACAAATTGCTATTTCTTCTGTTGCTTTTTTCATATTTTCTGTAGTTTTGTACATTGATTGTGTAAAAATACTCAATTCATTCAATGTCAAATTAGCTGAAGTTACATCTTGCCTTATACTATTTTTAAGTTTAGATATACCATTATATATTTTTTCTAACTTATCATTAGTTGCTATATTTCTTTCTATTTCCTCAAAATTATTACTTTCTATATTTTCTATAATATCATTTAAAGGTCTGAACATAATATAGCTTACTATAATTGAAATAGCTCCTGAAAGTATCCCAATTATAATACCTTTTGATAAACCAACTATAGGTATTCCAATTAAAGATATTATTATAAGTATAGGTAGTGCTATTTTTAATTCTAAACTCTTAAATCCTATTTTTGATAAAACTTTACTTATTGAATAGCTCTTACTTCTGTTTATATTTTTCTCAAATTTAATATATACTTTAAGTTCTCCTTTGCCTCTTTCAATTTCTTTTACTTCTATTTTTTCTCCAAAGAACTTAGCGCTTCCACTTAATAATCCTAAGAAGTAATCAAACAATTCTCTATCCGATCTATAAGTGAAATTTATACTATCTTCTGTTATTAATTCAAGAGCCATTTTAGGTGGCTTTGCCCCCTTTATTTTTTTCATTATTATAGCATGTACAAAATTAAGTGAATCTAAAAATTTATAAAGATTTACTCTTTTAAAAAACACTGGATAATCTTCAGCAAATTTATTTAGGTTATTTTCACCAATAACTTTCCAAAGCTCGTTAGATGATACGCCTACTGTATTAGCAGTAATATTTATAAACTTAAATATCTTATCATCATCTACATCTTCAAGAGGAGTAAAAACGATATCCTCTGGCCAATTAACAGCTCTTAGGCATTTATCTATCGTGTCATTCCCATATAAATCTCTACAAGTTCTAATCCAGGTCGATACTACAGTACCCTTCATATTTTTTCCTCCTAAGCTAAATTTTAAAATTTATATACAAAATTTCTATACTTTATTATATAACTAATATGAACAAAAAAATAGATGAATTGGAAAATTTCCAACTCATCTATTTTTATATTAAATCATCATAATAATTAAATCTTGGTACAGTGTTATCATAATAATTATCAAAAGACCTTGGTGGGATAAATATTCTCTCTACTTGCCTTACACTTCCTCTAAGTTCTGCGATTCTAGTTACTCCTACATAAACATCTGATATTTTATACCAAGTAGCATAATCTACTACACCAGTTTCAGGTAAATTAAAAACCCCTTGAAACACTTTAACAGCCTCTGCAGTACTTGCCCCATATACTCCATCCTGAGATACCTTTGGAATTAATGGATAGTTTTGAGATATCCTATTTAAATATTCTTGAATTGATCTAACCTCTTGTCCTGTAGATCCAACTATTAAATCATATCCTGGATAAGATTTTGGAACTCCTTTAACCTGCTCTGCGGTTACTAGTTCTATATCACTCCCATAAAAGCTTGTTAGTATTTCATAAGGTGTCTTCCCTTGATCCCCTAAATATTTACTTCCCCATTGAGTCATCCAACCTGGGCATGTAACATTTTTCCCATCACAATATTGTGTTAATAAAGGTTGTTTCTTTCCAATTCTTCTTATATAAGTTGCAAATATATCATCGACTACTTCACTTATACTTTCAAATATGTTTCTTCCATAGGTAAATGCATGATCATATGCAGTTGAATTAGTTATATCAAAATTTTTACCTTTTCCTCTATACCATTCAGTATATATTCTATTTAATGTAAATGAAATTATAGCATAAATATTAGCTCTTATAGTACTTTCTGGCCAAGTTGAATAAATCTCACATGATGCTACATTTTTAATATAATCTTTATAAAGAACTCTATAGTTTGGTGCTGATGTATTATTCGGACCACCAGCATGAACAACTATAAACTCCGGAACTACAGGTTTTGGTAACACAACTCCACTTGTTGGTGGTGGTAGCGGTTTATCTACCTCTTCTGGAATTTTTTCTGGATAATTACCATTCAATACATTAGGCCCAATATTTATTACTTCATTTATATTAGGACTCTGCTGATTTGATGTATTAGGTGGTATATTAATATTTTCCATTCTATTTAATATTCCTGAAGACTCTATAAGATTACATTGTTGTATTGCTAGTTCATCAGGAAATACCTGACACCTATTTATTAAAATACTTTGAAATCCTTCCCTCTCTACTCTTATATCATACATACTATAAGGTACCTGACCTGTAGGTTGTTGTGAATATTCAAGTGGTGGTGCTTCTAATTCAACAATTTGACTTTCTCCCATTGAATCTGTAGATAATGATATTACATTTGCACTTGGACCACCTGCCGACGGTCTTATAGTTATTCTTGTATTGTCAACAGGTATATAAGTTTCATTAACAAAACATTGAACCTTTAATCTACCTTGAGCCATAAATTACTCCTTAATTATTTCTCTTCTAATTAATATATGTGTCTTTTGTAATTTTGTTCTTACATCAGTCCTATAAATCACTAGGTATTCTTATGAATAATTTTCCTATATTGTATTCCTGATAACCCCTAGTTTTTCCAACTCCTCCTGATAAGTTTTCTCTTATGGCATCAAATACTCCCTTGATATTTAAAGCTCCATATCCCCATTGCTCATTAGGATAAGTCTCACCAACTCTCATAGTTGTTCCTCTTATTAGATAACTTCTAACTTCAGTCCAATACATTTTCCTATCATTTCCATCTACAATTCCCCATTGAAGTATAAGAGCACAACATCCTGCCGTTATCGCAGTAGCTACCGAAGATCCACTTACTGTTTTAGTTCCACCTCCTGGCGTAGTAACTATTCCATTTATTCCTCCCGCAGCAATATCTGGTTTAATTCTTCCATCTCTCGTAAATCCTCTTCCAGATTGTCCAACAGTAGAATTATTTGTTTGGTTATAATAAGCCGATACAATAGCTGCTTTTGCAGTTCCTGGCATAGTCAATGTGATATATTGACTTGGACTTAAAAACTTAGTATCTTCATCTAAAAGACTTCTTTGAGGAAGCCAACTCCAATACCTTCCATCTACTATATAATCACCATATAATCTAAACTGCCATATCCCTTCACGTAATCCTCTGGCTGCTATACTTATTACTTCAGCTCCTGTAATTGGATCTGGATATAAATATGAAATTCTCATTTTAGTACCTTCATAAATAAAATTAATATTCTCAACCCTATTTAATCTTACGGGAATTTTTTCTATAACTTCTCCTGATGGTGATACTATTCCAAGTGATACCTTATCAGGTTGTTGTATATATATTTGAAAGTTTAAATCCTTTTGCGCTTTTCCTATTCTAACTTCAAGGTTTCTTATCTCTCCAGCCTTTGTAAACCTACCTTCTGTATGAGTATCCGTATCTCCCTGATTTCCTGTGCCTGTGACACAAATAACTCCTATTTGATTGCTAACAACATCTATTGATGATTCAACATCATTTGTGCCATCATGAGCTCCTGTATTAGTTCCGAGTGGTATACATATAACCATAGGCTTTTTAATTTCACTTGCTAATCTAGATAAATATCTTATTCCTAAGACTATTTCCACACCCGCATATCTTCCTACCCCTGCTGTGCTAATACCCGCATACTCCTGTAATACTCTTGGTGCTTCTCTTAACTTAACAACTGCAAAGCTACAATTTGGAGCTGCTCCAGTCACATCCGCATTATATCCTTTTGCTCCTGCTAAACTTGCTACAGTAGTTCCATGTCCTATTTCATCCCTCGTATTAACTATTGAATAAGGATCTCCCCCACTCTTACTTGTTTGAATTGCTCTATTAATTTCATCTTCCTTGTATTCAGTTCCAAATTTTGCTCCATATATATCTTGACCACTATCTATCGTTTGATCCCATATACTTAATATTCTTGTTGTATCATCTTCATTCATAAATTCTCTATTCAAATAATCTATCCCTGTATCTACTATACCTATAACAACCCCGCTTCCAGTTAGCTGAAGAAATGGGTTGTTATGAAATAAAGGTGCACCACTGGCCTCTATTGGTGATAACTGCTCTAAAGTATAAATTGGAGGAACTTCAATAGCAGCAATTTCTTTAATATATGGCTGTATTTCTGAAACCCTATTAAAAGGAATAAAAAGAACAGCATAGTTAGGATCAAGAACTACAACTGATGCCCCTGGAATTTCATATATATTTTTTAACTCATCTAATGACGCATATTCAATAAAAAAACCTACAGCTTCATTATCTTCCGAACTTGGAGTTTGCTCTAATCTATTTAAACTATCATTAAGTGTAGGATTAATATTACTTTGCTCATCACCTAAAACTTTATAATCATTTTCTCTATAACCCTTAATCTCATCATCCATATTCCCTTTGCCTCCTCTATACCTTGCAGAAAAACCTATATCTTCAATTAGTCTTCCAATAGCATTATATAAACAAACCTCTCCATATCCCCAACTAGGGTCTGGATATATTATATCTGTCCTTGTTCTCCTTGCAGAAGTTACTAAGTAGTACTTCAATCTTTCTCCATAAAGATAGGGATCATTTCTTCTTAATATTCCACACTCCATCATTAAACCTGCTATTCCAGCTACATGGGGGGTAGCCATAGATGTGCCAGTCTTAGAATCAAAACTTCTATTTGGCGCAGCAGATATTATTCCTTCCCCTGGCGCCACTAAATCTGGTCTAATAGGCTGATATATTGTTCTTTTTCCTCTTCCACTAAAAGGTGATATGTTATTAGTTAAATAATTATAGCTTCCCACTGAAATAACATTAGTCACTGTGGCTGGTATTCCTAAGGTATTTAAAACTGTAGGTTGTAAAAATTTCGTATTAATATTAAGTCCTTCTGAAATAGGTAGCCACATATCATATACTCCACTATAATCATTTAATAAATTTATCCTTACCTCCCATTGCCCTGATGAAATATATTGTCCATTAGTCATTATAGCTACAGTAATTTCTCCTATTATATCAAAAGGTTTTGGTCCTGAATAATAAACTACATATCTATCTAACCCTATATTGCCTTCATAATATCCTTCTCTAACAACTACTTCCCCACTATTAGCAGCTGTAGGACTAATAATGTTTATGGAAATATCCGATAATACTGGCTTATATAAATTTAATACTAATCCTGGTTCATCTGCTGCAACATTTATCGATATGTTATTTTCCTTATTTAATTCTCCTCCAATATGATGTGCTGTATCCCCTTCATTTCCTGCAGCTATTACTATAGTAACTCTTTCTAAAGTTGATATTGTTGAAATATACTGCTCTAAAAGGCTTGTTCCATTATGAGCTCCATCATTAGTGCTTAGACTAATATTAACTACTAATGGTTTATTTAATTCTTTTCCAGCATCAATTAGGAATTTTAATCCTTTCATAATATTACTACTTAAAGAAAAGTTACCTCTAGAAGACTTAACCATAGCAATGGAACTTTTAGGAGCAACACCATAATATCTAGAATTTATATTTCCACCAGCACAGGCTATCCCTGCTACATGAGTTCCATGCTCAGCTATATCATAAGATGGTACTATAGAATATGGATCAGGGTTTTTTAGAGCATTATTTATATTCTCTCTGTTATATATATTACCTCCAGTACTTAAATCATATATATAATCTATTCTTGTAGTTCCATCTTCATTTCTAAAAGCTGGATGAGTATAATCTATTCCTGTGTCTATAAATCCAATTAAAATCCCTTCACCTTGTATGCCATATGTGTCACTAGCTATATTTACACATGCCGCTCTATTACTTTGATCATCTGTAGTAAATAATTGCTTTGGTAATTCAATATATTGTATAGACTTACTATTTGCAAGTTTTAATAAATTATTAAAAGGAATTGTAACTATCCCAAAACCATAACCTAAATCATAATAATTACCGCCTAAATCCTCTACTATTTTCCTTACATTCTCTGGTGTATCTCCAGATATAATAGATACCTCTATCATATTCCCATTTTCATTATTCATACTAAAATTAATTCCTAACTTGCCTAATAAATCCTTTGGAATATTTTTAATTAATCCTAACCCATAATTTATATTGTTTTGAAATGTATTTTCTATATTTATCACCTCACAAAAGCCATTTATAAATACTATATGTGATTAAAATTTAAGATGTGATATTTATAAAAAAATAAGGGATATACTATTTTCTAAAATAATATATCCCTTAATTTCTTATAATTTTATTTCTAGTCTCTCTAATTTTGCTAATACTGTTATCTCATTTAAATTCATAGTTTCAGTTAAAAGACTACCACCATTACTTACTAATAGAACCTTAGAATTTCCTAGTATTTTTATTTGTCTTACAGCTCTCTTACCTTTATAATCAACTAAAAATATTCCATTGTTACTAGCTTCCTTTACTAAAGTAGCAAAAGCAATATCACCTTTTAGCATTCTAAAACCAGACATTTCATCATCTTGTATTTCTAAATATAAAACTTTATCTTGAGAAAAGCCCTCTATTTTATTTGAATGAATTGGTAACTCCTTAAAGCCTTTACTATTTTTTAATGAGTAATCTAAAATTGGAACATTTTTTAATACTGAAGAAAAAGCACTAGCCCAAACTTCATTTTCGCTAACCTTATTCTTTGAAATACTAGGCTTATTTTCTTTTATAAACTGTTTTTCTTCTTTTAAAGCTTCATCAGTTACAACCATACTAATATCATTAAAATCGGCTTTTAACACTTTTGAGGCTTTTTCTATAAAAGATTCTTGAGCTATTTTTCTTCCAAGTTCTACTTCATTAATAAACTTTTCTGCAACACCTAGCTTCTTAGCTAAAGCTTTTTGACTCATTCCACTTTTAAGTCTAGCTTCCTTTATTTTTTCTCCTACTCTACTCAATTAAGCTCTTCCCTTCTGATTCTTTAAGTACCATTCTCTCTCCTCAATTAAATGTTCTATTAAATAGCTAAATTTCCATTCAATTGAAGTTGGAGTAACTGTTGCAAAGATTCCACCTTTAAATCTTTGCCTAATATCTTTTATAATGCTTCTTATTTCTTCATCTGAAAAATCATTAAATAAAATTACAGATTCATTAGGGAGACTATCACTTATAGTTTCAAACTTTAATCCTCCTAATATATCAGTAATAGTCATCTCTGCCATTTCAGGTGAAACTTCAACTACTTTAATTCCTTGATTCTTTAAAACACTAACCTCTTCTTTAGGAGCATTATAAACTAATATACACTTATTGTTACTAAGCATAACCTCTCTCCCCCTTAATTATCTGCTTACTTTTTCTGGCTCATCATAATTTTCACCAAAAGTATCAACAGTTACTTTAATCATTTTTTGATCTTCAAGTGGTTTATCATTATAATCTCTCTTAGAGTTTACTATCTTATCAGCTACTTCCATTCCTTCAATAACTTTACCAAAAGCAGCATATTGATTATCAAGATGTGGTGCATCAGCTACCATAATGAAAAATTGACTTCCTGCTGAATCATGAACCATAGTTCTAGCCATAGAAAGTACTCCTCTAGAATGTCTTAAATCATTTTTAAATCCATTTCTAGTAAATTCTCCTTTTATACTATAACCTGGGCCTCCCATTCCTGTTCCATCTGGGCATCCCCCTTGTATCATAAAGCCTGGTATAACTCTATGAAATACTACTCCATCATAAAACCCTTTATTTATTAAGCTTATAAAATTTTTAACTGTATTCGGAGCTATTTCTGGGTATAATTCAGCTTTAATAACTCCTCCATTTTCCATATTTATAGTTACTATTGGATTTTGCATATTAAATCTCCTTTCAATAATAAGTATATTTTATTATTATCATATTTTTTATTTAAAATTCTATTATGACAATAAGATTTGGTTCTTATGGTAATTATATATAAATTAAAATAAATATTCTACATTTAATTAGTTTTCAATATAAAAAAGTATCAAAATATCATATATAAGCTTTACTGTAATATTAAAGCCACCCTTATATGATATTTTAATACTTCAAAATTAAAAAATTCAATTTGTAAAATATTATTGAAAAGAAGTTCCTAATACAACTCTTGAATAGTCTGTATAGTTTGATAAGTTTTTAACACTTATTTGTTTAAAAATAAAGTCTCTTCCAAAACTATTTAGTAATTCTCCAACTAATAAATTTATAAAAGTAGATGGAACCCTTTCAAAACCTTCAAAATCTAACAATACTCCAACATTTAAATTATTCCTAATTATTTCTCTTAATAATATTGCATCCTCTACAGTTAATTCTTCCCCTAATATATCTCTTACCTTAATTTCCATAAATTCTCCCCCTTAAAAATTACCTATTTGAATTTTCAGAATATTCCCTTTAGTATAATATATAGATTTATATCACTTTTGTCAACATTTTAACAAATATTTTTATAAAATAAAGGATGTTTCCATCCTTTATTTTAATAGTAAGTTTATTAATCTAATAATAGACTATAACTTAAGTCTATTATTTCTTTTTTATTAGAAGAATTAACTATTTCTATACTTCCACTATTATTGGAATTTTTTAATAATCCCTTCTCATTCAATCTTCTCTTAAGTTCTTTAGCGGTTCCTAATCCACCATCTATAATATCTACATCTTCTCCTACTATTTTAACTAAAGTTTTCTTTATAAAAGGATAATGAGTACATCCTAAAACTATGGCTGCTATTTTTCCCTTTTTATATGTATTTATTTTATTTAAAAGATAATCTTCTATTTCTTCACCTTGAAATTTTCCTTCTTCTATAAATTCCACAAGCCCAGGACAAGGAACAGGAATTATAGATGCTCTTTCTTTATATCTTTCCATTAATCTTTTGAATTTTTCTTCTTTTAATGTCATAGCTGTTGCCATTATTAAAATATCACCTTCATTATTAAGCTCTACAGCTGGTTTTAATGCTGGCTCTATTCCAACTAAAGGTAAATCAGGATATACAGTTCTTAGCTCTGCAACTGCTGCACTAGTAGCAGTATTGCATGCTATAGCAATTCCTTTAACTCCCTTATTTAATAGAAATTCTACAGCCTTAAAAGTTAAATCTCTGACTTCCTTTGCACTTTTCATTCCATATGGAGCATTTTTTGAGTCTCCAAAATATATATAGTCTTCATTAGGCATTACTTTTAATGCTTCCCTTAATACACTTAATCCACCTACACCTGAATCAAAAAAACCTATTGGCCTATTTTTATTGTCCAACTACCTCACTCCATTTTCTTTAATTCTATCTTTTATTTTATACCTTTCTTAAAGATAAATCTATAATTATTATTTAAGTAATATCCAATCAATGTTAAATATTGAATACTATAATAAATGTATAAATCATTTCTAATATTTTTAAAATTCACTAATTTAATTATTGACACAATACCGTGTATATAATAGAATTTCCTTATAAATTAATTGATTTTACGAATATTATGATGTCTATACCACTTAATTATTCGATTAATTACAGAAAGGAAGTGACTTTTCCTTGTTAAGTTTCGGCAAGGGAGCTTTTTATGAAAGATTTAATTTACATTGTTCCAAAAACTAAACACAATAAAGAAGATCTATTTAAAATCTTTAACGAGCATCCAGAAATAAAGTTTGTATCTATAGTAGGCATTGACTTATCTGGTAATGATACTGACGAAAAAATACCTGCAAAATTATTTTTAAATGATATAGATTCATTTTTAAATGGAGTTGCTATTCAAACTGATGGTTCTTCAGTTGTTCTTCCTGGAATTGCAACTTTAAATGATGCAAAAGTTGATATGGTAGCAGACCTTGATGCTAATTGGTTTGTTGACTATAATTACGATTATATCGATACTTCTACTAACAAGCCTGTTGGTACTCTTAGAATCCCTTCATTTTTAATTCACAATAATAAACCCGTTTGTTCAAGAAATATTTTAAAGTCAGCAATAACTACATTCAAATCTACTTTATTAGATATATTTAAAAATAAGCCAGAATCATTAAGACCTTTTGGAATTACACTTGATGATATAGATGAGATAGTTATTACATCTGCTACAGAGCTAGAATTTTGGGTGAAAACTCCAAATGAACAAGCTCATATTGAAGAATTATCTACTTCTCAAGTTTTACAAGAACAATATTGGACAAGAACTAAAGGTGCTGTAAGAACCGCTCTTGAAGAAACTTTAATTCTTATGGAAGAATACGGATTTGAACCAGAAATGGGGCATAAAGAAGTAGGTGGAGTTAAATCTAAGTTAGATAGTAATGGACAATTTAATCATATAATGGAGCAACTTGAAATTGACTGGAAATATTCAGATGCTATTCAAGCTGCTGATAATGAAATATTTGTAAAAATTCTTACTCAAGAAACTTTTAGAAGACATGGATTAGATGTTACTTTTAAAGCAAAACCTATAGATGATGTTGCTGGTTCAGGTATGCACGTTCATCTAGGTGTAAGCTTAAAACTTAAAACTGGAAAGAGAATAAACTTATTCCATGCTACCAAAGAAGATTTCCTAAGTACTATAGGATACGGAGCAATAATGGGAATATTAAAGAACTATGAAATAATGAATCCATTTATCTCTACAACTAATGGTGCATTCAAAAGACTAAAACCTGGATTCGAGGCTCCTATTTGTATAGTTACTTCCTTAGGTATGGCTCCTGATAATCCATCTAGAAATAGAACTATATTAGTAGGATTAATAAGAGATTTATCAAATCCACTTGCAACTAGATTTGAACTTAGATCTCCAAATCCACACTCTAATGTTTATTTAGCACTTTCAGTTTCTTATATGGCTATGCTTGATGGTATAATTTATGTTCTTGAAAATAATAAGACAGAAGAAGAACTTTTAAAAGAATTATCTAAAAAACCAGGTGATAAAGCTGATTACTTGGAAACAGATAGAGCTTATAGAAGTGAAGAGGATGTTTTCGAGTTCTATACTGATGAAGAAAGAGATGCTTACTTTGGTAAAGCTCCTGCAACTGTATATGAAAACTTAATGCAATTAGAAAAGCATGCAGAAAAATTAGAAGTATTAGAAAGAAATGATGTATTTAGCGATAATTTAATAAATAGCTTTAAGCTTGCTATCATTCAAAGATGGACAACAGATATTATTCATAGAATAATTGTAAATCATGCAACTGAAATTAGAAGCTTTAAGAAATTACATTCTAGCAATGCCTTAGATTTAGATATATCTAATTGGATGACAATTAATAATTTAAGACATTATATAATGAAGGATACCTATACTGAAAAAGGCTTATTTACACGTATTAAAGATGCAATCACAATTAAAGATTATGCTTTGGCTTCTAACTTACTTCTTGAATTAGAGGATAAAATGAAGCAATTAAGAGATCTTTATTCTAACTATACTAAAAATTTATTAGATATATAGTAAATAGTAAAAAACCTAGCTATTAGCTAGGTTTTTTCTTCAATTCATTACATAATATAGTATTTTGTATATTTTTGCATTATAATTATATTATAGCAATTTTTAGTAAATTATTACGTGTGAGGTATTTTATGAAATTATTTTTTATAAGGCATGGACAAACTGATTGGAATCTACAAGGAAAAATACAGGGAAGTTATGATAGTGAACTTAATAATACAGGTATAAAGCAAGCTATAGAACTAAGTGAAGTATTACTTAAACTCAACTATAAATTTTCAAGAATCTATACAAGCCCACAAAAAAGAGCTTTAAAAACAGCTAAAATTTTAAGTGAGTATAGCAACATCGAATACATCCCTATTGATGATTTAAAAGAAATAAATATGGGTGAATGGGAAGGCTTATCCTGGAAAGAAGTAGAAGAAAACTATCCTACTGAATATAAGAAGTGGCTATTAAATAGACAATATACTAGAACTCCTAACGGCGAATCATATGATGACATGCTTAAAAGAGTTTTAATAGCTATAAATCAAATTATAGATGAAAACTCTGATAATGTTGTAGTTATAAGTCATAGTGCTATAATAATGGGTTTGCAATGTTATGTAACTAATACTCCATTTAATGATATGCTTAAGTTTAAAACTAAAAATGCCACTATTACAGAAATAGATAGTTCATTATTTACTCTACAATTTTAGTTATGTCCAGTATTAAACCTTTTATTGGTGGATATCATGAAGATACTCAACTAAGATGTTTTATAGCAACATTAATTATAGTATTTTCAATAATTTTTTTAGCTAAAAATAATACTTTAAGCTTTGAAAGTTGTTTAATATTAAACTTTATAAGTATATTTTCTATATATAATAAAGCTCCAATAATAAATGATAAAATGCCTATTACAAGAAATGATTTAATTAAAAAAAATAGAAAAATAGGCTTAATTAACTCAATATTTTTATTAAGTTTATCTATTATATTTTTTAAAATAACATGGTTTTCCCAAATTATAGTTTGGACAATACTAGTACAAACTATTTTAATGTTTAATAAATACAAAATTATCAGGAGGTGATATATATGAATATAAAAAGATATTTAGGAACATTTATGCTATTCTTATCCGCAATTATTGTTAACTTCGGACCAGCATCTACTTTAGGTGTAGGTGTAGAAGATATGCCAGAATCAATCAAAAACTTAAGATAAGGAACTACTAATATGTACACAGGATTAATTGATTTTTTTAATAGTATTCTTCAAAGTATTATGTTTATTGTTGCAGCTAATAATTGTGTAGGCAAAGAAAACAAAAAAAATTATAAGAAAATGTTTATGTTTGTGATTATAATTTCACTAATTATGACACTAAATACTTATATACTAGGAAATTCTAGTTTAGCAATAATTATAATTCATATAGAAGAACTTGTTTATCTAACACTTTTTGCTTATAAAAAAGATAAACTATGTGCAACTGTTGGATATAGTATTATTTATTTAATTATAGGAATAAATGTAATTGTATCTTTTGGAACATTTATGTTCTTAATTAATAATACAAGTATAAATTCAACATATGCTAATATACTAGTTATGTATATACCTCAATTTATTATTTTCTATTTAACTCTAAAAAATATGAACTTCATATATAAAATAAGCTTATTTATTAAATCTAGAATATCATCTATTCTTACTTTAATTATAACCACATTAGTATTGGATTTTATAATATCGTTCTTATTTATTTATAATGACAAAGATAATCCCTTTTTTAAAGAACTAATTTTTATTATATTAGGAATATTTATTATTTTTCTTACTATATATTTTGCTAATATAGATAGAAAATCAAATGAAATATTTAAGTTAAATATAGAACTAGAAAAAAAGATTAATGAATTAAAAAAGATTAAACATGATTATGGATCACAAATATCATATTTATATGGCGTATATCTTATGGAAAATTATGAAAAACTAGGACAACTTTTAAAAGAAATCATAGCTGGACATGATATTTCATCTCAAGTAAAGGTTCTAAGTTCAGAAAATTCTCTTATATCTCAAGTAATAAATTCAACTAACTTAAGGGATATAGACGTTTTAATAGATGAAAAAGCTAACCTAGATGATACAAATATAAATGAGTTAGATCTACAAAGAATTCTTTCTAACATAGTAAGAAATTCTGTAGAGGCTTTAAATGGTTCTGGATTATTGATGATTAAAACCTATTATACTATTAATTATGTAGTTATTAACATACAAAATAATGGTCCAATAATTGATGAAAATATTATGGAAAAGATTTTTCAACAAGGCTTCTCAACTAAAAAGAATATAAATGGAGATAACGGTTTTGGTCTATCTATAGTAAAGGACTTAATAGAAAAATATAACGGAAGCATTAGTGTTACTAGTAATAAAGAAATCACAAATTTTATAATAAAATTACCAATACATATATAAATAAAGACTCAAAATTTGAGTCTTTATTTATATCCAAGCCGGAATATGTATTTTATCACTATTCATTAGTGGAATGTTGTCTTCTATTATTCTTTTCTTACTAATTATATTATTTCTTTTTATAGAATTTTCATTTATAAAATCTTCTGCTTCCTTTAAGCTGTTTGCTTTAAATATAAATGTCCACCCATTTTTATCGTACTTTCCTGTACAAATCATATATTTATTATTATCATAATCTTTATGTTGTCTATCTACTATTAAGCTCTTAAATTCTCCAATTGTTTTATAATTCAATTTTACAAAAATATCATTATTCATTATAACCCCTCCAAGCAAACATAAGTTCTATAACCATATTAACCGAACACACGTTCATTGTCAACAATTTTAGCAAATTATTCATAAAAAAATGTCAAATAATGAAGAAAGATGGCCTACTCAACGGTCCATCTTAAATCTTCTTAATAATTTATACTATTTTGTTATATCAAATACTTCTAAAGCTTTTTCTTCTATTCCATAAGCTTTTACTTCTGCTATTGCTCTTAAAGTATCTAAAGCTGTTATTACACCTATATTTCTTTCTACAG
The DNA here is from genome assembly GCF_014836325.1 of Clostridium gallinarum. Lineage (GTDB taxonomy): Bacteria > Bacillota > Clostridia > Clostridiales > Clostridiaceae > Clostridium > Clostridium gallinarum. The sequence goes on from NZ_JACSQZ010000037.1 coordinate 15,551, forward strand.
CAGCTCTTCTTATTATAAAGCCATCTCTATTAGAATCATTTCCTTTTGTAGGAGTATTAACTACTAAATCAACTTCTTTATTTTTTATTACATCTAATATATTAGGTTTGTTTTCATTTAATTTTCTAACTACTTCAACTTCTATACCATTATCTCTTAAAAGCTTAGCTGTTCCTTCTGTTGCAACAAATTTATATCCAACTTCTGATAACATTTTTGCTATTGGTAAGAATTCTTGTTTATCATGCTTTTTGATAGTTGCTAGTATTTTTCCCTTTTTATTTGAAGGGTACATACTTCCACCAACAAAGCCTTTATATAATGCTTCTTTAAGATTTCTTCCAACACCTAAAACTTCTCCTGTAGATTTCATTTCAGGTCCTAAAGATACTTCAACATTAGGAAGTTTTTGAGTTGAGAATACTGGAACTTTAACAGATACTAATTCTGGTTCTTTATATATATCTACACCGTATCCTAAATCTCTTAATTTTTGTCCAAGCATTACCTTTGTAGCTAAATCTACTATTGGCACTTTACTTACCTTACTTATATATGGAACAGTTCTTGATGCTCTTGGGTTAACTTCTATTATATAAAGCTCTCCTTCAAATTCTATGAACTGAATGTTTATCATACCCTTTATTCCTATAGCAATAGCTAATTTCTTTGTATAATCTAAAACCTTAGATTTTATTTCATTACTTATATTTTGGCTTGGGTACATAGTTACAGAGTCTCCTGAGTGAACTCCAGCTCTTTCTAAATGCTCCATAACTCCTGGAATTAATATTTCTTCTCCATCAGATATAGCATCTACTTCTATTTCTCTACCCATTAAATATTTATCTACTAATATTGGATTCTTTTTATCCTTTGCAAAGGCATTCTTTAAATAATACTTTAATTCATCCTCGTCATGAGTAATTTCCATTCCTTGTCCACCAAGAACATATGAAGGTCTTACTAATACTGGGAATCCTAATCTTCTAGCTTCTTCTAAACCTTCTTCCATAGTCCAAACACCCTTACCCTTTGGTCTATCAATTCCTAGGTTTTCTAATAATTCATCAAACTTTTCTCTGTCTTCAGCCATATCAATTTGATCTGCTGTAGTTCCTAAAGTTTTAATTCCTTTTTCCTTTAAGAAATTAGCTAATTTTATAGCTGTTTGACCACCAAATTGAAGGATAACCCCATGTGGGTTTTCTTTTTCTATTATATTGAATACATCTTCTTCAGTTAATGGTTCAAAGTATAACTTATCAGAAATATTAAAATCTGTACTTACTGTTTCTGGATTGTTATTTACTATTATAGTTTCAATTCCCATTTTCTTTAATGATTTTACACAGTGTACTGAAGCATAATCAAATTCTATACCTTGTCCTATTCTTATTGGACCTGAGCCTATAACTATTACCTTCTTCTTATCAGATACTTCTACTTCATCAAATTGTTCATAAGTTGAATAGTAATATGGTGATAAAGCTTCGAATTCTCCACCACAAGTATCAACCATCTTATATGCAGGCTTAATATTCCATATAGTTCTTAATCTATATATATCCTCTGGGCTAACCTTTAGCATATCAGCTATAGCTTTATCAGAGAATCCTTTTTTCTTTAAGTTTAATAACCATTCTTTATCTAAATCTTCTATTTTGCTTAATTTTAATCTAGTTTCTTCTTCTACTATCCATTTGAATTTTTCTAAGAAGAATATATCTATTCCTGTTATCTTTGCGATACTTTCAATTCTATAATCTCTTCTTATCATTTCAGCTAAAGCAAATAATCTTTCATCATCTGGCTTAACTACTATTGTTTTTAACTCTTGAATACTTAACTCTTTAAACTTTGGATGATCTAATGAGTATTTTCCTATTTCTAAGCTTCTTATACCCTTTAATAATGCAGCTTCTAAGTTTGCACCTATAGCCATTATTTCTCCAGTTGCCATCATTTTTGTTCCTAAAGCTCTATCAGCTGTAAAGAACTTATCGAATGGCCATTTTGGAATCTTAACTACTACATAGTCTAATGTTGGTTCAAAACAAGCATATGTCTTTTGAGTAACTGCATTTTTAATTTCATCTAATCCATATCCTAAAGCTATTTTTGCAGCAAGCTTAGCAATTGGATATCCAGTAGCTTTTGATGCTAATGCTGAGGATCTTGAAACTCTTGGATTTATTTCTATTACTGCATATTCAAAAGAGTTTGGATTTAATGCAAATTGTACATTACATCCACCTTCAATTCCTACAGCATTTATTATATTTATAGCTGAAGTTCTAAGCATTTGATATTCTTTATCAGATAATGTTTGAGATGGTGCAACAACTATACTATCTCCTGTATGAATTCCAACTGGATCTATATTTTCCATGTTACATACAGTTATACAGTTTCCATAAGAGTCTCTCATTACTTCGTACTCTACTTCTTTCCATCCTTTAACTGATTTTTCTAAAAGAACTTGTCCTATTGTGCTTAATTGTAAACCTGATGCTAATATTTCTCTAAGCTGTTCTTCATTATCAGCTATTCCACCACCAGTTCCCCCTAGTGTGTATGCTGGTCTTACTATTACTGGATACCCTATATTATTTGCATAGTTAACACCAGCTTCTAAATCAGTTATTATTTCACTTTGAATAACTGGTTCATTAATTCTATTCATCATATTTCTGAAAAGCTCTCTGTCTTCTCCTTCTTTAATAGATTGAATAGATGTACCAATTACTTTTACATTGTATTTATCTAAAATCCCTGCTTCATATAAATCTACAGCTAAGTTAAGTCCTGTTTGACCTCCCATACCTGTTAATAAGCTATCTGGTCTTTCTTTTTCTATAACTTTTTCTAAAAATTCTACTGTTAATGGTTCTATATAAATCTTATCAGCAACTTCTGCATCAGTCATAATGGTTGCTGGATTTGAGTTAACTAATACTACTTCTATTCCTTCTTCTTTTAAAGCTTGGCAAGCTTGAGTTCCTGAATAATCAAACTCTGCTGCTTGTCCTATAACTATTGGACCTGATCCTATAACTAAAACTTTTTTAATATCTTTATTTAATGGCATATCTTAAACCCTCCTATAGTGCATACTTTATAAATTTATCAAATATATATTCGCTATCCTTTGGTCCTGCTGCAGCTTCTGGGTGGAACTGAACTGAGAATATTGGAAGAGTTGTATGCTTCATTCCTTCTATAGTTCCATCATTTATATTTACATGTGTTGCTACAACATTTTCTGGTAATGTTTCAACTACATATCCATGATTTTGTGATGTAATATGAACTTTATTTTCTTCTAAGTCTTTAACTGGATGATTGCATCCTCTATGACCAAATTTTAATTTAGTAGTTTTTCCACCTAAAGTTAATGCTAAAAGTTGATGTCCTAAACATATACCTACTAAAGGTTTTTTACCTACTAATTTCTTTATATTTTCAATTACATCTCCTAAATCTTCTGGATCTCCAGGTCCATTTGATAAAAATACTAAGTCTGGATTTACTTCTAGAATTTCTTCTGAAGTTGCACTCATTGGGAATACGGTTAATTTACAACCTCTATTTTTAAAGTTTCTGATTATATTTTCCTTTATTCCAAAGTCAATTATTGCTACGTGCTTACCTTCACCATCTATTGTGTATTTTTCTTTCGTGCTTACTATACTAACTGCTTCTTTATTAGAAAAGCTTTCTATTCTTTCCTTTACATCATCTAAAGTAATATCTTCTAAAGAAATCATCCCCTTCATAGTTCCATGATTTCTTAATACCTTAGTTAATGCTCTTGTATCTATTCCCTCTAAACCTATAATTTTATTTTGCTTTAAATAACTTTCAAGGTCCATTTCACATCTAAAGTTATTTGGGAAATTACATTTTTCTCTTACTATAAATCCCTTAACCTTTGGTGATTTTGATTCCATATCCTCTAAGTTTATTCCATAGTTCCCTATAAGAGGATAAGTCATAGTAACTATTTGTCCATAATAAGATGGATCTGTTAAAATCTCTTGATAGCCTGTCATTCCTGTAGTAAATACAACTTCTCCGATACTATCTTTTAAGTATCCAAAAGCTTTTCCTTCAAAAATCATGCCGTTCTCTAATATTAGCTTTGCTTTCATATTTAGCCCTCCTAAAATTTCTAAAAATTTATTGCTAAAAATACACTTCGTAAAAGCTTGTCTTTATAAAACAAAAAGGACACTAAGGAGACAACGAAACTACGATTCTCTCCCTACTATCCTTCTATATTTAATATCAGTATTAGAAAAGGTCCTTACTGACATAGCTATACAATTATTTTGCGAATATAAATATAACATAATTATATACTCCCTTTCTGGCCTCACAGGACCAATTTAAAGTGTACTTTTTAACTTATTAATTATCTTTTTGATAATTTTTTATCCTTTTGATAATATTCTATATTTTATCCATTTATATGTCAAGAAGTTTTATATTAATAATTATACATATAAATGTAAATAAAATAACATTCTTCCCGTTATTTTTTTAACACCTTTTCTAGATATAATATTGCTTAAATATATGAATAGTAGCTAGGTATTAACTTAATATATATAAATGTTATGTATTATATTTGCTTATGTTTCCATGATTATTTGAATAAATATTCTCAAATTGAAAATTTTAATACATTTATATATACTAATACTTTTTTAAATCTTCTTTTCTATTACTTAAGTCATTTAAATGGTTGCTTATAAGAATTGATAAAATTTCAACATTGATATATTATATAATTAATACATATTAGGTAATATTTTCATAAAGTCTATTGATTTTTAAATTCTAAATAGCTATAATATGGTATAATATAACTTTTAAAATAATATTTTTTACTGTTGTAGGAGGTAGAATAGTGCTTAAAATTAATAATGTTAGTAAAGAGTTTAAAAAAACAAAAGTTGTTGATAGCCTATCTTTTTCAGTTAACAAAGGTGAAATAGTTGGACTACTTGGTGAAAATGGTGCTGGTAAGACAACTACGCTAAGGATGATTTCCACTATGCTTGAAATTTCTGAAGGGGATATTAAAGTCAATGATATTGATGTAAAATCTAATCCAGAAAAAGTAAGAAAAGAAATAGGAATTCTTTTTGGTGGTGATGTAGGTCTTTATGATAGGCTTACTGGTAGAGAAAACATAAGATATTTTGCAAACCTTTATGGAATGAGCAAAAAAGAAGCTGATGATAGAATAGATGTACTAGCTAAAAGCTTTGAAATGGAAGATTATATTAACAAACCTGTTGGTAAATATTCGAGAGGTATGAAACAAAAAATTTCTATTGCCAGATCTATAGTTCATAATCCATCTGTTATGCTTTTTGATGAACCAACTACTGGTTTAGATGTTAGTGCTGCTAGAATAGTACAAGACTTCATACTTCAATGCAAAGCTGAAAATAAGGTTATATTATTTTCAAGCCACTCAATGAAGGAAGTTGAAAAGCTATGTGATAGAGTTGTTATTATCAATAAAGGGAAACTTCTAGAAGATTGTACTCTACCTCAATTAAAAGAAAAATATAATAATATTGATTTAGAAGAAACTTTCTTAAAGCTTATAGGAGGACATACTAATGAGTAATTTTTTAACAGTTTTAAAGAAGGAACTTTTAGACATTGTAAGAGATAAAAAAACATTAGTATTTACTTTAATACTACCAATTCTTATTTATCCTTTAATGTTTAAATTTATGTCATCATCAATGGAAAAAGCACAAACTGATGTTGAAAAAGAAATTAATATTTATATAGAAGGTGATACTTATTCTAACATGGCAAAAGTAATCACTTCATTAGAAAACATTAATATTCCTGATGTAGATTCTCCTACTGACGCTTTAAAAAATGGAGATATTCAATTAATTATTAATATACCAGAAAACTTTGACGAAAGTATAGCTAGTGGTAAAAATGCTACTATTGATTTATTAATAGATGAAGAATCAAATAAGTCAATGATTGCAAGTAGTATGGTTAATGAAGTTTATGAAAACTATAAGAATACACTCGTAGAGCAAAGATTAACTGAAAGTGGACTAGATCCTTCAATATTAAAACCATTTGAAATTAATATTAAATCTGGCATAAATACTGATAGCGAAAGTGTAAATACAATGGCTTCAATGCTCCTTACAATGATACCAACTCTTATAGTAATACTTATGGTTTCTTCAACTGTTGGTATGGCTGCAGATCTTGGAGCTGGTGAAAAAGAAAGATTTACTTTTGAACCATTACTTTCAACTTCTGCTAAAAGATCTTCATTACTTTGGGGTAAAATCACAGCATTATGTACTATATCATTTATAGCTTTAATTGCAAACTTAGCTGCTATGGTATTCTCAATGCAAAGATTTATGACCTTTGGAGAAGGTGATATTCAATTTACTCTACAACCATTAACTATATTAGGTATGTTAATAATTGGCTCATTAGTTTTAGTTACCTTATCAGCATTACAAATATCAGTAAGTATATATGCAAGATCAACTAAAGAAGCTAACTCTTATTTGGCTGCAATTACAATGCCTACAATGATTTTATCCTTCTTACCATATATGATGGATGCAAAAGGTATAAATCCAGCTTTCTTCAATATACCTATAACAAATTCAATTTGTTTAATGAAAGAATTTACTGTTGGAATATTCGATATTAAACATATAGCTATAGTAGTTGGATGGCATGTAGCTTATATCGTTGCTGCTATTATATTTGCTAAATTTATGTTCTCAAAAGAAGAAGTCATTTTTAGAAATTAATATATTCAATTTCATATTGATTAAATATTATTTATACTATAATTAAATAAATATTGTAATTAATATGGAAGATGGTGCTTACTTTATAAAAGATATCTTTAAAGGTGAAGATACTTATATAAGTTCATTCTTCCCTGAATTAAAAATAAACTTAAAAGATATATTTTAATATTTATAAAATTATTAAAAACAAGGAATTCAACTTAATCTGAATTCCTTGTTTTATTTTCAATTATTTAACTTATCATTCTTTGATTTCTAAAATCCGAAGAAGTTTTTTCACTAACTATACATTATTCATATTAGAAATTTTATTATCAAAATTTCTAATATCTGGCCAAGTGTGATAATTAGCTCCCTCTTTAGAATGATATTCTATAAAATCATCTATACTTATTTCATATACTTGAAATTCATCTAATTCTATTTTAATAATATTATCTTCTAATATATCTAAAGAAGTTATTTCTCCAGTTGCTATAGATTCACTTCCATAATAAAAAGTAATACCATTATCAATTAATGTCTCATATAACTCTAAAATTTCTTCCTTTAAATTTTCCTCTAGCATTTTCACCTATCCTTTGTTCATAAATAATATTATCTTTCTTGATAAAGCTCTAGGTATTAATTTATTTAATAATATAATCAACTTATTCTTAAACCCTGGAATTATTATTAGCTTACCCTTTTTAAAATCTTTATAAGCAATTTCAGCTACTTCTTTAGGTGTCATTAATGCCTTCTTAGCAGCTTCATTCTTTTTTATACCTGATTTTTCTTGAAAACTAGTTTTCACAGGTCCAGGGCATAAACAACTTACTTTAATTTCACTTCCCTTTAATTCTTCATATAGAGCTTCAGTAAAATTAAGCACATAAGATTTTGAAGCATAATATGTAGCCATTTTAGGTCCAGCACAAAAAGCTGCTGTAGAAGCTACATTCATTATTCCACCCTCTCCATGACTTATCATAGTAGGTAAAAACATTTTTGTTAATTCTGTTAAAGCTCTAATATTTACATCTATTAGCTTAAGTTCCTTTTCAATTTCTATTTCACTTAAATATCCAAAAGAACCTATACCAGCATTATTAATTAAAATATCCACAGACAGATTTTTTTTATTCACAAAATCTAATACTTTTTCACAAGAGTTATCCTCAGATAGATCTAAAGGTAGAATATAAACTTTAATATTATATAAATCTAACTCTTCTTTAACTTCTGACAATCTCTCTTCATCTCTTGCAACTAAAATTAAATTATTACCCTCTTTTGCATAAAGCTTGGCTAATTCATATCCTATACCAGTAGTAGCTCCAGTTATTAGTACACAGCTCCTACCATACGGTTTCCCCATAAAAAATCCTCCATTATATATTTAGATATTAAACTTTAATTTCTAATATATCATATTACCTCTAAAATATAAATATTATTGCAACTTCAAAAATAAAAAAGATGAAGTATCTTTTTTATATAAGATACTTCACCTTTTAAATTTAATTATTATTTATCCCCTATCATAGCTACAATGCTGAAATTATAAAGTTCAGTAAGAATAATCCACTTACTATATACATTATTGGATGAACTTCTTTAGCTTCTTTCTTAACAACTTTAGCTATACAGTATGCTATAAATCCAGCTGCCACACCATTTGAAATACTTCCAGTGAAAGGCATAAATGTTACTACAAAGAAAGCTGGCATAGCTACTTCAAAATCGCTCCAATCAATATTCTTAAATGATTCCATCATTAAGATACCAACTACTATTAATGCTGGTGCAGTAGCTGCTGATGGTACCATTCCCATTATTGGTGCAAAGAATAATGATATTAAGAATAATCCTGCTACTGTAACAGAAGTAAGACCTGTTCTTCCACCTTGTCCGATTCCCGCTGCACTTTCAACATATGTTGTTGTGTTACTTGTACCTAAAAGAGCTCCAATTGAAGTTGCAGTTGCATCCGCAAATAACGCTCTTTCTAATTTTGATGAGAAATTATTTTCGCTTTCAAATAACTTTTCATCATTATCATCAAATATTCCTGCTTTTCTTCCTGTTCCTAAGAACGTACCAATAGTATCAAAGGTATCAGATAATGAAAATGCGAAAACTGTAGTAAATACTAAGAAAATCTTAGTTGGATCACTAAATAACCCTGCAAAATCTAATTTAAAAAATGTAGGTGCTATGCTTGGAATTCCAAAGCTTATTTGTGAAAAATCTGGAACTTGAGTTACTCCCATAAAAATTCCTATTACCGTAGTTAAAAGAATTCCTAATAAAATTGCGCCTTTAAAATTTATTAACATTAGTACAATAGTTATCACTAACCCAATCAAAGCTAATAATGCTGTTTTGTCTGTAAAATCTGTCATTGCTAAATTTACACTATTAAATACTGTCGAACCATCAGCTGAAGAAATTTGATTAGCTACTTCACCTGTAAAAGTAATAAAATGAGCTTGTTTAATACCTACTAAAGCTATAAATAATCCTATACCACCTGATATTGCATATTGAAGTGACATTGGAATAGCTTGTATAATCATTTTTCTTATTTTAGTAGTAGTAATAATTATGTTAATAATTCCGCAAATAAATACCATTGCTAAAGCTTGTTGCCAAGTAAAGCCAAGTCCAAATACTACTGTAAATGTGAAAAATGCATTTAATCCCATTCCAGGCGCCTGAGCAAATGGTACATTAGCTACTAAGCCCATTACTAATGTTCCTATTACTGAAGCAATTATAGTTGCAACAAAAACTGCATTTTTGTCCATGCCCGCTGCTGATAAAATAGAAGGATTTACGAATAAAATATATGCCATAGTAAGAAATGTAGTTAATCCTGCCATTAATTCTGTCTTAACGTCTGTTCCATTTTCTCTAAGCTTAAAAAACTTTTCCATAAATTTACCTCTTTCATAAAATCGAATATTATATTATCATATTATCATTTCATTCGTATTTAATCAATATGTTTTTTACACTTTTTTAAATATTTTATGCGTATTCTGTTTTAAATTCTATTTTCTTTATATTTATTTTATATAATTTAGATCTAACAATACAAAACACGAACATTAATATTCTATTTATATTATACTAAGCCTCATTTTAACATGAGGTATGCCAGCTTCCTTATATTCCTCTGAAATTTCTTTAAAACCTACATCTTTATATAAATCTTTAATATAACTTTGTGCTGATAAAGTTATTTCATTTACTCCATATTCTCTTTGAATTACTTTAATAGCTTTTATCATCATTTCTCTGGCTAATCCTTTACCCCTATACTCCTTTAATACTAATACTCTTCCTATAGATGCTTCATTATAGGATAATCCTGGTGGAAGTAATCTGCAATATCCTATAACTTTATCACTATTGTTGTTATCTAAAGCAAATAAATGAATACATTCTTTATCTTTATCATCAAAATCATTTTCACAAGTTATTTCTTGCTCACATGCAAAAACTTCATATCTTGCTTTAACTATTTCATAAAGTTCTGTTATGTTAAGCTCATTAAAATACTTATTTTTAAATTCATATTTTTTCTTCATATAATTCTCCTTTATAAATCACATTTTTTAATTATTATCATTATAATATTATTGTTTTACTTTTTCTATAAATATCCTTTTTTCTAATAATATGCATTATATTTTCATTTTTAAGGAAAACTTATTAATATAAAGATATTCTATCCCCATTAACTTATTTAACCATTTTTTAGAATATATAAAATTTGTACCAAGTTTATAGTAGTATTACTATTAGTATAAGTTTAAATGAACATAGTTCAAATAGGAGGAATTATAATGATAATAGAAATAAAAGATCTCGTAAAAAATTACAAAGATTTTAAAGCTGTAGATATAAAAGATTTAAAAATACAAGAAGGAGAAAGCTTTGGCTTCCTTGGTCCAAATGGTGCAGGTAAAACAACTACTATAAGTATTTTAAGTGGACTTTATTCTAAGTATTCTGGTGAAGTTAAGATATTTGGTAAAAATATAAAATCTGATCCTATGTTTATTAAGCAAAATTTAGGGGTAGTTCCTCAAGATTTAGCATTGATAGATGATTTAACAGCAGAAGAAAATGTTAAATTCTTTGGTGAATTATACGGATTAAGAGGAAAAAAGCTTAAAGAAGCTGTTAAAGAAACATTAGAATTTGTTGGCTTATGGGATAGAAGAAAAGACTTTCCACCTAAATTTTCTGGTGGAATGAAAAGAAGATTAAATATAGCTTGTGCTATTGTTCATAAGCCTAAGCTAATAATTTTTGATGAACCAACAGTTGGTATTGACCCTCAATCAAGAAATAATATTTTAGAAACTATAAAGAAACTTAATGAACAAGGCTCTACTGTAATTTATACATCTCACTATATGGAAGAAGTTGATGCTCTTTGTTCTGACATTTGTATAGTAGACCATGGTCAAATAATTGCAAGAGGTACTAATGAAGAACTTAAGGCTTTAGTTAAACATGAAGATGGAAGTACAGCTTCTTTAGAAGAAGTTTTCCTTCACCTTACTGGCAGAAGCCTTAGAGATTAAGGAGGAAATATCTTATGAAAATTTTAACTATAGTCAAATATAGACTACTCCAATCAATAAGAGATGTTCAAAGCCTTATATCTATGATTTTACTACCTATATTTTTAATACTAATACTAGGCAATGCTCTAAAAAATAATGAGGACTTTACTGCAAGAACTGTTGATAAAGTTAATTTACTATATATAAATAATGATTCAACAACTGAAGCAAAAGCCTTTGAAAACTTTATAACCTTAGATGAGCTTTCAGATATAATTCAAGTTGAAAAAATCAATGATATAGAAGAAGGAAAAAAGTTAATTGAAAATAGAAAGTATGATGCCTTAGTTATTTATGATGAAAATTCTACTGGTAAACTTGAACTAATAGGCTCTGAGTTTAATCAATTAGGTGTTTCTATAGCAAAGGGAATAATAGAAACATATTCTTCCTCTGCAAATGCTATGGAGGCCTTAGCTAAAATTCAATCAAGAAACTTTACATTAGAACAAAATAATAATCTTCAAGACGAAGCAATTTCAGTATCAGGTAAAAAGCCTTCTGCTACAGATTATTATGCTATAACAATGCTTGTAATGATAGTAATGTATGGATCAATTTATGCAAACTTTGCTATAGATAAATCTTACTATGGTACTGTTGGTTCTAGATTTAGATCTACTCCACTTAATCTTTCAGAGATTTTTATAGGAGAAGCTATTGGTGTAGTTCTAACACTTATGATTCAGGTTCTTATACTATTACTAATTTCAAATTTTGCATTTGGAGTAAACTTTGGAAGTAGTATTCCTACTATATTGTTAACAGCCTTTTCACTATCAGTATTATCTACAATGCTAGGTATATTTGCTATAATGGCAACTAAAAAAGGCTTATTAGGACTTACACTTCTAAATGTTATAGTTCCTATATTTACGTTCTTAAGTGGAGGCTTTATGAAAGTAGACTTTGGAGGAATTGTTGGTGCTATATCTAAACTAACACCTAACTATTTAGCTTCGAATGCTATGTTTAAGTCAATTTATGGAGGAGCTTCAAAAGAAGTCTTCTTAAGTATATTAGGCCTTTGGATTATATCTGCCTTATTATTCATAGGTACAAATATAATCGGAAGGAGGGAAAGAGTATGACAATATTTAAAGCAACATTAAAAAGATTATTTAGACAAAAATCAAATTTACTATTTTTAATAGTACTACCTTTAATCTTTATGATTATTGCCTTTTCAGGATCAAATGGTACTGCTCCTTTAAAGGTAACTATTATAGATAATGATAAAACAGCTATTACAGAAGGTATAATTAATACTATTAAAGATAAGGCTGAAGTTAATTTTGATAGTGAAGATACTATTCAAGATAACTTAATTAACAATGAAATAGACTATGCAATAGTTATTCCTAAGAGCTATACAGATTCTTTAATTAACAGGGAAGACCCTATATTAAAGACATATGAAGCTAAAGAAGGTAATACTTCTACAGCTATTAAAGCATCACTAAATAACTATATAAATATCCTAAAAACTTTTGCTAAAAACTCTAATGGCGATAAAGATAAGTTTTATGATGCAGTTAAATATTACTCAGATGGTTCTTATAAATTATCTTATACAAGTGTAGATAAAGGTGAAGGAAATAAGTCTAAAACAGATAAAGCCATGGCATTTATAGTTCTTAACTTATTATTCTCAGCAACATCAGCAACTAATATAATACTAAAGGATAGAGAGAAAAATGTATTTACAAGATTATTTACTACACCAATGACAAGATTTAAGTATATATTCCAAAGCTTACTTTCATTCTTAGTAATTACTTTTGTACAAATAACTTTATACTTCTTAGTATTTAAATATGTATTTAAATTTAATTTAGGAGATTCTCCTTTAAGCCTTTATACCTTATTCTTGATATTTGGTATATTCACTATTTCCTTAGGTGTATTTATTACTACACACTCAAAGGACTTAAGAATATCAGGAACAATAAGTACTCTTATAATACTTCCATTTGCAATGCTTGGAGGATGTTTCTGGCCAATAGATGTTATGCCAAATGTATTAAAGAATATTTCTAAGTTTATTCCAACTACTTGGATAAATAATTCAAATAGCAATGTTCTTTATGGTTCAACTTTAAATAATGAAATGACTACTATAGCTTTATTACTAGGACTTTCATTAATACTATTAGGATTATCATCAAACAAACTAAAAAATAGATCATAAGAAAGTGTTAAAATAAAAGGGTACATTTTATGTATCCTTTTATTTTTTATGGAACCTTTTTACATATCCAATCGTCTATAATATGAATCGATTCAGAAAGGGGTATTAGTAATGGTTAATGAAATATTATTCAAAAAAGCTGTAAATGGAGATAAAGATAGCTTTATTCAATTAATAGAACCAATTAAAGAAAAGTTATATAAAGTAGCCTTTGTATATTTAAAAAATGAAGATGATGCTTTGGATTGTGTTCACGATGGAATAATAAAGGCAATAAAATCATTAGATACATTAAAAGAACCACAGTATTTTAATACGTGGATAACAAGAATAATTATGAATGTATGCAAGGATTATATTAAGAAAAACAGTAAGGTAGTCTTGGTAGATATTAATGATTATGAAGATAAATTAATATCTGAAGATAATAAAAATGATATTAATTATGAAATTAAAACTGCTCTAAATAAGCTTTCTGAAAAAGAAAGAAATTTAATAGTAATGAGATATTTAGAGGATAACTCATTAAAAGATATAGTTACTAAAACTAATTTACCACTAGGAACTGTTAAAAGTAGGCTAAATAGAACCTTAATTAAATTAAGAAAATATATGAAGGAGGCTTAAAAATGAAAAATCTTAATATAGATGACATAAAGATTTCTTCAAAGTTAGATGATGTAATTAAAAACTCTGTACATGAAGGATACGAGGAAAAATTACATTTAAATTCACCAAATAAAAAACAGAAAAAATTCAATAAAAACATAGTTGCAGCAGCTATAGTTCTAATAATGGGATCAACATTAATTGGATCACTTTTCAGTAAAGAAGTAGTTGCAACTGTTAAATTAGCAATGTTTGATATAAAAAAATATCTGGGAGTTAGTAATAATTTAGATGAATATAGTACTATAATTAATGAAGCTATAAGCAAAAATGGAATAACTATCCAATTAAATGAGGTTATTTTAGATAAAGATGAAGTTATAGTATCCACAACAGTAAAGTCAGATGAAAGCCTAAATAATGGCTCAGGTATAATGATGTTTGGTGATGTTTATATTAATGGTAAAATTTTATCTGGATCATCTTCAGGTTCAGGCAAGCAAATTGATGATTATACTGAAGAGAATGTAATATCATATACATTAGATGAAGAATTAAATAATGGAGATTTATATATAGAAATAAAGTATGATAAAGTTCTTTTAATTATAGATGGTACTGAAAAAGAAATTAATGGTCCTTGGAGCTTTAAATTTATTTCTAATGGTGATGCTTTATCTACAAATACTAATATCATAAATCTAAATAATTCCTTTACACTAGATAATGGTCAAAAAATAACACTTAACGAATATAAGAGTAATCCTGTAGGAGAAAAAATTTATTACTCTATTGAAAACAAAGATAAAAACAATGTATATTCATTAGAATTAAGAGGTTATGATGATTTAGGAAATGAAGTAGAATTTTATAGCTCTCACGAAGAAATGACTACTGGATTAATGAAAAATCAAACTGAAATTTCAGAAGATGCAAAAGTATTAACATTAAAACCATATGCTTCTTTAGCCTTCCCAAAACAAAGTGGGCAAATGAATCATGACTATAAAGAAGTTGGCAAAGAATTTACAATAATATTAAAATAGTAATTCTACAAAATCATCTATAGTATTAATTAAAGAAATGGCTATTTAACAAACAGTCATTTCTTTAATTATTCATATAATTTATTTTTGAAAACTCCTAATGGAGTTTTTTCATCAATTTTTAATTTTTAATTCTTAATTTTTCATTGTGCAACAGCACACCCCTATCTTGTTTGTCCATTTCCGTAAATTATATATTTAATAGTTGTAAGCTCTTTAAGCCCCATTGGTCCTCTTGCATGTAACTTTTGAGTGCTTATTCCTATCTCTGCACCAAAACCAAACTCGCCTCCATCAGTAAATCTTGTTGATGCATTAACATAAACAGCAGCTGCATTAACTTTATTTAAGAACTTTTGAGAATTCTTATAGCTATCTGTTATTATTGCTTCTGAGTGTCCTGATCCATATTTATTTATATGCGTAATAGCTTCATTTACATCTTTAACTACCTTAGCACCTATTATATAGTCTAAATACTCTTTTCTCCAATCTTCTTCAGTAGCACAAGAAACCTCTTCTATTATAGCTTTAACTTTTTCATCTCCTCTTATCTCAACTTCTTTTTCCTTTAAAGCTTCACAGATAATCGGCAAAAAATCCTTTGCTATTTTTTCATTAATAAGCATTTTTTCTGCCGCATTACAAACTGCTGGCCTTGAAGTCTTTGCATTTACTATTATATTTTTAGCCATTTCAAAATCACAAACTTCATCTACATAAATATGACAATTACCAACTCCGGTTTCAATAACAGGTACTGTTGCATTTTTAACTACAGCTTGTATTAATCCAGCTCCCCCTCTTGGAATTAAAACATCTATATATTCATTAAGTTTCATCATCTTAGTTGCCGTTTCCCTACTAGTATCTTCAACTAATTGAATTGAATCCTGTGGTAAATCAGACTCCTTTAAAGCCTTTCTTAATATCTTTACTATAGCTTTATTAGAATTTATTGCTTCACTTCCACCTCTTAATATAACTGCATTTCCAGTCTTTAAACAAAGACCAGCCGCATCACAAGTTACATTTGGTCTAGCTTCATATATTATTCCTATTACCCCCATTGGAACTCTTTGCTTTCCTATTTGTATTCCATTAGGCCTTTTCCACATTTCTATAACTTCACCAATAGGATCATCTAAAGCTATAAGATTCATTAAACCCTTAGCCATTCCTTCTATTCTATCTTCATTTAAATATAGTCTATCTAACATAGCCTTAGATGTACCTTTTTCAATAGCTATATCTAAATCTTTTTTATTTTCATTTATAATTTCTTGCTTTTCATTTAATAAAGCACTTGCCATTAACTCTAAAGCTTTATTTTTCTCAGTAGTAGATGCTATTCCTAAATCATAAGATGCCTCTTTAGCATTCATACCTAAATTCTCAATACTAATCATATTTAATCACTCCTTGCAATATTTTAAAAACTCCGTCAGGAGTTTTCTCATTAATTCTTATTTTTTAATTCTTCATTCTTAATTTCTAAGTTGCTTAACAACTTAGAAACAAAGTTCCTACTTCTTCACCTTTTAATATATTTAATATTATCTTTGGGTCTTTTCCATTAGCTAATACCATATTTACTCCAGATTCTGTTGCTGTTTTTGCTGCTGTTAATTTAGTTATCATACCACCTGTTCCTAAATTACTACCTGCTCCACCGCAGCATTCTTCTAGTTCTGGTGTAATTTCTGTTATTTCTCTTATAAGCTTTGAATCCTTATTTTTTCTAGGATCTGAATCATAAAAACCATCTATATCTGATAATATAATTAAAAGATCAGCATTAATTAATTTAGAGACTATTGCTGATAAATTATCATTATCTCCAAATCTAACTATATTCTCTATTTCATCTATTGAAACTGTATCATTTTCATTTACAATAGGTATAATTCCATTTTCTATTAATGTCTCGAAGGTATTACATACATTATTTCTAATATGATCGTCCTCTACTACATCTCTAGTTAATAAAACTTGTCCCACAGTATGACTATATTCACCAAAGAACTTACTGTATATATGCATTAACTCACATTGTCCTACAGCTGCCACCGCCTGCTTTTCTCTTATACTCTTAGGCTTTTCTTTAAGTTTTAATTTAGATACACCAACACCAATTGCTCCGGAAGTAACTAATATTACTTCCTTCCCAGAATTCATAATATCAGATAATACCCTTGTTAACTTTTCAATCCTCGTTAAATTAATTCTTCCATTATCATATGTTAATGTAGAAGTTCCTACCTTAACTACTATCCTATTAGCTTCTTTTAATATATTCCTATTACTCATCCTACAAATCCCCCATTATTTTCATTTACTTAATTATAGTTTTTTTATAATACTTTTTCTACCACAATATTTTAATGAAAAATGAAGAGTTAAAAATGAAAAATTGAGGATGTTTTGCACAGCAAAACTTAATTTGTAAAAAATATCATGTATTTAAAAATCCTAAAGGATTTTTTTCCTTAATTCTTCATCCTTAATTTTTAATTCTTAATTCTAAAAATGCTAGCATTTTTACACCTATTCTTTGAATTCTTTTATCTTGTCTTCCATTTCTTTATCAAAGTACTTAAATATCATTTTTAGTAATGCATAAACAGGTACAACTACAAATGCTCCAATTGGACCTACTAACGTGGCTGCTCCTACTACTAAAAAAATATCTGTAATTGGATGTATATTCATTGTTTTTCCCATTATAAGTGGTACAATGATTCTTCCTTTAAGTGTTTGAGCAATTAAAACTAATACAGATAACTTTAATATCATTTGCCATCCTAAGGCTATAGCAACTATGTATGGTAGTATTAAAGATATAAAAAAACCAACAAAGGGAATAAAAGCTAATATAAATGTAACTGATGCTAAAAGTAATGGACTGGTCATTCCTATGAATTTATAACCTATAAACATCATAATGGATAAAGATAATGCTACTTTCGCTTGCCCTACAATATAAGATTCTAATATTTCATCCCCCTCTTCTACTATATTCCTTCCTTTACTTCTATATTTCCTAGGAAATATCTCTATTAATGATTCTTTTATACTTTCTTCATCCTTAAGTAAATAAAAAACTATTAAAACAATTAATAATATATTGGAAAATAACTGCATACCTTTATCAAATACTTTCCTTATATTGCTAAAAATTAAATATAAATATCCCTGTAATTCACCTAAAAACTTACTGTAATAATTTTCTTTTAAAATACTATCTTTAACAACCTCTTGTATGTTATTCATTCCACCGCTTTCTTGAATTAAACTTAAAAATATAGATTTAACACTTATAAACTGCTCGATAAAATAATCGCTAAAATATTTTATTACTCCAGATAAAATAAAGAAAAATATTATTAATGTTAAAGTCGCCGCAATATTTCTTTTTACTTTCTTTTTTAAAAATATATTATTGAAAGGTTTAAGTATATAAAATAAAAATACTCCAAATATTATTGGTATGATAACAACTGAAAAAACTACATTAATAAAACTTTTTAATAAATTTATTTTACTTAATAATATTATTAAGACTACTAATAAGTTAAAAATAACTAGGTATGTAATAACATTTTTTTTATTCATAACTAAAATTCTCCTTTAATATTGATGAGTTTAGTTTATCCTTACTAACAATAAAATATTAGCATTATATTCTTGCATTATTTTTACTTATTTTCGTATAAAAATCCATTGATTTTTGATTTATTATTGTATTAAAATTAATTTC
>NZ_JACSQZ010000038.1:0-10862 GCF_014836325.1 Clostridium gallinarum
GCGACTTCGTTCTATATAATGATTGCAATATTGAGGTATATAGAGTAATTCTTATTAGAGTTTAATCTCATATTAATGACTTACTTTATATACTATTTTTAGCCCTCAACATCGCAATCAAACTAACTCATATTACGAACTAAAGAAGAGTAGTGAAATCTTCACTACTCTTTTAAATTTATGATATATTATCAACACCAGTTTAAAACAAAGCTTAAAAGTAAAGATAATAATTTCTTATTTAATTCAAATCTATAAAACTAATTAGTAATTTCTACAGATCCAATACCTACTTCAATATCAAATTTATATTTTTCTTCATTTGATGTTTTAGCTCTTATTTTTACATTTCCAATACCTGAATCAGTATTTATATCTATTGGTGCATTTTCTGGAACCTTAATAGTTGCACTCCCCATTCCCCCCTGAAATTCTAAATCCCCATTTATATCACCTAATGAAATATTTGTTTCTCCAACTCCACCCTCTATTTTAATATTTCCTGTTTTCTTTTTAGTCTCTAAAGAAACTTCTCCAACTCCACTTTCTAAATCTAATTTATTGAAAGATATTTCATCTAAAGATAATGATCCAACTCCTCCATTTATTACTATATCATTTAATTCTAAGTCATGAATTTTACATTCGGCAAATCCAAAGTCAATCTCTAAATTCCCCTTAAAAACTCTTGGAATTCTTATCTCTATTTTACTAGCAGCATCAGAAGCTATATTACCACTTTTCTTTACTTCTTCTTTTATTATAAATTTATTAGAGCTTTTTTCTGTTTTTACCCCTTTAGAATATTTACTTAAAACTCCAGATATCTCTAAATTATCCCCATCATAATAATTTATATCAATATTACTTGCATCTATACTTATATCTAACTTTGTAATTCCATCTATCGATTCTGATATATCTATATTACTTGAAGAATAATTTGTATCATTTGATTTGTTATTGCTTGAACTTTCAAACCACTCGTTTTTTCTACTTTCAACCCCAAATTTTATACCACATCCTGTTAACATAATTGTTATTGTTAAAGCTAGTATTACCTCTAAAAATCTCCTCATTTTAATTCCCCCTAAATTATATCCAATTTTTTATCTAAATGATAACTTGCCAAATATATAAGAAAAATAATCCAACATAAACTTAAAACAAAATAAATTATATCAATTTCTATAAAATTTCCTATCTTTATATAAAAGTATGGAAATAAATTAGTTATTACTTTATCTATTTTATCTACTATCCCAGATATTATAGGACCTCCAATTACTATAGTTAATATACTTAATGCTATATTTTTAATATATGATTGAACTATTACAATAAAAGCTATTACTACTACATAGGCAACTATAGTACCATACATAATTGAAAAAGATGATAACTTTATTAAGTCTACTAAAGAATTTCCTGAAAGTAATGATAATACATATGCTACAATTGCTATAGCTCCTTGTATTATGCTAAACTCTAAAATTTTAGCAATTAAAAATTCATATCCCTTAATAGGAAAGGTAAATAGTAACTTTCCCTTTTCTTTAGAAATTTGTCTAATAAACCTTATTATTGAGCCAATAAAATTTAAGCCTAAAAAAGTAGCTATAAAAGCAATATCTAATAATGACATAACCTCACTTAACAATTGTATATTAGTAAAGGTTGCAAAAGTATTAATAATCAAAAAAGCGAAACCTATTAGATATAATATTTTACTTGTTCCTGTATGATATTTTCCAAAATTATATTTTAAAATATTAATAATATTTCTCATAACCTCTCTCCTATTACTCAGCAAATATTTTTCTATATATTGCATCTATAGATGCTTGATGCTTTTCTCTTAACTCTTCAGCATCTCCAAACTCTATTACTTTGCCATCGCCTAAGAATAATACTTCGTCAAATATCCTTTCAAGCTCTCCTATATAATGAGTTGTTATTATCATTGAACTTTCTTCTGATAAATTTTCTAATATTGCATCTAAAATCTTTTCTCTTGATGCGGGATCTACTCCCGATATAGGCTCATCTAGTAAAAATAACTTTGCTTTTCTACTTAAGGTTAAAGATAAATTGAATTTTTCCATCATTCCCTTTGATAGATCTTTTATTTTTAAATTTTTATCTAAATTCATAAACTCTAAATAATAATTCATTTTTTCTCTATCAAAATCATTGAAAAAATCAGAATATAAATTTATAGCATCTTTAATTTTCATAGATCTATTAAATATATTCATATCTTGCAAATATGATATCTGAGACTTTGTAATATTGGATATATTATTTTCTTCTAATTTTATTTCTCCACTATCTATTTTCAAAAAGCCTTCTATTGTATTTAAAAGAGTTGTTTTTCCTTGTCCATTAGGTCCCATTATTCCAAGTACTTTTCCTCTTTCAAGCTTAAAAGTAACCCCTCTTAAAATCTCTTTACCCTTTATACTTTTATATAAATTATTTACTTCTAATAAATTACTCATTTTAATCCCCCTTATATCTCTCATTTATAACTGCTAATATTTTATCTTTTGTAAATCCTAATGCTATTGAATCTTCTATAAATTTATCTATAGTTTCATTAAATAATTCTTGTCTTAATGAATTAATTTTATCTTCGTTTTCCGTTACAAATTTTCCAATCCCTCTTTGTGTATATATTAAGCCTTCATTTTCAAGCTCATAATATACCTTTTGAATTGTATTAGGATTTACTTTTATTTCATTTGCATACTCTCTTACAGACAAAACTCTTTCTCCCCCTTTTAATTCCCCAGAAACTATTTTCTTTTTTATATGAGCAATTATTTGAAGATATATAGGTTCCTTTGAATTTAATTCAAGTTCCATAATATTATCTCCTTCCAAAAGTATTAGTGTATTAATAACATAGTACACTAGTACATTGTAATTTGCTATTATATTTAAAGTTAAAAATTAGCCTTTATTATAGTTTAATCTCATTTTTCTTAGTCTTTCTCTTTCTTTCTATAAATTTTATAACTTTCTACAAAATAAAAAAGAAGCTCCTTGAAATAAAAATTAAATTTTTATTTCAAGAAAGCCTCTCTTTTTAGAATGGTGCAACTAGAAAATTCTTTGGTGGTATATCCATCCTCTTTATACTAACCTAGTTTTTTATTCCTGTGGTTATTTTATTGAATGTTCGTATTGTTCCACCATTCTTTTTACCATTTCGCCTCCAACGGAACCACATTGCTTTGATGTTAAGTTACCATTGTATTCACTAAATGGAACTCCTAACTCTGCTGCAACTTCATTTTTAAATGCGCTTAATCCCTTTCTTGCTTCTGGAACTAATGTCTTTGCCATTTTAAATTCCTCCTTTGGCTTTTGGTTTTGTAAACAGCTTTTAAATAGAACTCACTCTTATTTTAAAGCTTTGATGTTTACACTATTATCTTAACCCGATAGGAGGTTTATATTCCTAGTAATTCATGGGTAAGTTAGTAAGATTTTTATATTTAAAAGCAATAATTTTTAAATTATATAAAGTATCTCTAAAAGTACTGCTACATAATGTAATGCACTTCCTGCTATTACAAATAAATGCCAAATAAAATGGTTATAAGGCATTTTATTAGCTGCATAAAATATGCATCCAACTGTATAAGCAATTCCTCCAAGAACTACAAACATTAAAATATTAGCTGGTATTAATAAAAGAACTGTTTTTATGTTAATTATAATTGCCCAACCCATTAAAATGTATAGTATTACTGAAAAAATCTCAAATTTTCCTATCCAAAAAGCTTTAAAAATTATTCCTAAAGCTGCTATTATCCATATTGCCATTAATATATACATTGATTTTTTATCACTATTCATTAAAATCAATATAATAGGTGTATAGGTACCTGCTATTAATAAATAAATTGATGAATGATCAAGTATTCTAAGTATTTTTTTAGCTAATCTACCAGGAATACTATGATATAAAGTAGATCCTAAATACAAAATAATTAAGCATGCACAATAAATCCAAACACCAGTAATAGCATATTTATCATTTGTTTTTAAGGCCGCTAAAATTAAAAATACACTTCCTACTATAGATAAAACTGCTCCTACTCCATGTGTTACAGCATTTGCAATTTCTTCTCCCTTAGTGTAAAAATTATAAACTATGTTTTCCTTTTTAATAACAATCACCTCCTATTTAATAATTATATTTATTCTATAATTATACTATTCTTTTTTAGCTTCGTGTATTTCAATCTTATTTTTTTCTCCTTTTTCAACCATTATGTTGTTCTCAAAGAATATATATTTATCCTTATTTAAATTTTTAAATATAATAGGAGTAATAGGTGATTTTGCATTTTCTTTAATATAATCTAATGGAAATTCTATTAAGTTATCTCCTTGATTTACTATATCTCCTTCTTCTACAAAGGATTTAAAACCTTCTCCTCTTAATTTAAGAGTATCTATTCCAATATGAATTAATATATCGTATCCCTCTAAGCTTCTAATTGTAATAGAGTGCTTTTCTTTAGATAATGTAATTACCATCCCTCTAATAGGAGACACCAAAATATTATCTATAGGATTAATAGCAAAACCATCACCTATTAATTTCATAGAAAATATTTCATCTGGAACTTCTTCTAATCTCATTAAAATTCCTGATATAGGAATATCTATACTGGTATCTGTTTTAACGCCACTCTTTACTTCTTCTATAACCTTTTTTCTTTTTGTAAATATTTCTTTTCCTGCCATAATATCTTTGATCTGCTCTTTAATTATATCTGATTGGGGTCCTAAAACAGCTTGAATATTATTTCCTATTATCATTAAATCTACAGCACCTAATTTTTTTAATTTCACTTTATCTACTGAGTTCAGCTTATTAACTGTTATCCTTAATCTAGTTATACATGAATCTAAATTTTTAATATTTTTACGTCCTCCAAAAGCCTCTAAAATTTCATAAGCTATATTTTCATCAGATATATCAATAAATAATTCATTTTCTTCTTTTTCTCTCCCTGGTGTTTTTAAATCAAATTTTCTAATTAAATATCTAAATCCAAAATAGTATATTATAGAAAAAATTCCGCCTACTATAAAAACATCCCACCAATTTGTTCTATTAGGAATTACCCCAAATAAAACAAAATCTATTAAGCCACCTGAAAAAGTTAATCCTATTTTTACATTCAAAATTTCCATTATCATAAAAGATATTCCAGCAAAAATACAATGTATAACAAATAAAATTGGAGCTATAAATAAAAATAAAAATTCTATTGGTTCAGTTATTCCTGTTAAAAAGGAAGTTAAAGCTGCTGATAGAAATACTCCAGCCAATAATTTTTTCTTTTCCTCTTTTGCTTCATGATACATAGCAAGAGCTGCTGCTGGTAACCCAAACATCATAAGTGGAAACTTTCCAGTCATAAATGTTCCTGCTGTAAATTCTACTCCATCTTTTAATTGAGCAAAAAATATAGATTGATCTCCTAATACTAATTGACCTGCTGAATTTATGTATTCTCCAAATTGATACCAAAAAGGAGTATACCAAATGTGATGTAATCCAAATGGTATAAGTGCTCTTTCTGTAAAACCAAATATAAATGCAGAAATAACTTTATTAGTTCCTAACATACTTCTTGAAAAATATAATAGAAAGTTTTGTATAGGTGGCCAAATAATTGCCATTATAACTCCAATTCCAACACCGGATATACCTGCCACAATTGGTACAAATCTTTTTCCAGAAAAGAAACCTAAAAATTCAGGCAATTTAATATTATAAAATTTATCGTATATTATTGCAGAAATAAAGCCAATAATAATTCCACCAAAAACTCCTGTTGGTAATGTAGGTATTCCAAGCATTGTTGTATACATAGGATTATTATTTGCTTCTATAATTTCTACACCTGCTATAATTCCAGTAGTCGTATTCATAATAAGAAAACCAACTATTGCTGCTAAAGCTGCTACTCCATCTCCAGAAGTCATTCCTATAGCTACTCCTACTGCAAATATTAATGGTAAATTAGTAAATATTATATTTCCTGAAGAAGACATAATATTTGCTATTAATTGAAACTTTTCCCCAGATAATATAGGAAATATACTTAGTATATACTGATTTTCAAATAAAGTTCCAATCCCCATTAATAATCCAGCAACAGGCAATAAAGCAATTGGCAAAGTAAGTGATTTTCCTATCCTTTGTAAAACACCAAATGCCTTTTTCAAAAAATAATTAACCTTCATTATTACACCCCTTGTATAAAAATGCTAACATTTTTATAATGAAAAATTAAAAATTAAGAATGAAAAATTAAGGAAAAAAATCCTTCGGATTTTTGATTAAAAGGTGCCTTGCACCAATATAAATTAAGTTTTGCTATGCAAAACATCCTTAATTATCCATTATCAATTATGCATTATGCATTAATAATTTTGCTTTGCAAAATTATTCTAGTTGTTTCTAAGTACAGATATAACTCTATGAATATGCATTGTAAGATAAACTAGCTCATCTTTATTAACATTATAATCATAGTTTTCTTCTATATATTCTTTAATTTTTTCCGCACAATTAAAGGCTTCTGGATAGCTTTTTTTAGCTATATCTAAAAATTCATTACTATTATCCTTATTTTGTTTATTGGTAACTACTCTTTTTGCAAAATATTTTAAATGAGTCAATAATCTATCATAATTTAAATCATCTTCATTAAATTCTACAGAATAATAATATCTTATTATATTTAATATTCCCTTTACTATATTAGTTGCCACAACAGACTCTTTTGCAGTTTCCCTATAACTAGCATTAACTAAGTGAAGAGCAATAAATGCAGCTTCATCTTCTGGTAAGTTTATTTTTAATCTCTTATTTATGTAATCTACTCCCCACAAAGCTATAGAAAATTCTTCTTTATGTATTCTTCTAATTTCATCTAATAAATCATTTTTAATTTGAACATTATTTTTATATCTTTTTATAGCAAAAGCTATATGATCCGATAAAGATATGTATATTTGCTTATCTAATTTCCTATTTAATTTTTTATCTGCATAAGTAATTATTTCATGAGCTATTTCAAAAATACCATTGGGAATTTTATTTATTAATTTTTTAAGTTTATTTCCCATGGTTTTATCATCTACCACAAATATTTTTTCGATTTTATCTTCTTCAACTTCTTGTCCTATCTTCCTTTTAAAGGCAATTCCTGAACCCATTATAATAACTTCTTTTTTTGTATTAGGATCTATTGCTACAACTACATTATTGTTCAATATCTTTTCTACAATCATCTTACCATTCTCCTTACACTTGGAAAATAAAATACCTAAATTAAAATAGAATATTCTATTTTAATTTAGGTATTTCTTGCATTCTACTACCGTCCACATACTTATTAAATATATAATATCATTGTGAATTAATACTGTCAACACTCTACCATATCATTGCTTAACAGGTAAAGTTATTATAAATTTACTTCCTTTATTAACTTCACTTTCTACAGAAATTCTACCTTTATGCAGAGTTACTAATTGTTTTGTTAATGTTAACCCTAATCCACTACCGCCATTTTCTTCAGATATACTATTATAAGCTTGACCAAATCTATCAAATATTGATTCATGGAATTTTTTATCTATACCTATTCCAGTATCCTTTACTGAAATTCTGATATATTTATTGTAATCTTTTATAGAAACTTCTATTTTTCCTCCACTTTCAGTAAACTTTACAGCATTAGCTATTAAATTTACTACACACTTTTCAATTTCTACCTTATCACATTCTATAATCTTTTCTTCAATTTCTGGATCTATTATTAGCTCTAAGCCATTAGATTCTATGTACTCTTTCATTGATAAAGCTATTTCTTCTACTAAAAATACTATATCATGCTCTTTAATATTTAGCTTATATGATCCAGATTCTATTTTAGATGTATCAATTATATTATTAATTAAATTTAATAATCTATCAGAATTTCTTCTTAAAGTATCCATATAATATTCTAATTTTTCAGTAGCTATTCTTTTATTATCTTTATTAAGCTTAGATATTAATTGTTCTACAGAAATAATTACATTTAAAGGAGTTCTAAGTTCATGAGATAGATTTATAAAATAATTATTTTTATATTTTTCATTTTGAATTAGTTTATTATACAAATCTTCATTTTCTTTTAATTTCTTATTTAATTCAATAGTTCTTTGCTCTACTAGACTATCTAATATTTTAACTCTGTTCCAAATTATATAAATAATTAAACATATTATTGTTGCATATATCATATATGCAAAAGGAGTTTCCCAAGGTTTTTTACCTATAGTAAAATTTATACTTGTAACTTCACTCCATTCTCCAGTTGAGTTTCTAGCTCTTACCATGAAAGTATATTTTCCCGCATCTAAATTTGTATAATTCACATAATTTCTAATATCTGAGAAAACCCAATTATCATTTAATCCAACTAATTTATACTGATATTGAATCTTTTTCATATTACCATAGTCAGGTAAAAAGAATTTTAAATTTATATTATTATTTTTATAATCTACACTTATATCATCAAAATTTAATATTTTTGTATCGTTAATATAAATACTTCCTATTACTACATTAGGCAAAAAGTTTTTTTCCTTTAATTCTTCTGGATAAAATGCTGTTAAGCCATTTATTCCACCAAAAAATAGCTCTCCATCTTTAGCTTTATAATATGAAAAACCATTAAATTCATTTCCTTGTAATCCATCAGTTACATCATAATTTACAAATTTATTTTTTTCCACATCATATTTAGATATTCCATAATTAGTACTTATCCATAAATCATTATCAGATACTAGTATTCCATAAATAAAATTATTAGATAACCCATTTTCCTCTGTATATCTTGTAAAATTTTCATTTTCTCTATTAAATTTATTTAATCCATATTGAGTTCCAACCCATATATTATTATTATCATCTACAGCTAAGCTTGAAACTATATTAAAACTTATACTATTAGGATCATTTGAATCATTTCTATAAACTTTTATTTCATTAGTTTCTTTATTTAACTTAATTAAACCACCATCTAAAGAAGAACCTATCCAGATTATCCCGTCCTTATCTTCTATAACTTCTGAAAACATAGTTTCAGTTATTCCATTTTCCTTAAATAACTCTTTATATGATTTAACTTTATCTTTTCTATCAAATGTATATACTCCATCGACAGTTCCTATCCATAAAACTCCATCACTATCTATAAATAGACTTCTAATATCATTACATACTAAAGTATTATCATTTCCGCGGAAATACTTTGTGAATTTCTCTTCTTTTTTATCATATTTTGTTAAACCATTTTCTGTTGCAATCCAAATTTCATTATCAATTCCTGTTATAGCCCTAATATTATCATCACTTAGTGAATTATCATCATCTGTTGCTTTATATTTTGTAATAATATTTTTTTCTCTATCCATAACATTTAAACCATTATAAACAGTCCCAACCCATAAAAGCCCATCATTATCCTTATATACTCCAGCTAACATGTTATCACTTAAAGAATTATTATCAAATGGATCTTTTTTATAGTTTACAAAAGCATTTTCTAAATTTGCTATACTTATACCATCATAGGTCCCTATCCAAATTGATCCAGAATTATCTTCATATAAATTTAAAATATTATTACTAACTATACTTTGTAAATCATATATTTTAGATTTATAGTTTATAAATTTATCTTCATTATTATTTAACCTACTTAATCCCTCACTTGTAGCAATCCATGTAATTCCGTGACTATCAACTAATATATCTCTTATTGAATTACTTACTATAGAATTCTTATCCTTTGAATCATGCAAATAATATTCCATTTCACCTGTATTGATATTTAATTTATTTAACCCACCACTATAAGTTCCTATCCATAAGTTATTTGAATCATCAACATATAAACTATATATAAAATTCTCAGTAATAGAATTAGTTAATCCATCAGCATAATAGTTTGTAATTTTATTTGTTTTTCTATCTACCTTATTTAATCCATCTCTTGTTCCAATCCAAAGGTTTTTATCTTTATCTTCTGCTATAGCATATATAAATTGACTAGTTAATTTATTTTCCCTATCATTCTCTCCATATACTCTAATAAAATTATCACTTTCTTCATCATATAAATTAAGCCCGTCTGTTGTTGCTATATATATTTCCCCACTACTATCTAATAACATTTCAGTTATATTATAATCAGATAAATTACAGTTATCACTTCCTGGAAAATAGCTTTTTATCTCTTTAGTTTCTTTATCCATTTTATTTAATCCTCTGGAAGTTCCTATCCATATATTCCCATTATCATCTTCGTTTATAGCTGAAATATAGTTACCACTTAATGATTTTTTATCATCTTCCTTATATCTATAAACTTGAAATTCATATCCATCATATCTGTTTAATCCATCAGATGTTCCAATCCACATATATCCAGAACTATCTTGAAATATATACTGTGCTGTTGTTTGAGATAAACCATCCTCTATAGTTATTCTTTTAAAATTAACTATTCTTTCATTCTCCTTAGCATAAGCTGTAATGAAAATTGTATTTATCGAAAAAATAATTCCTACTATTAATATTGCTGTTTTCTTCATTATTTTTTTCATACATATACCCTCTTATGTAAAATTATTTAATTAATATATAAAATTATACCAAATTATATAATATTTCGCATATTTATTTATCTACAATTTGTCCATATATATAATTTTCTAAATAATAAAACAAAAAAAAGGTTAAAAACTATTGTTTTTAACCTTTT
>NZ_JACSQZ010000038.1:10962-33896 GCF_014836325.1 Clostridium gallinarum
TGGCAGGGGCAGTAGGGATCGAACCCACAACCTACGGTTTTGGAGACCGCCACTCTACCAATTGAGCTATACCCCTTCGACAAAAATTATTCTAACATGTTATTTTATATATTGTCAACAATAAAGTATAAACTTATATAATATTACTTGTTTTAATATAACAAATTTAAAATAATTAAACTTATTATATCATTAAATAATATTATCTTATACATTATAAAAACTTTATAAAAGATTAATATTTCCAATAACAAAAAAAGTCAGTAAATAAAATTACTGACTTTTGGCAGGGGCAGTAGGGATCGAACCCACAACCTACGGTTTTGGAGACCGCCACTCTACCAATTGAGCTATACCCCTTTGCATAACAATAATTATTATATCCTATATCTATCTAAAAATCAATAATTACTTTTATTTTTTATAACATCTACTATTTCACTAAGATTTTTAGTTAGTATATTATCATCTTCATCAGATCCTAGCCCAATATATATATATTCATTTTTCATATTATTTTTTATATCTTCTAAATTTTCATTATCTTTATCATATATAAATATATTCTTTTCTACTCTATTTTCATTTACTTCATCAATATTATCTTTTAGTTTATTAACTTGAATTCCAATACTTCTAAATAGATAATCAAATTTATCAGTATTTGTTGTTATACTATAATTTTCATAAGAACTTAACTCTTCTTTTTCTTTACTTAAAAATTCATCTAAATTTTTAACTATATTATTATAATTCTCTTCATAATATCCTCTATTTTTTATGTCTCTTTCTTGTAATGCTGTTTTTATATTATATAACGCTATTTTATATTCATTAAATCCCAATAAATAATATGGATTTTCATTAGTCTCTTCTGTTAGTTCATTTGTTATTAATCTTATTCCTCTGCTTGCATTAATTAATCCAACATTTGAATTTTTAACGTTATCTATAACTTTATTTATCCAAGGCTCATAACCAGCTCCATTATATATAAATAAATCCATATTTGATATATTATTTATAATGTTTTCATTAACTATAAACTCTTTAACTTCTTTATCATTACTAAATAAATATTCTACATTATGTTTACTTCCAACTAACTCCTCTGTCATTTTATAAAGCTCTTTATTTACTACTAATATATTTAAATACACTTCTTTTTCTTCATCTAATTCATCTGTTGGATTAGCCATTAATGGATTATAAGAAAATGTTAATCCTAAAAATAGAATTGAAGTAAAAACAACTAAAGCATATGTTAACTTCTTCATAATAATTTCCTCCACGGAATATATAATCTACTATTTTTATAATATCTTATCATTTATTTAAAAGAATTACAAATATATTACAAATATAAATATATGTATATATACTTTTAACTTTCTTTTTCAGTTTATTTTAGATAGAATATATATTATGATATATAGTATTTAGAAAGGAGATTCCATATGCATTTTTATGTTAAAGATATAGAAGAAACTACTAACCTAGGATTTTTAATAGGTAAATTATTAAATCCAGGTGATATAGTTTGCTTAACTGGAGATTTAGGAACTGGTAAAACTCATATTACTAAGGGAATTGCTAAAGGATTAGAAATAGATGAACATATAACTAGCCCTACATTTACTATAGTTAATGAATATGACTCAGGGAGATTAAAACTATATCATTTTGATGTTTATAGAGTTAGTGATCCTGATGAAATTTATGCTATTGGTTTTGATGATTATATTTTTTCAAATGGTGTTTCTATTATAGAATGGGCTAATTATATAGAAGAAATTTTACCAAATGAATATTTACATATTTTAATAGAAAAAGATTTATCAAAGGGTGAGAATTTTAGAAAAATTACTATTACACCTTATGGTGAAAGATATGATTATATAAAGGAGTTAAACTTATGATAGTTTTAAGTATAGATTCAGCCTCAAAAGTAGCTACTGCTGCTCTTTTAGAAGATAATAATTTAATAGCAGAATATACTATTAATAATAAATTAGAGCACTCTACATTAGTTATGGATATGGTAGATAAATTATTGAAGGATTCTAATTTAGATATTGATGATGTGGATGGTTTTGTTGTTTCTAAAGGCCCTGGTTCCTTCACAGGTTTAAGAATAGGTATGGCTACTGTAAAAGGATTAAGCCTTGGTTCAAGCAAGCCTTATATAAGTATATCAAGCTTAGATGCTCTTGCTTATTCCCTTGTTAATTTTGATGGAATTATATGCCCTATAATGGATGCATTAAGAAGTAGTGTTTACACTTGTCTTTACAAAGGTAATAGTGGAAAATTAGAAAAATTAATTGATTACTCAGCATTAGAATTAGATGAATTAATAGAAACTTTAAAAGAAAAGGGAGAAAAAGTTATTTTTACTGGAGATGCAGTAAATAAACATAAAGAATACTTATTAGAAAAACTTCCAAATGCTTCATTTGCACCAAATCATCTTAGTATAATAAGAGCTTCTTCCCTAGGAGAGCTAGGACTTCAAATGTTATTAAATAATGAAAAAGATGATATTAACTCTTCTCCTTTTTATTTAAAAAAGCCTCAAGCTCAAAGGGAACTAGAAAAAAGGTTAGCATTAAAAAATGAAGATAGTCTATAATTTAATGAATAGTTCAGATATCGAAGGAGTTTTTAATATTTCAAAATCTTGTTTTTCAACTCCTTGGAGTCTTGACTCAATAAAAAGTGAATTAAATAATCCATTGGCTAAATATATTGTTGCTGTTGATAAAGATTTAGATTTAGTTGTTGGATTTATAGGAGCTTGGATAGTAGTTGGTGAAGCAAGTATAACTAATATTGCTGTAGATAAAAATTATAGAAAAATAGGAATAGGTAATAAACTTTTAGAATCTCTAATTAATCTTTGTAGTGATTTAAACTGTACATTAATCAATTTAGAAGTAAGAGAATCAAATCTAACGGCACAAAATCTTTATAAAAAGCATGGTTTTATAATTGATGGAGTTAGAAAAGGTTATTATGAAGATAATAAAGAAAATGCAATATTAATGACTAAAACACTTACTATGCTGTAGCATAATGAAAAGTGTAAAATTAAAAATGTAGAATTACGGAAAAATCCTTTGGATTTTAAATTAAATAAAGTTTAATAAAAACTTGTAAAGTATTTTTTATTAATAATTAAAGGGATGTCATATTGACATCCCTTTAATTATTTATTTTAAATTGATTTTAATTTTCTTTTTTCTACTTTATTAAAATTTGAATCTACTTGAAATATTGATACTGAAACTCTCTTATATAAAATATATGTTATTACTGAAACTAATATAGCTTTTAGTCCATTTAATGGTAATAATCCTATAGTTACATATTTAATTAACTCATCTTTAGGCATATTTCCCATACCAAATGCAGGTAATAATATATATATATTCGCTAATATTCCTACAATTTCAATACATATTGTTCCTAATATCATTCCTAATATAGCTGTTTTTTTACTTTTATTTGTATGATAAACCCATGCTGCAGGAACTACTAATGCACAACCTACTATAAAATTTGCTAATTGTCCAACTAGCATTGTCTCTGATCCTTTTACAACTAATATTAATAAGTTCTTTAGTAACTCAATTACTACTCCTGCTATTGGCCCAAAAGCAAAAGCTCCCATAAGTGCTGGAACATCGCTTAAATCAATTTTAAGCCAAGCAAAAGGTATAAAAGGTATTACAAAGTCAAAGTACATAAGTACCACCGCTATTGCTGATAATAAAGCAATTTTTACAAGTTTGTTTAGATTTCTGTTTTGTTGATTATTCATTTTCTTTCTCCTCCCAAAAGATATCCTCTGGGGCATGGGTTAGTGCTTAAAAAGTGATATTTATTTAACAAACATTATTTCAAACTTTATCTCTTTGTACCTTTTTATAATAAAAAAACCTGATGTAATTTTTTTACATCAGGGTACAAAGTCACAGGAAATAAGATTTGCCAATTAATTTTACATAATAAGCAATTCTAACACCTTACCTTCTTTCATCCAGACTATACTGTCGGCCTCGGAGTTTCACCGAATCATGCTAAAACTTAGCGCGCGGGCTATACCGCCGGTGGGGAATTACGCCCCGCCCTGAAGATAATTTTATTTACACTTTAATTATATTCCTATTTCAAATCTTTTACAAGCATTTTTTTAACAATCTTCTTCTTTTATTCCCTTCATAGATAAAGAAATTCTATGTCTTTTTGAATCTACTTCTAGAATTTTAACTTTAACTATATCTCCAACCTTAACTATATCTAATGGATGTTTTACAAATCTATCAGCCATTTGACTTTTGTGAACTAATCCATCTTGATGAACACCTATATCTACAAAAGCACCAAAGTCTGATACGTTTCTTACAGTTCCCATAAGAACCATACCTTCACTTAAATCTTTAAGATCTATTACACCAGTTTTTAAAATTGGTTTTGGCATTTCTTCTCTTATATCTCTTCCTGGTTTCTTAAGCTCTTTAATAATATCTTCTAAAGTAAGTTCACCAACTTCTAATTCATTAGCTATATTTTTTATTCCTTTTTCCTTTACTCTTTCATCTATATCACTAAGTTTATTTTCTTTTAAATCATTATTAGTATATCCAAGTAAAGTTATTAAGTTTCTAGCCACTTCATAAGATTCTGGGTGAACTGAAGTATTATCTAAAGGTTCCTTACTTTCCATAACTCTTAAAAATCCTGCACATTGCTCATAGGCTTTTTGACCAAGTCTTTTAACCTTTAAAAGTTCTTTTCTTGTTTTAAATCCACCAACTTCATCTCTATAAAGAACTATATTATTAGCAATACTTGCATTTATTCCTGCAATATAAGTAAGTAATGATGGTGTAGCTGTATTTAGATCAACCCCTACCTTATTAACTGAATCTTCTACCACTCCAGTTAATGATTCATCTAATCTTTTTGGTGTAACATCATGTTGATATTGTCCTACACCTAATGCTTTTGGATCTATTTTAACCAATTCTGCCATTGGGTCTTGAAGTCTTCTACCTATTGATATAGCCCCTCTAACTGTAACATCTAAATCAGGATATTCTTTAGTAGCAAGTTCTGAGGCAGAGTAAACTGATGCTCCTGCTTCTGATACTATTACATATGCTACTTCTTTTCCATTTTCTTTTTTAATTTCGGAAATTACTTCTGAAATTACCTCTTCAGACTCCCTAGATGCAGTTCCATTTCCTAAAGAAATAACTTCAACATTATGTTTATTAATTAATTTTTTTAATACTTCTTTAGTTTCTGCAATTCTATTTTGAGGAGCTGTTGGATATACAGTAGTATTTTCTAAAAATCTTCCTGTGCTATCCAAAACAGCTACTTTACATCCAGTTCTAAATCCAGGATCATACCCCATAACAACCTTTCCTTTTATAGGTGGTTGCATTAATAGAGCTTTTAAATTTTCTTTAAATATTTTTATAGCTCCCTCTTCACCTTTGTCCGTAAGTTCATTTCTAACTTCTCTTTCAATTGATGGATAAATTAATCTTTTTAAAGAATCCTTAATAGAAGCCTTTAAATATTCATCCGTTATAGAATTATTTTTTAATATTTCATTTTCTAAATAAGTAATGATTTTTCCTTCATTAACAACTATCTTTACATTTAGAACTTTTTCTTTTTCCCCTCTATTTATAGCTAAAATTCTATGCGGTGGTATTTTTGATACTTCTTCACTATATTCATAATACATTTCAAAAGGAGTATGTTCTTCACTTTCACCCTTTGTTTCAATCTTACCTTCTCTAAATACTAAACTTCTTATCCATTTTCTATATTTAGCTTCATCAGATATATGTTCTGCTATTATATCTAAAGCTCCATTTATAGCATCATCCTCTGAAGATACACCCTTATCCTCATTTATATATTTCTTAGCCTCTTCTTTTATATCTCCCTTAAATTCTCCTGATAATAAAATTTCAGCTAATGGCTTTAGTCCCTTTTCTAATGCTATTGTTGCTCTAGTTCTCTTTTTTTGCTTATAAGGTCTATAAATATCTTCAACTTCAGTTAAAGTTATAGCCTTTTCTAGAGATTTTTGAATTTCCTCTGTTAATTTACCTTGTTCATCTATTAATCTTAATACATCTTCTTTTCTTTCCTTTAAATTTCTAAGATATATTAGTCTTTCTTGAAACTTTCTTAAAACTTCATCACTTAATGCCCCTGTTTGCTCTTTTCTATATCTAGATATAAAAGGGACAGTATTCCCATCATCAAGTAATGAAATAACATTATTTACTTGATTTAAACTTATATTTAGTTCCCCCGCTAATCTTCCTACTATATCAACCATAAAGTTCCTCCTAATTTACATAATACTATTATTATAATACAAATTCTTAAATTTATAAAATAACCACCTTGATGTTATGTAAAATTAAGTATATAATTATAATTGTAAAAATTTTACAATAGGGTGATGTTATGAATAAATTTCTAATTTTTATAAATAAAATTATTAATATTTTACTTGTTTTTTTTATAATCTTTCTAGTTCTAAATCAATATTATATTATTGATTTTTCTACTACTTTAAAATATGTACTATATTTTTTGACTTTAATTTTAATATTAATATCTTCAACTAAAGAACTTATATTAGGTAAATCTGGATTATCTAAATTTATTAATTTTTTAATATTATTTTGTTTTATTATTGGCGGAGTATTTTCTATAATTACTAATCAAATAAATATTTTAATTTATATTTGTATATTATTTTCATTAATTCATGGATTTATAGACCTTATCTATAAGAAAGCTTAATTTCTTTTAAATTATATTTGTTATATTTTAAAGCCTCGATTAATAGTATTAAATATAATTATTAATCGAGGTATTTTTATGAAAAAAAAATTAATCTACTCTATTTCTTTATTGACATCAATAATATTATTGTCACTTTCCATATTTTCTAATTTTACATATTCGCCTTTTAATGCAAATAATGTAAAGGAAAGCATAGCTGTACTATCTTCTGATACTTATAATGGAAGATTAGCCGGTAGTAAAGAGAACTCTTTAGTTCAAGAATTAATAAGAATAAACTTTCAAGATAACAAATTAGTTCCACTTAATGATAATTATAAGGAAAGCTATACTGTAACTTCTCCAGTAAATAATAATAGTGTTCCTTATCTAAAAATATACTATGATGATGGTTTTGAAGAAAGCTTTAAATACGGTGTTGAGTTTAAAGAAGATATGATAAACTTTAAAAATACAAATTTAATTTTTTCAAAAGACGACAAAGTAAACTTACTATCAAACTATATAGAAGTTTCTACAAACCAAGGAAACTGTCTTTTTTATTTGTCTCCTGACGATAATTTTTCTTTTAGGAGTTCATTTATAAGTACTTTTCCCTATGATATGATGGTTTTGTTAAACAAAGATGCCTATAATAAAATGCTAGATGCTTTAAGAGAAGGTGCTTCTATTTCAGTAAATATTCCTTTTTCCTCTGAAGAAAAAGAAATTTCTAATGTTGTTGGAGTTATTAAAGGTAGTTCTAGTAACCTTCCTCCTTTAGTTCTAACTGCTCACTTTGATCATTTAGGCAAAGATGCTCTTAAAAATCTTTATGGTGGAGCCTTAGATAATGCATCTGGAACATCATTTTTATTAGAGCTTGAAAGGTCGCTTTCAACTTATGGTAAACCCAAAAGAGATATTATTTTCGTTGCCTTAAACGCTGAAGAATTCGGGCTTCTAGGCTCAAAAAATTTCGCAGAGAAAAATTTAGATAAATTAAAAGGCGCAGAAGTAATTAACTTTGACATGATTGGTAGCGAAGGATTCCCATTGACATTGATGTTAGGGGCTGCATCTAAAGATAAAGATTCAAACCTGCTAAAATCAATCGAAAAAATCGCTAAGAAAAATAATGTTGAAACTAATGTTGTTTACGAAAATTCAAGCGATCATGCAAGTTTTTCAGATTTAGGAATTGATGCACTAAGCTTTTGCCATAGTGACTTAAGCAGAATTCACACTCCTAATGATAAAGTAGAATTCATAAGTATAAAGGCTATAAACGAAGCCTATAGCGTAATAGAGGATAAGATATTTGATTCATCCTATGGAATGGTAACAAAATTCTTTTACGGAAAATCTTCTATATTAATATTCTCTATACTATTTGGCTTTTTAATATCAGCACCGTTTGTAGGATATTTTAAAAAGAAAAAAATAAAATAAGCTTGACAAACAAAGTTATAAATGAAAAATGTATAATGAAGAATGAAAAATTAAGGTTGTTTTGCATAGCAAAACTTAAATTAGATTGGTGCAAAGCACCTTTCTATTCAAAAATCCTAAGGATTTTTTTCCTTAATTCTTCATTCTTAATTCTTAATTTTTAATTACAGAAATGCTAGTATTTTTGTCTTAAGTATGCTGTTATAAAGTTATCTATTTCTCCATTCATAACTGCATTTAAGTTTGCCGTTTCTTCACCAGTTCTATGATCTTTAACCATATTGTATGGATGGAATACATAGGATCTTATTTGGCTTCCCCAACCCATGTCCTTTAGCTCTCCAGTTAAATCTTCTATTTTTTCTTTATGAGCTCTTTCTTTTAAATCTATAAGTTTAGATTTTAGCATAGACATAGCTGTGTCTCTATTAGAAAATTGACTTCTTTCGCTTTGGCATTGAACTACAATTCCCGTTGGAATATGTGTTATTCTTATAGCTGATTCTGTCTTATTAACATGCTGTCCACCAGCTCCACTTGCTCTATAGGTATCTACTTTTAAATCTTCACTTCTTATTTCAATATCTTGATCTTTTGTAAGTTCAGGCAGTACTTCTACTGATGCAAAAGATGTTTGTCTCTTACCATTTGCATTAAATGGTGATATTCTTACTAATCTATGAACACCCTTTTCAGCTTTTAAATATCCATATGCAAATTCACCTTTAACCTTTAAAGTAACACTTTTTATACCAGCTTCATCACCTTCAAGATAGTCTAAGGTTTCTACAGAAAAACCCTTCTTTTCACACCATCTAGTATACATTCTAAGTAACATTTCAGTCCAATCGTTGGCATCACTACCTCCAACCCCTGCATGTAAAGTTAAAATAGCATCATTTCTATCATATTCACCTGATAATAAAAGCTCTACTCTATACTCTTCTACATCTTTTTCTATTGATCTAATTTCTTTAATAACTTCGTTAATAGAATCATTATCATCCTCTTCTACTAAATCAGATAATATTTCTACATCTTCTACTCTACTAACCAAGCTATCAAATCTATCTATTTTATCCTTTATTCTTTTAGTTTCTTTAGTAACTTCTTCTGCTCTCTTTACATCATCCCAAAAACCTGACTCTTGCATTTGAAGTTCTAATTCTTGTACTTGTTTTTCTAAAGCTTCCTTGTCAAAGTGAAGCCCTCATTTCCTCTATAAATTTTTTAATATCAGTAAGCTTAGCTAACTCTGCTTCTAGCTTAATTATCATAATATCACACCTTTACAATTGATAATTGATAATGCATAATTGATAATTTTTGATAAAATTCAGTAAACTGAATTTCTTAATTATTAATTTTGCATTTATAAATAGAGGCTATCTTATTAAGAAATTTATATACAATATATTTTTTAATAATTACATAATATACTGCGATATTTCTTTTTAATAAGACAGCCCCTTAAATTATTGTAATTTGGAACAAATTACTTCCTTAATTCTTAATTATTCATTCTTAATTTTTAATTGTGCGACAGCACCCTATGCTTCTCTTCCGTGACAGTTTTTATATTTCTTACCACTTCCACATGGGCAGTTATCGTTTCTTCCTACTTTGTTATCATTTCTAACTGGCTTTTTCTTAGTATCGCCTTCATCTCCACCATGGCTTGCTGAAGTTTCTTCTGCTACTCTTTCTCTTTCAACAGGCTTTTGAATTTGAATATGATATAGGAATTTAACTGTATCTAATTTTATTCCTTGAATCATTTCTTCAAACATTGCACTACCTTCCATTTGGTATGCTTGTATTGGATCCATTTGCTTGTAAGCTCTAAGTCCTATACCTTGTTTTAAGTGATCCATGTTATCTATATGGTCCATCCACTTTTGATCAACTACTCTTAAAAGAATAACTCTTTCAATTTCTCTGAAGTGTTCTTCACCAAATTCTTCTTCTTTTTCAGCATAAACTTTCATTAGTATATCTAATAATTTTTCTGTAATTTCTTCGTTAGATAAATCTACTAGTTCTTCTACAGTTACTGCCTTGCTTGGTAAACATATGTCTTCTAAGTATTGGATTAATTTTTCTATTTCTTTTTCAATACTTTCTGTTACATTATCTAAATGAGCTTTTACAGCATCAGAAACTAATTCTTTTACCATTTCTTGAATTTGTTCTTTTAAATCTTTTCCTTCAAGAACTTCAGATCTTTGATTGTAAATAACTTCTCTTTGTAGGTTCATAACATCATCATAACCTATAAGATTCTTTCTTATATCAAAGTTATTACCTTCAACCTTCTTTTGAGCATTTTCAATAGCTTTACTTACCATCTTATGGTCAATAGCTTCATCTTCTTCTAAACCTAATTTATCCATTAATCCTTGAATCTTTTCTGATCCAAATATTCTCATTAAATCATCTTCTAAAGAAATATAGAATACAGATTCACCTGCGTCTCCTTGACGACCAGATCTACCTCTTAATTGGTTATCTATTCTTCTTGATTCATGTCTTTCTGTACCTATTATCTTTAAACCGCCAACTTCTTTAACACCTTCACCTAATTTAATATCTGTACCTCTACCAGCCATATTAGTAGCTATAGTTACACTACCTAATTCACCAGCATGAGATATTATTTCAGCTTCTTGTTCATGATATTTAGCATTTAATACTTTATGAGGCACTCCTCTTTTCTTTAATAAAGCAGATAAGTATTCAGATTTTTCTATACTTACAGTACCTACTAAAACAGGCTGACCTTTTTTATTACATTCAATTATATCTTCAATAATTGCATTGTATTTACCTTTATTATTTTTATAAATTAAATCACTTTTATCTATTCTTGCTACAGGTTTATTAGTTGGAACAACTATAACGTCTAAAGCATAAATTTCTCTAAATTCATTTTCTTCTGTTAAAGCAGTACCAGTCATACCTGATAACTTTTTATACATTCTAAAGTAGTTTTGGAATGTAATAGTTGCTAAAGTCTTAGATTCTCTTTCAATTTTAACTCCTTCTTTAGCTTCTATAGCTTGATGAAGACCATCTGAGTATCTTCTTCCTTCCATAAGTCTACCTGTAAATTCGTCAACTATTATTACTTGACCATCCTTAACCATGTAGTCCTTATCTCTCTTCATACCATAGTTAGCTTTTAAAGCTTGAGTTATATAGTGTTGTAACTCTAAGTGTTCAGCATCTGCATAGTTATCTATTCCAAATGCTTTTTCAGCCTTAGTAACTCCAGAGTCTGTTAACATAACTGAATTAGCTTTTTCATCTATTGTATAATCTGTATCAGCTAATAATTGCTTTACAAAATTATCTGCAACATTATAGAATTTAGTTGATTTTTCTCCAGCTCCAGAAATTATAAGTGGTGTTCTAGCTTCATCTATAAGAATTGAGTCAACTTCATCTACAACTGCAAAGTTTAATTTTCTTTGAACTCTTTCTTCTTTATAAATTACCATATTATCTCTTAAGTAATCAAAACCAAACTCATTATTTGTTCCATATGTTATATCTGCTGCATATGCTTCTCTTCTTTGCTGAGAATTTAATCCATGAACTATACATCCAGTAGTTAATCCTAAGAAATTATATAATTGTCCCATCCACTCAATGTCTCTTTGAGCTAGGTAGTCATTTACTGTTATTAAGTGAACTCCCTCTCCAGTTAATGCGTTTAAGTATACTGGAAGTGTAGCAACAAGTGTTTTACCTTCCCCAGTTTTCATTTCCGCTATTCTACCTTGATGTAACACCATACCACCTATAAGTTGTACTCTATAGTGTTTCATTCCTAAGCTTCTCCATGCACCTTCTCTACAAACAGCAAAAGCTTCTGGTAAGATATCATCTAAGGTTTCCCCATTTTTTAATCTAGCTTTAAATTCTTCAGTCTTAGCTCTAAGCTCTTCATCTGATAATTTTTGCATTGATTCTTCTAATGCTTCTATTTTATCTGCAATTTTTTCTAACTTTTTAACTTCTCTCTCACTATAAGACCCAAATATCTTTTCAAAAAATCCCATACTAATTTTCCTTCCAATCGTATATTTTACTCTTTTTCTATTTTATCGAATTTCATTAATAAATTATACCATTTTAATAACGATTAATTCAACAAATATGTTATTTTTTAATAATTTTATAATTAAAAAGGAAGTGGATTTACCACTTCCCTTCAATTTTTTAAACATTTATATTTACTTTTTAAATGTATTCTGGTTCTAAAAGACCATAATCTCCGTCTTTTCTTTTATACAATACATTAATTTTATTTTCCTCAAAGTCTTGGAATACAAAGAAATTGTGTCCTATTAATTCCATTTGAAGGATTGCTTCTTCTACAGACATTGGCTTTATACCAAATCTCTTTGTTTTTACTATCTTTCCATTTTCCTCTTCTACATTATTGTCATTTTCTTCAAATGCCATTTCCTCTATTTGAGAATATCTTAAAGATTCATGATTTTTTCTTGTTAATTTAGTTCTTTGTTTTCTAATTTGTCTTTCTAATTTATTTACTACTAAATCAATTGATTTATACATGTCATCTGTAGCTTCTTCAGCTCTAAGTAATATTCCACTAAAAGGTATTATAACTTCCACTTTTTGCTTATTTTTTTGAACTGATAAAGTAGCCTTAGCTTCTACATCTGGATTAAAGTACCTCTTAACTTTAGACAACTTTTTCTCAATTATCTCTTTTAATGCTGGAGTAACTGTAGTATTTTTTGCTATTACTGAAATTCTCATAAAAGTTCATCCCCTCTCTATAAGCTTAAAAGCTTATATGTAGAATTAATTTATTTTTATTATGTCTATATTATATCATTAGGTAATCGTTTTTTTCAATAGTTTACGCTTAATTTTTCAGAAAATTCTCTCTTTATTTTTGTTTAAAAAAATAGCCATTAGTAAACTAATAGCTAATCTTTGTAAAAATAGCTGACCTGGACTTTGACCCCACACTCGCCTACTGGAGCTTTTGCTACTAAGACTTAACTCCTCACTACTAACCCTCTCAATTTCTTGGTAGGACTTACTTCTACACCGCACCATGCTCATTAGGAATTTTTCCAAACTTACGTGGATCGTTTCGCCTGCGACTGGCATCGACTTTCATCCACAGACCTATCTTTACTCTATTATTATATATAACTTTTAGCAACTGTCAATATTTTTATTGATTTTGCACCATTTTTTTTAAGCATTTTTTCACATTCATGCACTGTTGCACCTGTAGTAACAACATCATCTATAAGCAATAATTTTTTATTTTTAATATTACTATTATCTATTAAATCAAAGGCTCCACTTATATTTTTAAATCTCTCTTCCTTTGATAATAACTTTTGTTCTTTAGTATTTTTAACCTTAATTACATCCTTATATAAGTTCACTTTTAGCTTTTTACTTAGCTCATTAGCTAAATATTCACATTGATTGAAACCTCTTTGTTTAAGTGCCTTTTTACTACTTGGAATAAAAACAATTCCATCTATACTTATATTATTACTTTGAATTAAATCCAAAAGAAATTCCACCAATATACTACCAGCTACAAAGCTCTTCTTATATTTAAATTCTAATATTAATTGCTTTAATACTCCACTATAGTATCC
This sequence comes from Clostridium gallinarum, assembly GCF_014836325.1. Classification (GTDB taxonomy): domain Bacteria; phylum Bacillota; class Clostridia; order Clostridiales; family Clostridiaceae; genus Clostridium; species Clostridium gallinarum. Next base: position 24,900 of record NZ_JACSQZ010000038.1, read on the forward strand.
ATAAGCAATAACACTTTCGTTATCTTTTACTCTTTTTATTTGTGAAATACATAAAGGACAAATACCAGAAAATTCACTTTCACAAATAATGCAGTTGTTTTTAGGTGGATATATTATATCTAATAATTCATCCTTTAAAGAAATTAATAATTCAACAATCCTTTTTCCCATATATTTTTATTATATCTCCTTGTTATATCCTTTGATAAATCCATATCTATAGAAATATCTTTTCCAACTAGAAGTACTTCTCCTAAATTATTAATATTCTTTCCTACATCTGCACAAAAATATATTATTTTTTTATAATTATAAAAATTATCATCTGCAAATAGTACTACTATATCTACATTTTCTTTATCTATTGTATATTCTCTTATATTATTAGTAATTATAAACGTACTTTTATTTTTAAGTTTATAAATATGCTCTATTTCCTTTGTAGAATATTTCTTAAAAAACTTTATTATTTTTATATCTTTTATTTTTAATTCGTTAGTATAATAATCATAAACCTTATTTATTTTATCTTCACTTGGTACATAAATTATTACCTTTTTATTATTTCCTTTAAACCACATCAAATAATCATATAATGTATAAGGCATATCTTCATCTAACTTAACTCTTGTTGTTATTATTCTTGGTTCTACAAAAACTTTCTTACGGATTAAGTCTGAAATTTCAATATCCATTCCCATATTTACTAATTTCTCTATTGAATAAGATATAATTCTTTTAGAATAAATATATAAATGCTCAATATACTCTCTCAACTCTTCCTTTGAAAATATTGAATATTTACTTATATCATCTATTATACAAAGATCATAACATCCTCTTATATTTTTTATATTTTTAAAATTAATAAAAATTAAATTTTCATCGCTCTCTTTTTCTTCAATATACGAATATTTAATACTAAGATTATCTTTCTTTAAAAGCTCTAAAATTTCTCTATTATAATCTTCCCCATTCCAAACATATAAAATCCTTTTATTTTCTTTTAATAATAATTTTATTATATTTATAAAAATTAATGTAGTGTTATAAGGGTTAGTTATAATACTAAGTATTTTTGATTGCTTATTATACCATTTACTTATTTTAGATGTACAATTATTAAACTCCTTTAGGTTTATTAATTTATTATCTAACATTGAAATTCTCCTATTCACTAAATATTTCATTACTAGTAATATCTAAAATTCTATTTTTTAACGAAGAGTATCTACTTACACTTTTATCATTAGTAATCATATATTGTAGTGCTTTAGGTATACCAACAACAACTACTAGTTCTTTAGCTCTAGTTATAGCAGTATATAATAAGTTTTTATTCATTAAAAGTGGTGATCCCATAAATGCTGGAGTAATAATAACTTTAAATTCACTTCCTTGACTTTTATGAATAGTTATTGCATAAGCTAATTCTAGTTCATCTAAATAAATATAGTCATAAATAACCTTTCTTTCATCATCAAAAATAACTGTTAATGTCTTATCCTCTTCATTTATGCTTTCTATAAAGCCCATATCCCCATTAAATACTCCTACGCCTTCATTCTCTCCCTCTCCATTAATTCTAACCCACTTTAAAGAATAATTATTTTTAGTTTGCATTACTTTATCACCTTCTCTAAAGATGACATCTTTTAATTCTTTTTCCCTTTTATTTTTAGATTTTGGATTTAAAACTTCTTGAAGCTCGTTATTCAAATTTTGCACTCCTAATAACCCTTTTCTTGTAGGTGTTAATATTTGAATATCTCTAAATTTATCCCAAGTAGTATTAAACTTAGGAAGTCTTCTATTTATTAAATCTATTATTGTATTTAATATCTCATTTACATCTTCTCTATTTTCAAAAAAGAAATCCCCATCTCTTCTATTTAATATTGGCATTTCTCCATTATTTATTTTATGCGCATTAGTTACAATTAAGCTTTCTTTTCCTTGTCTAAATATATCCTTTAATCTAACTACTTTAATAAACTTGCTTTCTATTAAATCTTTTAAAACATTTCCTGCACCTACAGATGGAAGCTGATCAACATCTCCAACTATAATAACTCTAGTTCCTAACTTTATAGCTTTAAGAAGGCTATGCATAAGCATTATATCTATCATAGATGCTTCATCAATAATAATAACATCAGCTTCTAAAGGTTCACTTTCCCCTAATTTATAAAATGACTTTCCTTCTTCACTTACACCCATTTCTAAAAGTCTATGTATGGTCTTAGCCTCTCTCCCTGTTGATTCACTCATTCTCTTTGCTGCTCTTCCAGTAGGAGCTCCTAAAACAACCTTCATATTATTATTTTCATATATTTCAATTATAGCCTTAATTATTGTTGTCTTTCCTGTACCTGGACCACCAGTAATAATTTCTATTCCATTTTCAAAAGCTCCTACTATAGCTTCTTTTTGAGAAGGTGCAAATTTTATATTATACTTTTTTTCAAATACCCCTACTTCAAATTCAATATCAGAGTTTATGCTTCTGAAATTTTCCATACTTAGTGTTATTATTCTATTAGTTACACCAAGTTCGCAATAATAATATGGTAGAGCAAAAACTGAATCTACACCATCTATTTTCTCAACCTTTATTTTAGAATCTAAAGTTAAATTGTATAAACTTTCTTCTACCATTTGTGGCGTAGCTCCAAGTAGTTTGCTAGTTTCTCTAATAAGCTCATCCTTTGGCATAAATGTATTTCCTGATGAAGAAAATTGATTTAATATATATCTAATACCACTTTGCACTCTAAAAGGAGAAGTTGGCTCAATTCCAAGACTTTTTGCTATTCTATCTGCTGTAAGAAATCCAATCCCTGAAATTTCATCTGAAAGTATGTATGGATTTTCAGTTATTATATCTTTAGAATTTTCTCCAAAAGTCTTATAAACCTTTATACATTGATTGGTACTCATTCCATGACCTTGGAAAAACATTATTATATCCTTTAATTCTCTTTGTTCTATATATGACTCTTTAATAATTTCAAATTTCTTTTCTCCAATACCTTCTACAGATTTAATTTTTTCTATATCAGTATCTAAAATATCTAATGTATTTTCCTTAAATCTTTCTACTAATCTTTTAGCTGTAATAGGCCCTATTCCTCTTATTATTCCAGTTGCTAAATATCTTTCTATTCCCTTTATTGAACTTGGTAATATTTCTTCATATTCTTCTATGTTAAATTGACGTCCAAATTGCTTATGAATTACCCATTGTCCTTTTAGTCTAACATGTTGACCTTCTCTCATAAAAGGAACAACTCCAACTGCACTTACAACTTCTTTTTCCATTCTTATCTTAGATACTACATACCCTGTATCTTCGCTTTTAAATACAATAGATTCCACTATTCCATTTATGCAATCTTCCATGATATCTCTCCAAATCTTCAAATATTTTATTTCCTATTATTTTATTATATAATATATAGCAAATAATAAATAATAAAGATTGTGTTTTTAATCAATATTATTTAAATATGCTATAATAAAATTATAAAAATTGTATGGAGGTGTTTATATGTTAATAAAAAATTGTAATATAATCTATCTTGATAGAATAGAAAACGGTTCAGTCTTAATTGAAAACGGTAAAATCAAAGAAATAAACCCAAGCATTTCAGAATTTGAAGAAGTAATTGATGCAAATGGTTTATATTTAGCTCCTGGATTTATAGATGTTCATATTCATGGGGCAGGTGGACATGATACAATGGATGGAACTTTTGAAGCTATTAATGAAATTTCAAAGGTAATAGTAAAGCATGGTACTACATCTTTTACACCAACTACTATGACAGTTGCTATTGATGATATTAAAAAATCAATGAAGGTAATTAAAGAAGCTAAAGAAAAAGGAACAGATGGTGCTATAGTTTTAGGAGCTCACTTAGAAGGTCCTTTCATTAGTCCAAAGGCTATCGGTGCTCAAAACCCTAATTATTTAATACCACCAACTCTAGATAACTATAAGAAAATGGTTGGAGATGCTGAAGATGCTGTAGTATCTATTACAATTGCTCCTGAAGTTCCTGGTGCTAAAGAATTAATTAAAGAATTATCACAAAAAGGTATAGTTTGTTCAATAGGACATACAAAGGCTACTTATGAAGAAGCTATGGAAGGTATTAAATGTGGTTGTGGGCATTCTACTCACCTTTTTAATGCAATGACACCTTTTGCCCATAGAGAACCTGGAGTTGTAGGAGCAATATTTGATAGTGATATTACTACTGAAACTATTTCTGATGGAATTCATGTATCCTATCCTTCTCTTAGAATTGCTTACAATCAAAAAACTCCAGATAAAGTTTTATTAGTTACTGATGCTATGATGGCTTGTTCAATGCCTGATGGTATGTATGCTCTAGGTGGACAAGATGTTGTTGTTAAAGAAGGGGCTGCAAGACTATTAAACGGAAGTTTAGCTGGTTCAATCCTTACTTTAGATAAAGCCGTTAAAAATGTTTATAAAAATGTAGGACTTCCTTTATATGAAGCTGTAAAAATGGCTAGTTACAATCCTGCAAAACACTGTAAGGTTGAAGATAGAAAAGGACTTATTAAAGAAGGTTATGATGCAGATTTAGTTTTATTTGATGAAGATATAAATATTAAAAAGGTTTTTGTAAAGGGAAAAATAATGCTTTAAAAATAAAAACTAATAATTGTAAAGGGAGCTATCTAAGACAGCTCCCTTTATTTACAAAAAATATTTATTTCCTTTTATACTATAAGTATTTTTTAATTTCTTCTACTTTATTTAATTGTTCCCAAGGTAAATTTAAATCATTTCTACCAAAGTGTCCATAAGCTGCAGTTTGCTTATATATAGGTCTTCTTAATTCTAAATCTCTAATTATTGCACCTGGTCTTAAATCGAATACTTTTTCTACTATAGAAACTATTTCTTCTTCTGTCTTCTTTCCTGTTCCAAAAGTTTCAACTTCTATTGATACTGGTTTAGCCACTCCTATAGCATAAGCTAATTGAATTTCTAACTTATCAGCTACTCCAGCTGCAACTAAATTTTTTGCTACCCATCTTGCTGCATATGCTGCTGATCTATCAACCTTTGTTGGATCTTTTCCTGAGAAAGCACCACCACCGTGTCTTCCGTATCCACCATAAGTATCAACAATTATCTTTCTTCCAGTTAATCCACTATCTCCTTGTGGGCCACCAACTACAAATCTTCCAGTTGGATTAATAAAATATCTAGTTTTTTCATCTAATAATTCTGCTGGCACTACTGCTTTAATAACATGTTCCATTAAATCTTCTTTTATTTGTTCTTGAGAAACATCTTCACTATGTTGTGTTGATATAACTATTGTATCTATTCTAACAACTTTATTATCATCATATTCAACAGTAACTTGAGTCTTTCCATCTGGTCTTAAATATGATAATGTTCCATTTTTTCTAACTTCTGATAATCTTCTTGATAATCTGTGTGCTGTAGCTATAGGTAAAGGCATAAATTCTTCTGTTTCGTTAGTTGCAAAACCAAACATCATTCCTTGGTCACCAGCTCCAACAGCTTCAACATTATCTATTTCTCCAACTCTAGCTTCTAAAGCTTCATCTACTCCCATAGCTATATCCCCTGATTGCTCATCTATAGAAGTTAATACTGAACATGTGTCGCAATCAAATCCATATTTAGCTCTATCATATCCTATATTCCTAATAGTTTCTCTTACTAGCTTCGGAATATCAACATAGCAATTAGTTGATATTTCTCCCATTACTAAAACCATTCCTGTAGTAACAGCAGTTTCACATGCAACTCTTGCCATAGGGTCTTTTTCTAAAATACTATCTAATACAGCATCTGAAATTTGATCACAAATTTTGTCTGGATGCCCTTCCGTAACTGATTCTGAGGTAAATAATCTTTTCATCTTGGTATCTCCTTTCATTTTATTTGATATTAATTCTGAAACAATTTATACACTTGAAATATTTAATTTTCTAAAGAATAAAAAAAATCTCTTCGATAAGAAGAGATTAATAACCAAATTTCTTTCTTATCTTGCAAAATACATTGCAGGAATTGGCACCACACTCTAATGAATGAAGTAGGTTGCCGGGTTTCATAGGGCCCTTTTCCCTCCACCTCTCTTGATAAGAACTAATATCAAATTTTTCTTTACAGATTATATCATTATTATTGATAATAGTCAATAATATTTATTATTGGTATTATTAATCTATTAAATAAAAATAAAGGAACTATCACTATAGATACTCCCTTTATTTTTATTATATTTAAGTTAAAATTTGTTATTTACTCATATAATCCATATGCTTTCTTTATATCTTGAGTGTAAATAACTCCTTTTCCCGGTTCATCTATTTTCATTTCATTTCTAATTGATGTAATAATCTTATCTACATCTTCTATTTTAGATAGAATTATTACAATTTCCTTTTCTGGTTCAATTTCCATAGCAAAAAGCTTACTAGTTTCATGAATTCCAGAACCTCTGGCATTTATTATAGTTCCACCTTTAGAGCCTGCTTTAGTAGCTGCATCAATTACATCTTCACCTTTGCCCTTATCTACAATTACAGTTATAGATTGATACATAATATTATCTTCACCTTTCCCTTTAATATTATTAGTTTTGCAAGTTCTTGTTCCTAATATATTTGAAATAGAAGTAGTAAAAGCTATACCATGATTAGGTTTTTCAAACTTAAACTCTTTATCAAGTTTTTCTAAGGCTTTATAAACATTATCTGTTTCTCCTGCCATTAACACCATTTCTTTTCTCACATCTGTTAACCCAAAAAACTTTAAGACCTTATTATTTACTGTACCCTTACATAAGAATACAGTTCCACCAAAAATACCTTCTTGCTTAGCTTTTTGTATTATCTTACTTCCTAACCCAAAATTCACTATAACACAAACAAGTTCAACATTTTTGCATCCCGCATTATCCGATATCACTTTCAATTCCTCCTTTTTTAGATTTCATTTTAAAAATAAAACCTAATACTTGTAAAGCAATTATAGGGGTCATTGCTACCATTGCTATCATTCCAAAGCCATCAACTAAAACATTTGCACCTTCAATAGCCTCTGCTGCACCCTGTGCAAAAGCTAATATAAATGTTGCTGTCATTGGTCCAGATGCAACACCACCTGAGTCGAAAGCAATTCCAACAAATAACTTAGGCACAAAATAAGTCATCCCTATTGAAATTATATATCCTGGTAGTAAATAATGCCATAGTTTAATTTCAGGAACTATTATTCTAAGCATTGATAACCCAACTGCTATTCCTACTCCTATAGATAGTGTAAGCATAACAACATTTCTTTTTACATATCCACTTGTAACATCTTCTATTTGTTGAGTTAATACGTGTACTGCAGGTTCTGCTAATATAGTTACTAGGCCTAATATAAAGCCTACTATAATTACAAATGATTTATTTTCTAGAGAAGCTATCTTATAACCTAAAATAGTTCCTAAATCCATAAATCCAGCATTTACACCAACTAAAAATATAACTAATCCTATAAAGGTAAATAATATCCCAAACAAAATTTTTCTTACCGATCTCTTTGAAAGATTAAAAGAAATTCTTTGGAATACAAGAAAAATCAGTATTATTGGAAAAAGAGCTATAAATATTTCTTTTGATATCGTTGGTATTTTTTCTAGAAATGGAGTAATTATTAAGTTAGAAGAAGTAGTACTTATATCTAAGCTTCCTGCTATCTTATCAGTTTTTAATATTATACTCATAACCATTACCGCTATTATAGCTCCTGCAGATGCTATAGCTACAAGTCCAAAACTATCTTTTTCTGAAGATTTACTATCTTTTTTAAGAGTTGATACCCCCATAGCAAGAGCTAACATAAAGGGCACTGTAAGAGCTCCTGTTGTAGCCCCTGATGCATCAAAAGATATTGCTAAAAACTCTGGTGATGTAAATAAAGCAAGTATTAAGATAACTCCATATATACCTGATAAAAGCTTGTACAAAGGTATATTATATAGTATTCTTCCAAGACCTAATGATAACATAATTGCTATTCCTATAGATACTATAACTAATATACTCCCTTTACCTATTATCCCCGATGTAACCATCTCTACTTGAGCTGCTAAAATGTGTAAATCTGGTTCTGCAATAGATATTACAAATCCTAAAATTAATCCCGATATAATAACTATTGATATTTTATTTGTTTTTGTCATTTTAGACCCCATAACATTACCAATTGGAGTTATACCAATATCTACTCCAACTAAAAATATTGCAAGCCCTATGATTATTGCTAAAGATCCAATTAAAAACCTAAGGATTAATGGGGTATCAAGTGGTGTTATAGTAAAGTTTAATATTAATACTATAGCTGTAATTGGTATAACAGCATATAAAACCTCCTTAATTTTTGAAACTATTAAATTCAAATAAAAATCATCCCTTTCTATAAAAAATTTTAATTTAATAACATTATAAAAATTATTTAAGTTAAATATTATTTTATCAAATAAATACTCCTATTTATGTTAAATTTATGTTATATATATCTATTTTAACACATTTTCTTCTAATTAGTATTACATTTATTAATTTAAATTTATTAATTAATAATTTTTTCCTATTATTTTTTAATATTTTTGTATTTAAATTGATAAAAATTGCACTTTTTATTTTTAATCACATATATTATTGATAATTATTTTTAAGAACGTAAAACAAAAAAAGAGATAAACATTATATTCCTTGCTCCGTCGCATGCGCTCCAAGTCGCAGTCATACAATGTTTATCTCTTTGAAAACTGAAAGAGGAAATTATAAAAGCTTAATTCTTAAACTACGAATTTTACCACTCTCATAAAATTATCCTCAAATTGTCCATAGATATAATTTCATAAAGAATAAAAAAGTGTTAAAGTATCATATCCAGGTTCCGTCGCAAGCTCCAAGTCACCT
>NZ_JACSQZ010000039.1:0-14211 GCF_014836325.1 Clostridium gallinarum
ATATATTATTTACTATAGTAGATGAGTTATTTAGTATATTAGTCTTTGTTGTACATTCCTTTGCACACCCTCTGTTGTTATTTTTGAATAACCCCTCTTCATTTTTATGATTATTTGCATATAAAATTGATAATTCATCCACAGCCTCTTCATTATTAAGAACACCCTCTACTTTATTATCCACACTATTTTTAGTTAATTTACTTAAGTCATTATAATTATTATAATTTGATTCTTTATTTGTTATAGGCTCAACAAAATCTAAAGATTTATCATCTTTATTAATTTCTTCATTTATAATATTTTTATCAGTTAAATCATATGAATAACCTAAATTATTATTATCAATATTTCTATTACTTCTATTACTATCATTCTTTATATTGATATTTTTATTACTATCTTTATTTTTATCATTATTCTCTAAATTCACATTTAGTAAATCACTATACTTATCACCTAAAGCATAAAAGGAGAAGGTTCCCCCTTCTTTCTTAGTATAATGAGATAAAATACCTAAATCTCTAAGCTTAAACATCCTCATCATAATAGACCTTTTTCCAAGACCTAAAAAAGGAAGTTCATTTTCTATATTTTGATAGCTAATCCAATAGTACTTAACTCCTTCTATTTCTTCGTAATTCATCTTTCCACTTTTTCTAAAATCATCAAAATATCTTAGAATAGTTATATCCTTAACATCTAAATTTAACTCCATAATCTTTTTAACTGAATATCCTAAAAATGAAAATTGCATATTAAAATCCTCCTAAAATTCAACTTAAAATAACCTTTCATTAGTAAATATCCTTATAAAAAGAAAATTGAGAAAAAATTTAAATAAATTTTTCTTAAAATAAAATTTAAAGCTGAATTAGAAAAACCCCACTTGCTAATAAAGCTTGTGGGGTAATTTAAGATATTATTTATAAACTTTTAATTTACTTTTTTCTTATTTAACAGTACTCCTCCAGCTATCATTAATCCACTTATTATAGTTATTCCTAAAGTAGCTATAGGACTTCCTGTTTGCGGTAAATTATTATTTTTATTAGTATTTTCTGCCGGATTTTTTGGAGTACTTGGTTTTTCTGGTGTTTTTCCTGGGTTTTCTGGCTTTTCACCTGGATTATCTGGTATTTCTCCCGGATTCTCTGGTATCTCTCCTGGGTTCTCTGGTGTCTCTCCTGGATTTTCTGGTGTTTCTTCATCATTAATAAATCTAATGTTTCCAAAACCTGCAGTATTAGCATAAGAAGCCCCTGAATTATCACACCATGTTACTACACCTGTTCTTTCTCCTGCTTCATTTGCATCATTAACTTGAATATCAAATCCAATTATATATCCATTCTTTGCTTCTATTTCAGTTAATGGTATAGAAACTTCAACTACATATCCTTTATCAGTTATTTTTGTTTTTGTTTTTAATCCTTCTGGATTATATCCTGAAACAGTAACTTCATTCTCAAAATTAATTCTAATTTGACTATCATCACCTTGATAATTTGAAGTTTTATTATTATTTTGATCTAAGAATATTTCTATTGAGTCTTGTTCCCAAACATTTGGATTAGACTTATTTAAAACTTCATCAGTTACATCTGCAATAACATAAAAATTATCTTTATCCCACATAGTTTTTACTTTTGCTGTTGCACCACTATCTCCTGTTACCCATGCATTTGTACTAAGCTCTCTTGCATTATTCCATAATTCATCTAAATCTCCATCTATAATCGGAGTTCCAAATATAGCATCTTCAATTTTAGATTTATTACCTAGCTTTAAATCAGCAAAATATTTTGAACTTGTATTTTGAGAGTTAGAATAATCATTTAATACTACAATTGAATTCTCTTCTCCAGAATCATTGTAATCATTCACTCTAAAATCAATACCTATAATTCTATCGTAAGTTAAATCTTCTGATAATTGAATATTCCTATAAACTAAATATCCGTCCTCTTCTTTAATAGCTTCACTACTCTTAACTATCATATGGATATCATCATCACCATAAGCTACTGTTTGATCATTATTTAAATCAATAAATAATTCAAAACTATCCTTATCGCTTAAGGTAGTATCTTTAATATTAGCTTTTATATATAAATTATTTTTATCCCACATTATTTGAGCTTTTGCTGTTGCACCTTCTACTCCATTGTAGAAAGTATTTACATCTATAGTTCTTACAGTTGACCAAATAATATCACTCTTATCTACAGGAGTTCCCTCTACAGCTTGAACTTTTTCTCTATTAATTACAGCATTTTTAGGATCTACTATAGAATAAAAGGCAGGCTTTGCTTTATATTTTCCATCAAACAATAATGGTTTAGACTCCTTAACCCAAGAAGTATCATCAATTACTCCCCAAATAACTACTGCACTTATGCTTTCCTTTTTAGATTTAAATAAATCAAATAATTGTTTATAATATCTTCCTTGTTTAAGTAAAACTTCATAATTTACAGCTTCATTTTTTACTCCCATACTTACATCTAATTCTGTTACTTGAATATCTATTCCTGGTATAGATTCGTACTTTTCAATAGATTTCTTTATGCTATCCATTGATATATCAGAATTTACATGCATTTGAAGTCCTACTCCATCTATTGGAACTCCTTCTGATTTTAATTCAGTTACTAATTCATATAATTTATCAGTTTTAGAGTTATTTCTTTCAATATTATAATCATTAATAAATAACTTTAATGAAGGATCAACTTCTCTTGCAGTTTCAAAAGCTACTCTTATATAATCTAATCCAGCTATTTGATACCACTCTGAATTTCTATAGTTACCATCATCACCAATAACTTCATTAACTACATCCCAGTACTTTATTGGACTTTCACCATCAGCTGTACCATATTTATCTTTATAATGATTTAATACTGTTCTTATATGAGTTCTTTCCCTTTCTAATAATAGCTCCTTACTTGCTAACTTTGTAGGATCATCCTTATCTTTAAAGAACCAATCAGGAACTTGACTGTGCCAAACTAAAGTATGTCCTCTCATAACAATATTATTAGCCTTTGCATAATCTACTAGCTTGTCAGCTTCTTCAAAAGTAAATTTACCTTCTTCTTTTTGAAGTGCTTCTGGCTTCATATTATTTTCTGCAGTCATAATATTATAATGCTTATCAACAAGTTGCTCTGTTAAACTATTATTTCCAAAATCCCATGGGTTTACCGCTCCCCCAACTAGAAAATAATCTTTATAGCTTTCATATAAACTTGGAATATCATCTTCTATTTCTACAGGAACAGCTGGTAATTCTCCTTCTATCTTGACATTATCAATATAATATGAAGGCAAAGCTTCATTTACTGCTTCTATATAAATACTAGCTCCTTCTGGTAATTCTTCTGGCATATCTATACTTCCTTTTATTTCTGTCCATTCACCTTTTTTAGCTTTAACTTCCCCAACAGTTAGATAGCCTGGCTTAAAGGTAGCCTTTATAGTCTCCTCTTCATTATCACCTTCGTTATACATAACCCAAAGGCTTACATCATAGGTTTTTCCCAATATAACTTTATCAGTTAAATCATAAATAGGAGCTGCCCAACTAGCTCCTCTTCCAGAAACCTTTAAACTATGGCTACCTTCATAAAAAACATCACTAACAGATTGAATATCTAATGTTCCTTGCTTCTCCCATCCAGTAATTCCATTTTCAAAAGTTCCATTAGAAACTATATTTCCCTTATCAACAGGAGTAATATCTGTAATTACTAAATCATCTATATAGAATTCTAAATCAACAGTGCTTGATTCTACATAAATATCTAATAAAGTTAGATTTCCTGAATAGTCTAAAGTATAATTTCCACCTACTGTAGTCCATGTATCTTCATTAATATTAGTAGATGAAGAAATATTAGTATATCCTGCAGCATTATCTATTCTTTTTTCCATGGATAAAGTAACAACTTCTGCTTTTCCTAAAACTTTTTCACCAGCAACTGCCTTAACCTTTACAGAAATGTTGTAGGTTCTGCCTTTTTCAAATACATCTTTTACACTATAAGCTGGACCATTCCAATTTTGGTTTCTTCCTGTAATTTTTAAGGAATAATCCCCATCTGATGCCTTTGTTTCATTTGTTACTTGAAGCTTTAAAGCTTCTCCTCCTCTTGGATACCACTTCCCTTGCTGTCCGTCTTCAAATGAGCCATTTCCAATTAAATTTTCAGTACTTTCTGCAAATGCTTTTATAGACACATTCGAGAAAATACCTAAGATCATAAATATAACAGTAAGAATATTTAAGACCTTAAAGCTTTTCTTTTTCCTCATAAAACCACCCCTTTAATAACGTTTACAAAAAGAGTATACCTCTCCATCAGTTTTTATCCATATATTGGTATATAAACTAATCTAAATTCATCATTTTTAATAATTTTACTTTGATTTTATGGGTACTTTAACTATTTTACAATTAATACCATAAACTATATACTTTTTATCCCATTTCTTTATTTTCATATAGAAATTAGTATTTTCTTAAAATATATTTTGATTAAATGCAAAAAGCAGATGAAAATAAAATCATCTGCTTTTATATTGCTAAAGTTTTTAAATATTCTTCAAAGGCTTCTTTTAAGTCACTATTTCTTAAGGCATATTCAATATTAGCTTCTAAGAATCCTTGTTTATCTCCAACATCATATCTTCTTCCTTCAAAGTTATAAGCATATATAGCTTCTTCCTCTAAAAGTTTTAATAATGCATCTGTTAATTGAATTTCTCCACCCTTACCTGGTTCTGTTTCTTCTAATATTTCAAATATTCTAGGTGTTATAATATATCTACCTAATATGGCAATATTAGATGGCGCATCTTCTCTGCTTGGTTTTTCTACTAAGGATTTAACCTTATAAACTCTATCTTCTATTTTGATTCCACCAACTATACCATACTTTGATACATTTTCTTCTTTAACTTCTTGTACACCTAATACAGAAGTTTTATACTCATTATAACAATTAATAAGTTGACTTAAGCAAGGCTTATTATCGTTATAAACTATATCATCACCTAATAAAACTGCAAAAGGCTCATTTCCAACGAAAGTTTTAGCACAGCTAATAGCATGTCCTAATCCTCTTGGTTCCTTTTGTCTTATAAAATGTATATCTACCATATCAGATATTTCTCTAACCATTTCAAGCATTTCGTGCTTTCCATTACTTTCAAGCTCTAACTCAAGCTCTACAGATTTATCAAAATGATCCTCTATAGATTTTTTATTTCTTCCTGTTATAATTAAAATTTCTTCTATACCAGACTGAACACATTCCTCTATTATATATTGAAGAGTTGGCTTATCAACTATAGGCAACATTTCCTTTGGCTGTGCTTTAGTTGCTGGTAAAAATCTAGTTCCAAGACCAGCTGCTGGTATTATTGCTTTTCTAATTTTATTTCTTGTAATTAAATTTTTATTCATTACAGTTCCCCTCATTATACAAACTATCTTCTTTTCATCATTTATTTTTATATTACAATTTATTACTAACTAGTTAATACATTAATTATATTTTTACAAAAATATACATTAAATTTATAAATAAATTATATCATAATTTTTAAAGTATTATTTGTATAATTGTTCGTATAATTTCAACATCCCTTTGATTTCAAGTAATTAAATAACTTTATTTTATATAATATTATTAATTTAATTAAATTTTATTCTAATATTAAATATTAATCCTTACTATTCTAAACTTTCTTTTTATTTTCAGAACTCTCTAATCATATTATTTCTTTTCCTGATTTTTTTAAATTTGGGTCTCTTTCTTCTATATATTAGAAAAAGGTAACGGAAAAAATCAAACCCCACTTGCTGTAAAAAGCTTGTGGGGCTATTTTCATGATCTAAATTTTATTCTTCTATAATAGTAGGTTTAGATACTAATACTTCTAATGCTCCCTTAAGCTCATAATTACCAAGCTTAGACGGAATAAGAATACTATCACCTTTATTAACTACTACAGTTTCATTTCTATAGTTAATTAATCCTCCTCCATCAACACAGGTGATTATTGAAAATGTATTTATATCACTATCTAATTTAACGCTAGTATTAATAATGTATTTATCTATAGTAAAATAATCACTTTTACATAAAGTTGTGTATTTATATCCTAAGAAATCTATATAGTTTTCAACTAATCTTTCTGGTTTTAAATCAAAATTAATTACATCTAAAGATTTTTCAACATGAATTTCTCTTGGCCTTCCATAATCATAAACTCTGTAAGTTATATCACTATTTTGTTGAATTTCTGCAATTACTAAACCTGAGCATATAGCATGTACTAATCCACTGTTAATTAAAAATGCATCTCCTTTTTTAACTTTAATTCTATTTAAACAATCTTCAACAGTATTATTTTTAATAGCTTCTTCAAATTCTTCCTTAGTGCATCCATTTGTACCTACAATTAACTCTGCACCTTCTTTAGCATCTACAACATACCATGCTTCAGTTTTTCCAAAGGAATTTTCTACTCTTCTTGCATAATCATCATTTGGATGAACTTGAACTGATAAATTTTCATTTGAGTTTATTAATTTAACTAATAGAGGAAATTCATTATTTGTAATTGCTTTACCAAATATCTCTTCTTTATAATTATTAATTAAATCATTAAAGTTCATTCCTTTAAATTTTCCATTTGCAACTACTCCAGTACCATTTGAATGGCATGCAATATCCCAGCTTTCTCCTATAGCTCCTTCTGGCATATTATTTCTAAAGCTTTCAAAATCACGCCCGCCCCATACTTTATCGTAATATAAGTTTTCAAATTTAATTGGATACATAACCTTATACTCCTTACACTATATTTATTATCATAAATTCTCTATTGATTATATAAGACCACATTAAAATAATGTAGTCTTAATAAGAAACTAACCTAATATACTATTAATCTTATTCATAACAGACTTTTTAAAGTTAATTAATTTTTCTTCTGAATCCTTTAATGAATCTCCTACTACTGATAGATAAATCTTCATTTTAGGTTCAGTACCTGAAGGTCTAACAACAAACCAAGAATCATCTTCTAATATATATTTTAATACATTAGACTTTGGAAGTTTAATTTCTGATACTAAAGTTTCGTTTCCATAAGTAGTTTCTTCACTTAATTTATAATCAAAGGCTTTAGCCACATTAACACCATTAACTTCTCTTAACTTATCATTTCTTAATGTATCTAAACAATTAGCTATCTTTTCTTGTCCTTCTTTTCCTTGAAGCTCAATAGAAATTAATTCTTCTTGAGTAAATCCATACTCTTCATATAATTTTATTAAAGCTTCATATAAAGTTAAGCCTTCTTCTTTATAGTAAAGAGCCATTTCAGTTATAAGAACTGCTGCAATTACTGCATCCTTATCTCTAACGAAAGTTCCTGCTAAATAACCATAGCTTTCCTCAAGACCAAAGATAAAGGAATTACTATTAGTTTCTTCAAACTCTTTAATTTTCTCTCCAATATACTTAAATCCAGTTAAAGTATCTATTAGCTCTGCACCAAAGCTTTCAACTATCTTTCTAACCCCTTCTGTTGTAACTATAGTTTTAATTACAGCTGAGTTTTTAGGAAGTTCATCTCTATCAGTTAATGATTTTAGCATATAATGAGCTAATAACATTCCTGTTTGGTTACCAGTTAAAACCTTATATTCTCCAGAGTTATCCTTAACTACAACACCTATTCTATCGCAGTCTGGATCTGTTCCGAATATTATATCTGGATTACTTTCCCTTGCCATATCTAAAGCTATATTAAATACACTCTTATCTTCTGGATTTGGGTAAGGTGCTGTTGGGAAGTTTCCATCTGGCTTTTCTTGCTCTTTAATTATATTTAAATTTTCAAATCCAAGCTCAGTTAATGCTCTTTTAATTGGCATAAGTCCTGATCCATGAATTGGTGTATATATTATATTAAGGTCCTTTGATTTTTCTTCTATTAATTCTTTTCTTAAAACAAGAGATTTAACTTTTTCTATGTAAACTTTATCTACATCTTCACCTATATATTGTAATAATCCCTTAGATATAGCCTCTTCTTCTGATATAGTTTTAACATCAGAGAATATATCTATATTATTTATATATCCTATAACTTCCTTTGCAGTTTCATCAGTAATTTGTCCACCATCTTCTCCATAAACCTTATATCCATTATATTGTTTTGGATTATGAGATGCAGTTATAACTACTCCCCCTTGACACTTAAGCTCCCTTACTGTAAATGAAAGCATAGGGGTTGGTCTTAAATCTTCAAATAAATACACATTTATATTATTAGCTGCAAAAGTTAAAGCTGTAGCCTTTGCAAATTCCTTAGACATATTTCTTGAATCATAAGCTATAGCTACTGTTGGATTTTCAAAGTTATTATTTAAATACTTAGCATAACCTTGAGTTGCTTTTGAAACAGTATAGATATTCATTCTATTAGTTCCAGCTCCAATTACTCCTCTAAGTCCACCTGTACCAAACTCTAAATCCTTATAAAATCTATCTTCTTTTTCTTTCTCATCATTTATTGATAACAATTCAGTTCTAATATCATCATTTATTACTGATGAGTTAATCCATTCATTATACTTTTGTAAAAACATTATAAGCCTCCAAATAAATATAATTTATTACTAATAAATTATATCATAGTATTTACCATATTTATTATATAAATATCAGTATAATTTCAACATCAATAAAATTATATACCACTTTATCACTTTTTTAACTTATTTATATAATTAAATTAAATTTTATTCTTTATCCAGTAGTTCATAATACTAAGCCTACATTAGACTTTCATCTCTAAGCTATTTTGAATAATAGCTCCAAATAAAATAAGATATAAACATTATATTCCTTGCTCCGTCGCATGCGCTCCAAGTCACCTTGCTATGATATTTTAACACTTCCAAACTGAAGGAAGGAAATTATAAAAAAGTAATATTATTATAGCAATAATATTACTTTCCTATATTTAAATACTCATTCATTTAATTAATATATTTCGAAATATTCACCATATCAAAAATATCTATTATACCATCTAAATTTATATCTAATCTCCTTAAAAATATCTTATTATCTTGTGATATATTATATTTTAATGCTAATTCTGATATATCTTGTATATCTATTATATCATCTTTATTAACATCTTCTTTTTTATATCCAGGTATAAAACTACTTTTAGTTTTGTTAATTAATTTAATATTACTACTATTAATGTATGCTCTAGAATTCCAGTCATATATTCCATTATAACTTGAATATCCATTGCCATTAATAGGACTATTTACTTCCGGAAAAATTTCATATTCATCCTTTGAGTTTTTTTCTTCATACAATAGGGCTATAACATTTCCTGAATATCCACCAAATCCGCTAACTTTTGAATTTATATTATATAATAAACTTCCACTTTTACTTATAACTTGATTTTCTCCAAAATACATAGCTAACTGATAACCATTATAATCTTTTAAATTATTTAACTCTCCATTAGCCATACCTAATTCAATAGTAAATGCATGTTGTGCTGCTTTTTCTCCCCAAAAAGGATCTGATGCATATTTTACATTTGCGCCTAGCGCTTTATTTCCTAAATATCCACCATAATATCTATAATCATCTGGATTAGAATATCCTGCTGATATATAGTTTTTAGTAAACTCTCTTATAGAATCACTAGGAGATTCAAATCTATTCGCTCCATCTGGAGCAAAATCTACTGCTCCTATTCCAAATAAATTGTTATAATTTTGAGCATAATCAGACATTCCCCATCCATCTTGAGTTGTACTTTCATTAATAGCAACTCCTAAAGTTAACAATGCATTTACTCCATAAGTGTTTTGACATTCTATTAATACTTCACCAATTCCTCTTAATTTACTTTCAGCTGATGTATTTTCATTTATAAATTTATTTAACTCATCACTTGTGTAATTAGTTCTTGTTCTAAAAGGAAGGTACTTGTAATAATTATAATAGGGATTATCTTTATTTATAGAATTATCTTTAACATTATTCTTTAAATCTGTTATTAGCTTATTTAAGCCTTCTTCTATAGTATTACCTTCATAAAAATATACCCCATCATAACTATAGTAATCCTTACCTTCTTCTAAATAATCTGGAGCTGGTCCTAATCTTAAAGAATTACCAGTTACAATACTTGAAGTCATGTTCCTTGTAATATAATGATATAAATATCCATTTTGAACCAAATAACAACTTGGATCCTTAACCTGATTGATAGGTACCACTACTAAATCATAATCATCAGCAGTATCATCCTTATTAATCCAACCTTCATAACCATTTACTTGAATTTTAGCTACAGTTCCTCTATCTTCAATAATTGGAACATCATCTATATATCCATGATTAATATAGGTGTATGCTAAATTCTCATTACCAACTCTATCTGCACTTGAGTATATATAACTAATATTATTTATAGTTGTATCAGGAACATTATCTATATGTTTCCAAACTCTCCCCATAGAATTAGTTGCATAAACTACTTGTCCATTCTTGCCTATTATTGAAGGAATAATAGTATCTTCACTTTGTGGCAATACAATCTCTTCTAATTTTTCCTTTGCTTCTTCTAAAGTATCAGCAGCATCAATAAAAGTAAAACTTCCATCACTATATGCTAAAGCAACTTCATAATTAGAGTCAGTTTTTGTAATAAGTATACTATAATCTTCCATGGACTTTAACTTTTCTATTACCTCTTCATCAACATATTTATCTTCAGTATTTTCTTCATCCATAAAATTATAAAAGCTATATCCCATATCTGATATTTTTACTGTTTCATACTTTTCCCCAATATTTACTTCTGCCTTAACATTTATTCCTCCAATTATACAACTAAAAATTATAGAAAATAAAAATACTTTTTTTATTTTATACACATTATTCCCACCACTTCTTATACCAAATTATTTGGTTTTATCATTTTTTAATTTATATATAACATAAATACCTGCTACAATTGCTATAGCTCCTACAAAGTAAATATATATGTTATTTCTAGCTTGTGTACCAACACTCGTTTCCTCTTTCTCTTCTAAAGATTTATCTTCAGCATTTTTATCCAAGCTATCTGTATTATCATATTTCGAAATATCTTCATTTACTTTATCATCTACATTATTTTTTTCATTTTCTTCAAGGTTATTTTCTTTATTTATATCTTCTTTATTAAAATCTACTTTAATATTATTTTCTTTAATACTATTCTCTTTATTTAAATTCTCTTCATTGCTATTACCTGATATAAAATTCTTTATATTATTTATAATATTTTCTACTATATTTCCATTTAATATATTCTCAAAAAAAGTATTCTCTTCTTTATTAGTATTATTATCTATAACTACTTTATCTTCTATACTTTCAGAAGTTTCTTCTTCCTTTGTATTATTTTCATTATTGTCTTTAATATTGTTATCAGTGTTAGGTATAGATACATTTTCATCATCTATAGTATTATTTTCATCTTTATTATTTGTATCATTTTCTTCCTTATTTTCTGTAGATACATCTTTTTCAGTATTATATCCTATAAATTTATAATCATAATTTTCAACACTATCTGCTTCTCTTTTTACAAGCTTAATCTTTATAGAATCTTCATCTATTGACAAAACTCCATCTCTTAAAATCTTTGCTTTAATAATAGCTAAGGTTCCATCTCCATTAATCCCATCTTTATCTCCTAAAAATGTAAATGAATAAGATGTCTTATTATTTGTAGTATCTACTTCTCCACCTATTTCCATTATTTCATCTGCATACTTTTTTATAGAATCCCCTGCTGTTATATTAACTATATTCAAAATACTTTTATCATAAGTAAAATTTACTGAAGCAGCATATAAACTTTCTAAACCCTTCATATTTATTAATATGTTTATCTCTTCTCCCTTTTTAACATTACCATCTACATTAACTTCTACTGATGCTGTGCTTGCATAAGCTTTTAATGGAAATATAAAAATTAATATTAATGTTATTAGCATTATCTTTCTTTTCATAAATATCTCCTATATATGTTAAGATAATTTCTTAGATAGTATAACTAAGTCAAATATATCTATAATATTGTCATTATTTAAATCATAAGCTTTATTCCAATCAGAGCTTGTACTTGTTAAATTATACTTAGTTGCAATTAAAGCTATATCATTTATATCTATTATTCCATCATTATTTAAATCTCCATAAATACTTAGTTTAATATCTTTTAATCCCTCTTCAGTATCTATATATAAAATATCCTCTTTTGTATATATTCCATACACTGTTCCATTTGCTTCATATAATGTTGATATGCTTTTTGAGCTTAAATCATATTTCTTAACTATATCATTTAAATTTAATTTATCTACAAATATTATGCTATTTTTATAAGCTATAGGCATATATCCATATCCAACTGAAGCCTCTATTTTTTTATATCTACCATATAAATCAGTAGAGTATAATATTTGTCCATCTATATAATATAATCTATTATCAACTCTCGCTATATTACTTCCTTGATTAAACACTAACTCTCTTAATGCAGAAAGACTTATATCTGAAAATGAAGGATATATTGCTGAATTCCATCCATAATGGTCTCTTAACATTTCAGTATTAGTTAAATTAAAATAATTATATCTAATCCTATTAGACTCTGGTACTGGATCATCCCATGTAAGATCAACATGATAATACTTATTATCTATATTTACATAATTCCAAGCATGATTCATAGAACTACTTGTTACTATTCCAGCTTCTATTCCAACTTTATTAAATAATAATAAGGCTGCTTTTGAATATCCTTCACATACTGCTACTCCATTAACAAGAGCTCCATATACAGTGTAGGATTCCTGTGGTATTGTATTATTTTTATAATTTTCATAGTCATATGTAGTGTTATTAACTATATAATCATGAATAATATACTCTTGCTGAAACTTATCAGTTACACCATCTAAATAATTAGTTTGTATATAATTTATTTTTTCATTTAATTTACTTTTCATAGAATTAATAGTATCTTCATCATATAAGTAATCAACTAAAAACTCTATATATGTAATTTTATTAGTTGATGGATTATAACTATACCCCACTCTTGTAAAATTTTTAGAATAAAATATTTCAGGATGTTCATTTAAAACATCAAAATATAAAGATAAGATTTCATTAATAGATTCATTATCATTATTTACATCACTAATATAACTTGTAATATTAATCTTAGTTTTCAAATTTACTAACCCATCATATATAGATTCTTTTATTTCACTTTTTTGTAATGAATATGTTTCTATTCCTAATTTAGAATCATTATATTTATAATAATCCTGTAAATTAAATTCTACTACCTCTTCATTAATATCATTACTATTATTTTCATCTGCATAAACTGTTATATTACTACCTACAATAAATATAATTATTAATACGGATAAAAATCTTTTCACATTAATACCTCCTTATAAACTATTAATATCAACTCATCGTAAAATATATCTATAAATTTCCTTTTATCTTATTATACATTATATTTTATTTAACTAAAATATAAACAATTCAACATTTTCTTAATTTATCCAAATTCTTTACATAAAATAATACCTATAGTAAAATTATGTTTAATATTAATTTTAATTTTATTTTAAGAAAGGAGTTTTTTTATGATAAGTAACAAAAGTAAAGCTGCCATAGCATTAGGAATTATTATGCTATCTAATTTAACTATTACTCATGCAGAGTCTAAAATTACAAGCTCTAATAAAACAATTTTAAGTAACAATTTATCTAATAATGTAGAATCTTTAAATACATCTAACTTAAGCTACTTAAATAATGAAGCTTCATCTAATGATACTATTAATTCTTTTGATATTAATAGTACTTTAGCTTTTAATAATGATTCTTATTCAAATATTGTTACTGAAAGCACTTATTCTAGCAATACTATTAGTAATGAATCTACAATTAAAGAAAATTTCTCTAATGAAGCTATTGAAAATAATATTGCTATAGAAGATACTTCTTCTAATTACGCTACTGATAATAATGTTGTTATTGAAGATAATTCTTCTATTGAAGTTACTGA
>NZ_JACSQZ010000039.1:14311-18561 GCF_014836325.1 Clostridium gallinarum
TAATGATGTTGTTATTGAAGATACTTCTTCTAATGAAACTACTGACAATAATGTTGTTATTGAAGATACTTCTTCTATTGAAGTTACTGATAATGATGTTGTTATTGAAGATACTTCTTCTAATGAAACTACTGACAATAATGTTGTTATTGAAGATACTTCTTCTAATGAAACTACTGATAATAATGTTGTTATTGAAGATAATTCTTCTAATGACGCTACTGATAATAATATTGCTATAGAAGATAATTCTTCTAATGAAGCTATTGATGATGGTATTAATATAGCACAAAATACTATTAATTGCCCTGAAATAAATGAAGCACCTGTTTTAACTGCTTCTGAAGGTTTTAATAAAAATGGTATAGGTGACTCAGTATATGAACACTTAAAAAATATTGGATGGACAGCTGTTGACTCAAATACTATAAATATTAATGATGGTAGACTTCAATTTAAGAATATGAACGGTCTAAATAATATAGATTCTATTATTACTATAAGATGTGATTTTGCAGAAAATGATAAATATGTATTATACTTATTAAAGCTTATGATTGGGGACAAATCAATCTCTACAGCTACTCCTAGTGATTCTGAAATCTTTAGTGGCGTATTTGATGATAAATATTACGATAACTTCGAAAATTTAGTTAGACGTATAGCTAATGGTACTGGAACAATAAATTATAGTAATAGATCTATAAGAGTTCAATATGATGGTAATTGGGATTATACTATAACACTTACATTCTCAAACTATAAAGATGATAATGCTCAAACTACTCCATCTATTAATGAGGATAATTCTAATATTATATATTATGAAGTTCCTAACGAATAAAAATAATCCAAGTAAGGCTATCATTTAGCTTACTTGGATATTTTTTAATATTATTCTATTCAATTTTTTTTGATATTAATACTAAATCAAAAATATCTATTATATTATCTTTATTTATATCTAAATCCTCCTCAAAGGAATCACTATTGCTATCTACATTATACTTTAATGCAACCTTTGATAGATCTAAGATATCAACTGTTCCATTTTTATCTACATCTTCTGCTTCATATTCAGAAGTAACTTTATTTAAAGTTCTATTTTTAACTTCAATTAATCCATCTGTATCTATATAACCTATATATCCAACTCCATTAACCACATCAAAATTAAGATTAATTATAGGTTTATCTGATACCCTATATCCATCTTGTACCCAATCAGTTCCATCAAATACTTTTAATTTAATCTCTTCTGTCTCTGTATCAATATAGGAAACATAAAGATTTTTATTTGACATTTGTAACTTTGGATAATTTCCCTCTTTACTAGCTAAATCATTTCCAAGCTTAATCCAATTATTATCCTTTAACTCATAAACCCTTATAGAAGGAGTTGCAACTGCTAAATATATCTTTCCATCCTGTGCAATTATATTTGTATTTTTTGCAATTATATCTAAATTGCCTACATCTGCCCAACTACCATTGCTATACTTTTTAACCTTAATCTTATCTGAGCTATAAAAATTTGAATAAGAAACATAAACTTCTCCATTATTTTCAGTAATACTTAATCCATATATATAACCCCTATCAATATCTGAGCCAATATTCTCAAACTTATTTGTCACAGTATTAAATTTTGCAACCTTTAAAATATCTTGATACGGATCAGTATATGCTATATAAAGACCATTTTCTGTAGCAATCATATCTGAATATTGAGCTATATCACTAGTAATTGTCTGCAATTTTGTCCAATTTCCATTTTCAAACTTTGAAATATTTAATTTATAATCATAGTCATTATATAATACATAAGGTACTCCATTATAAACTTTTATTTTCGATTTGTCTGTAACCTTTGCGATAGAGTTACCTAAGCTAACCCAATTGGCTCCATCATATTTAATAGCTTTTAAGTCTTTATTAAAATCTCCTTCTGAATATGTAATATAAATTTCATTCCCTACTACATCCATAGAAAACTCATCTGAATCACCACTATTTACAGTTCCATTGCCTACTAAATTCCAAACACCATCATTACTTAAGTCTGGAAGTTCTACATCAAAGCTTATACTATCTCCTGCTGAAGATACATTTTTTATTACTATTCCACTATTTAATCCTGAAGAATAAGTTATAGCTCCATCAGTTATTTTTGCATTCATATCTGATGTTCCATAAGAAGTTCTGCCACTTTCCTCAGATAAAAATGCTTCTCTTATATTACCTGCCGCATCCCCTTCTCCTGTTTCTCCTGGTCTAAATATATATAAGAAATCTTTATCCCCTGAAAAGTTAGTATATTCTGATGTATTTACCCTATATATTATCAGTCCAGAACCCGGAATCCTTCCTTCTAACTCATCTTTATATGGATTCCCTTGCTTTCTATATTCAACCATAAAAAATTCTTTTTCTGATAAAGGTGTTTTTATTATAAAAGCTTGATTATCTGGATTTGAACTTACAGGCTCTAATGTATATGTTCCACTTTTATTTATTGTATCTATTCCAACCCAATCTTTTCTTAAATAAGCTAAAGGATATTGAAGAAATACAGAATTAAGAGCCATTATATCCCATTCTCCTACTGGTTTACCACTACCACTTCCACGATATAAATCAGGTAACCCTAAAGAATGTAAAAATTCATGAGCTATAACTCCTTTTTGTCCTGAAACAACCTCTTGAAATATACTTTTTTCATTATGAACATTATATGTATTAACAGCTTTTCCATTTATAGATGAACCATTATTATGATTAGATTTATGAGGCCAAAAAACATCATCCATTGATGATGAAGATCCTTGAAATACAAAAGTAACATTATCTACTTGACCATCATTATTTCTATCTAAATTAATACTAGTATCTACAGAAATATGACTTATTATTTCTTTTATCATTTCATACTCTTTTGAACTATTGTAATAGCTTCTTGGTTGAGACAATGTATATGGAATAATAACACTATTATTATCTTGTGGAAAATAATTATTTACTTTTACTTTCTCGTTAGAAATAGTTGAAATATAATTACTTAAAGATTTAATGCTTGTCCCATTATACATTTCAATTATAGTATTCCTTCTATTTTCCATAAAATTTCCTTCGCTATCTGAAAAATTTATAAATACTATAATATTAGTAAGCTCTTGAGCTCCTTCTTTTACATCTGCTTCCGATTTAATAACAATAAAACTATTAATTATTAATGTTATTACTAAAAACAAACTTAACTTTTTAATTAATCTTATCATTATCTTTCCCCCTTATTTATTAGAAATAAATCTAAATAAAATATAGTACTTAATAAATCTAATTTAAATAAAATAAATTCATTGTATTCTGAATTTATTTTAAAATTACATTAATATCTATATTTATATAATAATTATTTTATATAAAACCTTTATTTTAATCAATAATTTTACATAATTTATATAAATTTAGTACAAAGTAATAATATATGTACTTTTGTCCTTATTTAACCAAATTATTTACATAATATTATCTTTATAGTAAAATTATATTAAAATTTTATTAAACTAAGGGGGATTAAGTTTGAAAAATAAATTTAAATTTCATAAAAATAAATTTTCACTATTTTTATCAATTTTATTTTTATTTGAATTAATATTATTTAATACAAATAATACTGTCTTTGCAGCTACCACTCCTTCTGTTTCATATACAGTAACTGGAGAAGCTAAAGTAGGAAATATAATAGAAATTGCTGTAAACATATCAAACGTAACAGACTTATATGGAGGATCCATTGATTTTCTATATGATGAAAGCCTTTTAGAAATAGAAAGTGTTACTAAAGGTAATATATTTGGTAATACTGAAATTCTTACTCCATTAGGTGCTAACGGAAAAATAGAAAACGGACAAGCATCTTTTGCTATTTCAATGAAAGGAAATAAAACAGGTGTATCAGGTAATGGTACTCTAGCAATAATAAAAGCTAAAATCCTTAAAGAAGGAACAGTTAAATTAAATACAATCAACTCAAATGACAGCTTAAATTTAAGTACTAATACTATAAGAGTCAAGTTATCTAATTCTAATGTTGATAATATAAGTTATTCTCCTAACAATACAATAATAAATTTAAATAAAACTGTACCTTTAACTCCTGGTAAGTATGAACAAGATAACATTAATATTTCCTATAAAGGTTCTTGGAATAATCAAAATAGTCCTAGCTATTCTGGTGGTTCAGCTAT
>NZ_JACSQZ010000039.1:18661-31702 GCF_014836325.1 Clostridium gallinarum
CAGTTACTATTGAGATTACTAATACTAAGAATACTTCTGCTAAAGACTTTAACTTTGTTCTAGATAGTATTGAAGTTATTAATGAAAAAACTACTGTTGAAATCATTGAACCTGGTAAGTATGAGCAAGATAACATTAATATTTCCTATAAAGGTTCTTGGAATAATCAAAATAGTCCTAGCTATTCTGGTGGTTCAGCTATGCTTTCTAATAAAATTGGTGACACTATTACATTCCAATTTAACGGTACTGGAATTAAACTATATTCCTATAAAGCATATATATGTGGTATTGCTAAAGTAACTATTGATAACGAAACTTACTCTATAGATACTTACTCTCCTTCGGCAATTGCTAAAGCATTAATTTTAGATAAAAATGATCTTGTCCCTGGCAATCATACAGTTACTATTGAGATTACTAATACTAAGAATACTTCTGCTAAAGACTTTAACTTTGTTCTAGATAGTATTGAAGTTTTAGAATAATGTAATCAAAATATCCTAGCAAAGCCTATTTAAGCTTCACTAGGATATTTTTATATAAATCTTTAATTTTCAATTATCTACCAATTTTAATATATTAATTATATCTATTTTAATTATTAAAGTAAAAATAGATAATCCTAGCAAACTTCTTGAAGTTACTGAGATTAATTCATTTAATTATTATTTTATATACTGTTCTTTATTAAATTAATATGACTTTTTATATTTTTCAATTCACCAATGTATAATACTATAGTCAATAAAATAGTACTAATGCTATAAATAATATAACTTACCCCCGTAATCATCATAACTGATATAAAAATAGAATATAAAATTATTCTTATATATAATCTAATAGCACTTGTAACATCGGATTTCCCCTTAGCTAATTTAATAAAAATATTATATTGCATAATTGAGTATATAGTATTTGTAATTAAGGTTCCTAAAGCTACACCTTTTACTCCTAATCCCAGTTTTACAAAAATAATATTGCATATTAAATTTACTAGTATTGACATCCCCTGCAAGTAAACTAAAAATTTTTGCTTTCTATTAGATACAATATAACAATTTGCAAAATAAGATAGAGTATTAACTATAACAGCAAGTAACAATAACATATATATTTCAATACTTCCCACATATTTATCAAGAAAAATATCTATAAAAGGCTTAAAAATAACTACTCCCACAGTAAAAAATATGGCACAAGCAATTTCTAATAATCTAGTATATCTATTTAATATTATCAATATATTTCTATTTTTTTCTTCATTGAAATTCTTAATTAATTTTGGATAAAGTAAGAATAGCATCGATGTTATAAATACTAATGTAGCACTTACCATATTATTAGCAAATGTGTAATATCCTAAATCAGCATCAGTAAAGTATTTTATTATAATCCATCTATCAATTGTTGTTAGTATATAAAATCCTAAATTATATATCAAAAGAGGGATACCAATAGAAATTAAATTCTTTAAAATTCTCTTTTCTATTTTAAGTTTAATATTTCTTGATTTAACTATACCAAGAATTAAAATAATTATCCCACATATCAACATTGAAATTAATACACCATAAATTTTAAAATCATTTATAAGTATAAAAGTTAATATAAATGATATTATATTATATATAACTTCTACTAAATTTATCATATTATAATTATCTATTAGTCTAAAATAATTAGTAAAATAGTTTTTAAATTGCTCAAATATAGCAATAATAAATATCAATGCTAAATATATACCAAAGGTATTTCTATATATTAAAATAGACAATATACTTAGAATAATAAATAATATGGAAATAATGAATAAAGAAGTAAAAGTAGTATTGAGAACTCGTTCACCTTTGTCAATAGATTTCTCCTCTTCTAATACATACTCTCTGTTCATTGAATAAATTATTCCTAAATTAGCATATGAAGTATAACCTAATACCAAAGTTAAATTTCCTAATATCCCCAACAATTCAGGTCCTAAAAACTTTGCATTAATTAGCCCCTTTAAAAAAGCAAAAGCCAATGCTAAGTATTTAATTAATGAATACTGAAAAATACGTGCTAATTTATTCCCTTTTAAATTTTTAAATTTCATAACTTTAATATTCCTTATTGCTTAAAATTTTCTTTAAAAATTGCTAATAATATCTCATCGTAGTACTTTCCATTTCTATAAATCTCTTTTATCAATCTACCTTCTACATTAAATCCAGATTTTATATAGGTATTTATAGCTCTTTCATTATATTCATAAACAGTAAGTTTAACTTTATTAATATTTAATTCAAAGAATATAAATTTAAGCAACACATTTATTGCATCAGTACCATATCCCTTACCCCAATCATCTTTGCTACCTATTTTTATCCCGATTACGCAATTACTATTTTTATAGTCTATATTTACAATACTACAATTACCAATATATTTTTCTTCTTCGATTGATTCAATAGCAAAATCAATTCTATTATCATTTAATTTACTTCTGTTTCTAATAGATTGCTCCTCTGCTTCTTTACTGATTGGAATAATAGCTTGTTTTGTTAGCATTGTGGCTATATCATAATCATTTATAAAACTAGTCGCAATCTTTATATCTTCTTCTCTAAATTCTCTTAAAACTACTTTTTTTCCAAAATACATATAATCTCTCCTAATCAAATATACCTAGAATCTTATCTATATCTTCTTTATTATTAGATTTTAGTATAATATGCCCATATCTATCAAAAGAGCTTTCTAATTTATTAGTGATATTATTTTCATTCATTTTAAAATCAACTACCATATTACTAGATAATATAGAATCTTTATTTAACTTATATTTTTCATAATTATTTTTAGTTATAAATTGTATTGCAGAATAGTTATTACTTATATTTCTAACATCTATCGGTTTTCCTTCAGCTATTAATATAATATTTTTTAACATATCTACATTAGTTGCTAATGGTACTAAATCTGATGTAATATAATCTCCACCTAACCTAGGACCTACCTCTATAATATAAGCTTGAGAATCTCTTAATTTGACTTCCACATGAGCAGCACTATTATCTAACGAAATTGATTTAATAGCTTTTTTTACTGTTTCTTCTATAATATTCTTTTCACTTAAATCTATATTTGCTGGAATCCTATGCCTAGATTCAACAAAGTAAGGATAACCGTCCACAGTTTTTTCTGTAATAGCAATTATATTTATTTCTTCATTTTGTATTAAACATTCAACGCTAAATTCTTTTCCATCAATATATTCTTCTATTATAACCTTTCCACTTTTGCTATAATTTAAAGATTTATAATAATAATAATAAAGCTCTTCATAATTATTTATTTTAGTTACTCCTCTGCTAGCTGAAGAGTCAACTGGTTTAATAATCACTGGAAATTTTAATTCACTATTAAAATTTCTAATATCCTCATCTTTCTCTATAATATAGTACAATGGGCACGGTAAATTATTCTCTTTCAGCTTTTCTCTTAATAAGTACTTATCTGTTGATATAATTGCAGAGTCTAAGCAAGGTCCAATAACTTTTTGCTTTTCACATACATATGCAACTGATCTAACCGGATAATCTGAAGTAGTTATAATAGAATTACAGTTATATTCAATAAATGCTTCAAGAACTTTTTCTTTATCAATGGTACTTACAACTATCTTTTTGGTAGCATATTTAAACCCTTCAGCTTCAGGATTATAATCTACAACATAACTTTCAATTCCCATCTCAGTACACTTTTTTATTATTGGAATCTGAAATTCTCCAGCCCCTAAAATCATCATTCTACTTTTTTTCAATAAACCTCATCCCTATCATTTATAAACTTTAATATTTCCCTTACAATTCTTTTTTTGCCATATTCATCTATATAGCCCTCTTCAACTGTAAAACCTTTAGCATCATCTAGTTTTTTAACTAGATTAAATTCATTGAATTCTAGTTTTTCATTAATCATTCCAGCATAAATTATCCTATTTTTATTCCTTAGAAATTTTACTTCCTCTATCTGATTGTCGGCTTGAACATATACAACTGGAACCGTATTAAGATATAAGCACTCATGTAACGTCACACCACCTGAGATAATAGCTATTTTACTTTCTGATATTATTGGAGCTATATCATAGCAATTTTCTATATATTTATATCCATATTCACAACACTTCATTTTAATAGAATTTATTTGTTTAAAATATGGACCAATAATCACATTTACTTTATAATTATTTCTAATTATCCATTCATAAATGTAATCTAATATTAATTCCGTTTTACTATATATATCACTACCACCTAAAGTTACAGTAATATAATTATTATTACTTAAAAATTTATTTTTTACATTTATAACATTATTCTTTAGTAAGATGTATTTATTACCAACTAACTTTATGCAATCTGCATCACAAATAAAATCATCCTCTGTAAAGCATAGATTAGGACTAATCAATATATCACAATATTTATAATTACCTTTAAAATCAATTATAGAAAATAAATTTTTATTTAAACTTTTTATATATTCATAGTCACTTTCAATTAAATCATATGAATCCGTAAATATATATTTAAAGTTAATGTATTTCATATTTTCTAATAATTCCTTTTTAGAGTTGAAGAATTTGAAGGAAATACTATTTTCTAAATAATATTTCCTTAACTCTTCATTAATTATAGACCAAAACTCAATATCTATATACTTTTCTAATTCCTTTGCAATAGGCATACATCTACTTATATGTCCCATCCCTATATCTTTACTTCCATTTACTAAAAAAACTATCTTATTATTCATATAAGACATCATTCCATGTTATTCCTATTCCATCCTCTAAATCTTTATTAACTTTCTTTCCAATTATTACATCTAAAAATTTAGGTTCTAATCCTGGTTTAATATTTCTTTCCGCTCTTAATACTTCTATATTATCTTTACAGATTATGTCACCTTTTTTCATATCTTTTACTGTTATTATACTTCTTCTATCACATGAGTATAATATTTCCTCTTCCTTTTGTATTTTTTTTACACTACTACCTAGTATAGTTCTGTAGTTCGGAACAGAAATAATATAGCTTTCTTTCTCTTGTTCTGACATTTTCTCTACTTTTCTTATATTACTTACCATGGTTTTCAATTCATTAGGCTCTAATGCAAATTTATGATCAGCTCCATTTAAAGTTCTACTTAGAGTGAAATGTTTTTCAATAACTGTTGCCCCTAAAGCAACTGCTAAACTTGGAACATAGTTATAGTCCATAGTATGATCAGATAAGCCGACTTCTTTATTAAAAGCACTTTTTAAAGTTCTAATAATATTTAAATTACACTGATCTATACTTGCAGGATATGAAGTTATACAATGTAATATAACAAAATCATCATGATATTTACTTATAGTTTCTACAGCTAATTCAATATCACTTAATTTGCTAATTCCAGTAGAAAAAATAATTTTCTTATTTAATTTCGCACATTCCTCAAATAATTGAACATAATTTAATTCTGGAGACGCTATTTTTATTGCCTTAATATCGTACTTTTTTATTTGATTTATTAATTCCAAATCAAAAATACTAAATAAAAAATCAATATTCTTTTCTTTACAGTATTCATTTAACTTAGGAATCCAATCTAAAGGTACCTCCATGCTTTTTAAAAAATCATATAGCTCCAACTCACTACCCATAAACTCTATTTTCCCTGATTTTTTATGATATAATTTGCTAGCTTTAAATATTTGAAACTTTACTGCATCAGCACCAGCTTCGACAGCAATATCTATTAATTTTAAAGCTTGTTCATAATTTCCATCATGGTTTGAACCTGCTTCTGCTATAATATAAGTTTTTTTAATACTCATATAAACTCCTCTATTCTTTTATAAATAATCTTTATACGTTTTTTGTTTTATTTTATTATTTATAAACAATAATTCATTATTATTATCTATAAAACCTATTACCTTTGAAATATCAATTAAAAAATCATTGTTAAATTCACTATATATCTCTTTTATTAATGTAAAGTCTTCTTCAGTATCTAATGTAAATCTATAATCTGGTCTATTTAGAATTCCTTCAGCCTTAATAAATACATTATTAAATTCACTATTATCTAGAAAATATGAAATTACATGTTCTCTTTGATAATCTTCCTTTGCTTCTTTATAAGCCTTTTCTAGTGCTTTAAAGGTAAAACCTTCTGAAGTAACCCCAATTGGCATATCTTCTTTTATAATATAATCACAATTAGAGTTAACTGCTTCTCTTACTATATCTGAAATTGTATAATAATCAACAATAGGGCAATCACATGTTACTCTTACTATAAAATCCGCATTGAATTTTAATGCACATTTATAATATCTTTCTAGTACATCTAATTCACTACCTTTATAATATTTATATTTTTTTTCAATCAAATACTTTTCTAGCTCAATATCTTTATCACCATCTGGTATTGCAAAAATAATTTCATCTAATACATCTAGTGACTTTTCCACTCTTTCATATACTATATCCAAAATTGTTTTTTCATTTATTTTCTTTAAAACTTTATTTGGTAGCCTACTTGAGCCTAATCTCGCCTGAATTATACACACTTTCTTCATTATTATTAACTCCTTAATATATTCTTTAATGTATCACATATATATATTAAATCACTTTTGCTTAATCCAGGATAAACAGGAATACTTAATAATTTTTTCTGTGCTCTTTCAGAGTTAACAAAATTACTATTATCCAAACCTAAGACATTATGTAAGGCTGGAAATACACCTCTCCCAAATTGAATACCCTTTTTTATCCCTTCATTAACTATATACTCTGAAGTCATTTCATTATTAATTTCTATAATATATCTAAAATAAATATTATTTTTATTTATATCAGGTATATTAATATACTTAATATCTCTTAACTCCATATTAAGTATATCTGCATTTTTTCTTCTTATTGAAATAAATTTTTCTAATTGATCAATTTGTGACGCTGCTAAAACCGCGTTAATATCTCCCATTACGTAATTGTATGTTTGTTTGTATTGTAAACTATACATCCCATCATAATCCAAAATATCACAAATATTTTTTTCATACTTTTGATTATTAGACCATATAATTCCACCTACATCAGCTGAAATTACTTTAGTTCTATGAAAAGAAGAAACCGTTATATCACCTTTTGTACCAATTAGACTACTATCACTAAACCTAGCTCCTACTGATAATGTTATATCCTCTATAATTGGTATCCCTATATTTTTAATTTCTTCTATTTCACATGCAACTCCAAACATATGTGGAATAATTAACGCTTTTGTTTTGCTAGTTATTTTTTTCTTTATATCATTTAATTTAATATTATAATCCATTTTATTTACATCATATTTACAATCAACTAATATAACATTTGCACCTACATATTTTATTGCATTTAAAATAGCTACACATGTGTGCGTTGTACATATAACTTCATCATTTTTTTTAACTCCAATAGCCATTAAAGCAATGTGAAGAGCGGATGAACCACTATTTACTGGATAGCAATTATTAATTTGAAAAATTTGCTTTATCTTATTTTTCAATTCTCTTATAGGATCCATATTATTATAATCTTCTAAAAAATTATTAACTTTTTCTTTATCATGCTCAGTTAAAAATGAGTTTACTAGTTTAATCATAGATTTATCTCCATTTAAATTTTATAATTATTAATTACTTTTTTGATTGCAGATATAACATCTTCTACATCTCTATCAGTCATTGCTGGAAATAGTGGAATAGTAATCATTCTATTGTAGATATCTTCTGCTGCAGGACATAAACCTTTTTCATATCCTAGTTTAGTATAGTATGGATGTAAATAAACAGGTAAATAATGTACATTTACTCCTATATTTTCTTTTTGCAGAGCTTCAAATACTTCTTTTCTTCCAACTTTTAATTTATCTAAGTTTAATGTTATTACATAGATATGCCATCCTGAATTTGAAAATTCTTCTTCAAAAGGAATATTTATTTCCTCTAACTTTTTAAATGCTTCATTATATAAAGCAACTATTTCTCTTCTTCTTTTTATAAATGAATCTATTTTATCCATTTGACTTATGCCTAAAGCACATTGTAAGTCAGTTAGCCTATAATTGTACCCTAAATCAATTTGTTCATAATACCATGGTCCATGATAGTCACTCATTAAATTTTTATTCCTTGTAATACCGTGACTTCTAAATAAAATCATTTTTTCATATAAATCTTTATCATTTGTAACAATTATTCCGCCCTCTGCAGTTGTTACAGGTTTTACAGGATGAAAACTAAACTCAGTCATATGAGCTTTAGTTCCTATTTTTCTATTTTTGTATTCTCCTCCTAAAGCATGCGCAGCATCTTCAATAACAATTAAATTATATTTTTCTGCAATTTCTAATATTTTATCCATATCTACAGCTTGACCAGAAAAATCTACTGGTATTATAGCTTTAGTCTTCTCTGTTATTTTATCTTCTATTTTATTTACATCTATATTATATGTTTTAGGATCTATATCTACAAATATAGGAGTCCCTCCACAATACAAAACACAGTTTGAAGATGCTGCAAATGTTATTGCTGGAACCAACACTTCATCTCCAGGCCCAATTCCAGCAGCATGACAAGCCATATGTAATGCTGCTGTTCCATTTGAAACAGCAACTCCGTATTTAGCTCCTACATAGTTAGCAACTTTATTTTCAAATTCACTTACCGTTGGCCCTGTAGTTAAATAGTCCCCTTTTAAAAGTTCAACTACAACTTCTATGTCCTTATTATCTATATATTGTCTTCCATAAGCTAAATAAGTATCTCTTACAGGCGAACCACCATCTATGGCTAGTTTACTCATATTTATTCCTCCTAAACCCTATTTATTATATTTAATATAATCATATAAACCCAATTTTTTCATTTCTTCTCTTAATTGTTCAACTGTTAACCATTCTGTATTTGCACCTGAATCATATTCAAAACCAAATTTAATTAATTCTCCACCTGGAGTAAAATGACTATCAAAATGCCACCAATCAAAATGTGGATATACTATATAATGTTTTTCATATTCATATGTTGTTCTTGAGTCATCTTTTGTTACCATTACTTCATGTAACTTTTCCCCTTCTCTAATTCCAACTTCCTTCATTTCCACATCATCTAACATAGCTTTTGCTAGGTCTGTAATTTTAAATGATGGTATTTTAGAAATATAAGTTTCTCCACCTTTAGATTCTTCTAATGCTTTAAATACTAAATCTACACCTTCGTCTAATGTAATCCAAAATCTAGTCATATTAAAATCTGTTATAGGTAATTCCTTTTTTCCTGCTTCTATTATTGATTTAAAGAAAGGAATAACTGACCCTCTACTTCCAGCTACATTACCATATCTAACTACTGAAAATATAGTCCCCTTTCCCCCTGAATAAGCATTAGCTGAAATAAATAACTTATCTGAAACCAATTTAGTTCCACCATATAGATTTATTGGATTAACTGCTTTATCAGTTGATAAAGCTACACATTTTTTAACTCCTTTATCTATACATGCATCTACTATGTATTGTGCTCCATTTATATTTGTCTTAATAGCTTCAAAAGGATTGTACTCACAAGCTGGAACCTGCTTCATAGCTGCAGCATGTATAACATAATCAACTCCATCAAAAGCTCTATATAATCTATCTTTATCTCTTATATCCCCTATAAAAAATCTAAGCTTGTCTA
The DNA here is from genome assembly GCF_014836325.1 of Clostridium gallinarum. Lineage (GTDB taxonomy): Bacteria > Bacillota > Clostridia > Clostridiales > Clostridiaceae > Clostridium > Clostridium gallinarum. The sequence goes on from NZ_JACSQZ010000039.1 coordinate 28,440, forward strand.
TCTTTTCAGGAAACTTAAGCATAAATTCTTTCTTCATTAAATCTTGTTTAAATTCATCTCTAGAATAAATTATAATCTTCTTTGGATTATATTCACTTAATATTCTTTCTGTAAATTTCTTTCCAAAAGATCCTGTTCCACCTGTTATTAAAATCGTCTTATTATTTAACATCTCTCCACTCTCCATCAATAAATTTTTTTATTATTTTAGCAGGTACACCAGCAACTAGCGAGTAATCTGGTACACTCCTTGTTACAATACTACCTGCAGCTACAACTGAATTTTTTCCTATTATTGTACCTTTTAATATTACTGAATTTACACCTATCCATGATCCGGTCTTTATAATTATACTATCAGACTCTCCACCTTGAAATATAATAGGAGTTTCTATATTCTTATATAGATGATTATTGGTTGTAATAAATACATTAGGTGCTATTAATACATCGTCTTCTACTATTATCTTTACATCCGAATCATTTGAATTACAGTGAATCTGGGTTCCTGAACGTATAACAACATTTTTACCTAATTTAACATTTTTAGTACCAACTATAGTGGAATAAGGTCTTATCTCAACTGATTCATGAAATTCTCCTATCTTTTTTCTTATTAGTTTATGACTCCATTTAAACCTAAGCATCCAATGTGTCCAAAATATATCTGGTCCTATTCGATCTTCTTTTATACTTTTAAATAAGTTCAAATAATCACATCCATTCATATTTTTTATAATCTAACAAGTCAGCTTTTAACCTTATCTATGCTTTCTTGAAGTAACTTATTTGTTTATTATATATTTTGTTCGCTCCATTTAATAATCTAAGATTTAGCTTTTATATGCTTCATATATCCCATCAATTTGTTAATAAATTCCTTTTTATTATTAGAATTAGAAATATCAAAATCTTTAGTAAGATTATCATACTCTAAAATTTTCTTTTTTAAATCTTTTATATCATAAACAGCTATAATCTTTTTCTTCTTTTCCATGTATTCACAAAATTTTATTTGGTGGTTATCTACATGCTCACCATAATCAGGATTTCTTGGAACAACTATGGGAACTTTTCCCCTACTAATAGCAGAGAAAATTGAGGCTGGTCCGCCATGAGTTATAATAATGTTAGCTTCATTGTACAAACAATCCATTTCTTTATATGTATACATCTTTTCACCATGTAAATTCTTCAACTCATATTTAGAATATCCAATCTGCACATGAATTTTATCAGCTAAATACCTATCTTGCGCAATTTCATCAATTTCTTTAAGAAGTCTATCAAATTGGTCTTCATGAGTTCCTACAGTTACAAATATCAAAATATCCCCCCCCAACACTCTGCTTTTGGATACATATTTTTTTGTTCTTCCCACTGCACTATGAACTTATCTGCTATTGGATATATACATTTCCCAGTAATTGTTGCCTTTTCTATTCTATCATAAACTTCTATATATATTAATTTTGCTCCAAATAATTTTCCTACATAAAAAAATGGAATTGCTGGAGCTGCTCCACTAGACACTATTAAGTTTGGTCTTTCCTTATATAAGAGTTTAATTGCTAAAAAGGTATTTTTAATAAGATTCTTTATATTTCGATTTGTTGGATAATAACAATAATATAACTTTTCATTAACCAATGCCGAATTAGCATCTTCCTTATCAAAAGTAACCCAAAATCTTTCCTCATTTTCAAATGCTTCTTTTATTTCAATTAAATGTGCTAAATGACCTCCACTCGATCCAACTAAACATACTTTCATCTCTTTCACCTACTTACTTATATTTTTTCTTATTGATATTGATGTTAAATATATTAGTATTATTCCAATTGGGTAAAAAATGAGATTGTGAAAACTCCCAACTATTAATAAAATTTTTCCTTGCCATGTCAGCTTATACTTACCAATTGATAATAAAATATATAAAAACACTATTCCTATTATTCCAAAGTCACATAAAATTGATATTATATCTTGGTGAATAGGTACTTTAACACCTTTATTGCTATCAATTATATTATAACTAGCTCCCGGTCCTAACCCTACTATATAACTAATTTTATCGTTATTCATTTTATCAAATACTTTCATTATAAATCCAAATCTTGTTTCATTACTCTGATTGGCATTCTCTCTTATTTTATAATTAGTAATATTAATTTCAGAAAAACTAAAGATTAATACGAGTAAAATAATTGATAAAACTGAAATAATCCACTTAATTATCAATTTGTTATTTTTCACCCTCATTCCCATAATAAATTTTGCTACTATAAATATAATTGCAGCTATAAGAGTAGACCTACTTCCTGTAGTAAAAATTGCAAATACCCCTAATCCACATAATACTTTCTCAAAAATTTTACATTTTCCAGCATATAAAAAATATACAATTGCAATTAAAATTATAAGTGAATATATCGTTGGACTAGTTCTTAAAAACCCCGTACTTCTATCTATATTCATAAAAAAATCATATGTACTAAATAAAGTTCCTAGTATTATTGTAGCTATAAAATATTTTCTTAAGTTAATTTCTTCTATTTCCAAAAGAAATAAAGAAATTAAAATAACCAATATATACCTAATCAATTCCTTAATATCTCCACCTAAGAAAGTGTAATTTATTATCATACCCAATATAATTAAGTATACAACAGATAATTTCTTTATACTAAAAACTTTTATTCTATAAAAAGCATACCACCCTATAGATAAAGCTATCATTGGAAAAATTATATTGTTGTATTCTCCTGTTCTTGCATAACTAGGTAAGTATATTCTGTCTATCATTATTATAAATAAAAATAACTTTAGTAAAAATTCTTTTCTATCTTTCATAACTCCCCCACATGATTTAATTGGCTTTTTTAGTTGTATTGTCATTAATCTTCTTAACCTTAGGAAATGTACTAAGACCTCAAGAAATACTATATTTTAATAAAAGTACAGAATAACAATAGTCAAAATAGATATTTGATTCATTCATTATCACCATACTAAAGTATATAAGTTTAATTTCAATAAATAAGCTAGTCACAAACATTAACTTCCAAATACAAAAGTAATTTAATTTCAATATGCTAAAGAATTAAATAAAACTATTTGCTATCAATACTTAATTGTAGTTATAAATTTTCATTATTGATTTCACCTATAGCAAAGCTGTTATAAAATCAATCTCTATTAAATCTCTTCCATAATATATTTAGTCATATCCTAAGTATCATGTTTTATGGCATATTTTAATT
>NZ_JACSQZ010000003.1 GCF_014836325.1 Clostridium gallinarum
ATATGGTTTCTTAAGTATACCCTTATTTAATAAAAGAATTTTTTAAAAAAGTATTGACTTTTTATAACTGGTCTATACATTAAAAATAGAGCAAAGTATTAACTTCACTCTACTATACTCAAAATTATTTATTTTATACTTTAAACTAATATTCCTATAACTAATGACAAAGCAAGTAATATAAATAATACTATTAAGACTCTATCCATAGTTTTTACTGATACATCTAAGTTGCCATATAAAGTATCTCTCATAGTTTTTTTAGGAATATCTTTTGAATCTTCATTTATAGCTTCATTTTCCATATCAATCATTTCCTTTATTATTTTTTAGCTATATATTTTCTTACATCTAATGAAACTGCAACTATAATTATTAATCCTCTTATTATATATTGCCAGTAAGCATTTACTCCTATAAAGTTAAGTCCATAATTTATAACTTGTAATAATACTGTACCAATTAATACTCCTGGAATTGTACCTATACCACCTGTAAAGGATACTCCCCCTACTACGCAGGCAGATATAGCATCTAATTCATAATTAAATCCAGTACTTGTTGTAGTTGATCCAGCTCTAGCCGCTTCTAAGAAACCTGCTAATCCATAAAGTACACCTGAAATTATGAATATAAACATTATATTTTTTACTAAGTTTACACCGGAAACAGCTGCTGCTTCTGGATTTCCTCCAATAGCAAACATATTTTTACCAAGTTTAGTTTTATTCCATATAAACCACATTATTGCTGCAACTATTGCAAGATAAAAAACTAAATAGGGAATTTGAACACTTCCTAGATTTAAATATCCATTAACAAAAGCTGTATATCTTTCATCTAAGTTAGCAACTGGTTGAGCTCCAAGTGGTGGTCTATCGATATATAAACATGATGCACCATAAGCTATAAGTTGAGTTCCAAGGGTTATAATAAAAGCATGTACTTTTAATTTAGCAACTCCAAATCCATTAATTGCCCCAAATATTCCACCTATTATTATAGCTGCAAACATTGGTACTATTAATGGTAAGGATTTTAAATTAGGATACATTCTAGCAGCATATGTTGTTGATTGCAAAAGTGATGCTGATACTATTGCTGTAAATCCTAAAATACGACCTGCTGAAAGGTCTGTACCTTGTAGTACAATTAATCCAGCAACACCAAGTGCAAGAATTCCTCTTGTGGATGCTTGACTCAAAATGTTAGTGAAATTCTTCAATGAAAGGAAACCCGGTTCCTTTATTACGAAAAATACTATCATTATAAATAAAACTATATATAATGCATAATTAAGCAAGAAATTTTGTAAAGACTCTTTATTAAATTTGACTTTATTCATAAGTTCCACCTCTATCCTAAATATATTTAGCAGCCATAGTCATAATATCTTCTTGTGATAATTTATCTGCATCACCTATTCCAGCTACTTTTCCATTTGACATTACAAGTATTCTATCGCAAATTCCTAATAATTCTGGCATTTCAGAGGATACAACTATAACCCCTTTACCCTTATTAGCTAAATCTATAATAAGTTGATAAATTTCATATTTAGCACCAACATCTATACCTCTTGTTGGTTCATCTAACAAAAGTATTTCTGGGTTAGTTAAAAGCCATCTTCCTATAATAACCTTTTGTTGGTTACCTCCTGATAAGCTTCTAATTAAAGTTTTTTGACTTGGTGTCTTAACCTTCATACTATCTATTACCCAATTAGTATCTTTTGTCATTTTTTTATTATCTAATACTCCATATTTACTATATCCATCTATATTAGCAAGCATAGTATTAAATTTAATATCAAGTTGCCCAAATATTCCTGTTGCTCTACGTTCTTCTGTTAATAAAGCAAATCCATTTTTTATAGCTTTACGAGAATCATTATTTTCTACTTTTTTACCATGAAGAATTACTTCACCTTCATTATGTTTAGCTATACCAAATATTGTTTCTAATAATTCTGTTCTCTTTGAACCAACTAAACCTGCAACACCTAATATTTCTCCCTTTCTAAGTTCAAAAGAAACATTTTTAATTGATGGTTGATATGTTCCTGTTAAATTTTTAACTTTTAAAATAATATCTTGTGGCTTATTTGTTTTTGGTGGAAATCTATTTGTTAAATCACGTCCAACCATTAATTTTATTATTTTATCTGTTGTTAAGTCTTTTGCAGGAAGTGTATCTATCCATTTTCCATCACGCATTATTGTTACATCATCTGAAATCTTAAGAATTTCCTCCATTTTATGAGAAATATATATAATACCACAGCCCTTACTTCTTAACTTATTTATAATTTTAAATAAGTGATTAACTTCTTCATTAGTTAATGATGATGTAGGCTCATCTAAAACCAAAATTTTAGCATTATATGAAACAGCCTTTGCTATTTCAACCATTTGTCTTTGTGAAACAGATAATTTAGCCATCTTCATTTTAGGATCAACATCTATTTCTAATTCATCTAATATTTTTTTAGTTTCTTCATACATAGTTTTTTCATTTACAACTCCAGCATTACCTGGATATCTACCAAGCCAAATATTATCCATAACATTTCTTTGTAATACTTGATTTAATTCTTGATGTACCATTGCAACACCATTATCCATAGCTTGCTTTGGATTTGAAAATTTACTTTTTACTCCATTAATTAAAATTTCTCCATCATCTTCAATATAAACACCAAATAAACATTTCATTAAAGTAGATTTACCTGCTCCATTTTCCCCCATTAAAGCATGTACAGTTCCTGGCCTTACTCGTAACTGAACTTTATCTAATGCTTTAACTCCTGGAAATTCTTTGCAAATATCTATCATTTCAAGAATATATTTTATATCTGCCATAACTTTCACCACTTTTCTTTTATTTTTAAAGTAGCTGTCACACAATTTATATTTTTAAACTTTCATCATGCAACAGCTTTTAATTGAAATTTTTATTTAGTATATTCTTGATATGGTATACGTACTGCAACTCCAGTATCATCAAATTTATATGAAGTTCCTTCAATAGCACTCTTACCAGATGCTAAGTTCATTCCTGTTGAATATAAAGCCTTAGCCATACCTTCAGCATCTTGAAGAACTGAACCTAACATAAATCCTTTTCCTATTAAGTCTTGAGCTGCTGCTGTAGCATCAACACCTACAACTGGAATAGTCTTTGCAGCATCTCCATTGTTGTATCCTTGAGCTTGTAATGCAGCTATAGCACCTTGAGCCATACCATCATTATTAGCTATTACAGCTTCTATATCATCACCAAATCTTGATAACCATGCTTCAGTAGCATTTTGTGCTAAAGCTTGGTCCCAGTTACAAACTTGAAGAGCTAATTCTTCAGTTTCAATTTTGTTATCATTTAAAGTAGAAACTGAGTATTGAGTTCTTGCAACTGCTTCTGGATTATCAGGTTCACCTTTTAACATAACATATTGTAAAACTCCATCTCCATTTTTATCTACAGCCTTTGAATCCTTATTCCATAAATTTGTAAGTATTTGTCCTTGCATAACTCCTGCTTCTTTAGCATTAGTTCCAACAAATATTGCCTTATCATATTCCTTTATCGTATCTGCTGATGGTTCTCTATTAAATAATACAACTGGCTTTTCAGCACTTTTAATCTTATCTATAACCGTTGGTGCTGCTCCTGTATCAACTAAATTAACTAATAATAAATCTACATCCTTTTGTAATAATGTATCTATACTATCATTTTGTGTAGCTTGGTCACCTTTTCCATCATAAAAAGTAAATTCAACTTTATCTGGATTTTCAGATTGAATCTTTTCTAAATTTTGACGTACTGTTGAAATATAAGTATCATCAAATTTATATAAACATACTCCAACTTTAATTTTATCTCCTTCTGAAGCTCCTCCTTTATCTACTGTTCCCTTTGAACCACAGCCTACTAATGAAGCAGTAACCATAATAGTAGCCATTGCCATTGTAAGTAATTTTTTAACCTTTTTCATACCAATCCCCTACCTCTATAAAATATTTTAACCATTGATTTCGTTTACAATTATTATTATAGGGTTTTAATACAGTAACTTCCATATAAAAAACTTAACAAATATATCGAAATTCTTAACTATACTTTATAAATTTATAGTGTTATAAATTGAAAAAAATACAAGTCTATGATAAAATTTTAACTTGCAATAATTAATATGAGGTGATTTTTTGAATAAAGATTATATAATAAAATTTATAAAAGACTCTTGGAAAGCCTTTCGCCCTTTTTCCTTAACCCTTGCAATAGGTTCTACTACTTTAGGAATCGTAGCTGCATATAAAATGGGAGCAATAAATTTTTCAAATCCTAAAGATATATTTTTAGTTATTCTTGTAACTATCGCTGGATTACTTGCTCAATCTGGAGCAAATTTAGTAAATGATTATTTTGAAGGAAGTTTTAGATATTATAGACCTAGTGGAAGAAAAGTAAAATTCTTAGGTGTAAGTAGAACTTACTTTGATATTTATGTATTTTTATGGGCAATGTCTTGTTTTGGACTAGCATCTTTAATTGGTTTATATTTAATATACATAACTGATTTTAATATGCTAATAATAGGTTTGATTGGAATATTTGGTGCTTATTCTTATACTGGTGAGCCTTTTGTATTTAAAAGAAAAGGGCTTGGTGTTCCAATTTCATTTATAACAATGGGACCTCTTATGGTTTTAGGAGCATCTTATCCTTTTACAAAGGAATTAAGTTTATATCCTATATTATTATCATTACCAGCATCATTTATAATACCAGCTCTTATGATAAGTAATGAAATGAGAGACTTCCAAAGAGATGCTAACTTAAGCCTTGGTACACTAAGTGTTAGAATTGGAAGTAAATACAGTAGATATATTTATAGATTTTTAGTATTTGGTGCCTATATACTAACTTCTATTTACGTTATTTTAGGTTTTTATCCTTTAACTACATTGTTAGTATTTATTACTTTACCGATTGCTCTAAAAGCACATAAAGCAGTTTGTAGTTTTGAAAAATTAGGTATTCCTTATACTAATAATTTACATTGGACATTTACTTTGCTTTTAATTATAACATTATTAATAGGTTAAATTTTAATAACACACTACTTTTCTACATATACTAATTATGTGAAAAGTAGTGTATTTTTATGTTATACTAAATATAGGAAAGGAGTGTGTTTTTATGAAAAATAATGGAATGAAAATATTATTAGTTATAGTAATAGTTTTAGCTATTATAGGATTTCCAGTTATATCGAGTTATAATAACTTAGTAAATCTAGAGCAACAGGTTAATCAATCAGCTTCAAATATAGATACTCAATTACAAAGAAGATCTGATTTAATACCTAACTTAGTTAATACTGTTAAAGGGTATGCTACTCAAGAAAAAGATATTTTTACTGATATAGCTAACGCAAGAAGTAAACTTTCTGGAGCAACTAATGTTACTGAGCAAGCTAATGCTGATAGTGAGCTTTCAAATGCACTATCTAGATTGCTTGTTGTAGTTGAAAGATATCCTGATTTAAAATCTAATGAAAACTTTAAAGATTTGAGTATCCAATTAGAAGGAACTGAAAATAGAATAGCTGTTGCAAGACAAGATTATAATACTGCTGCAACTAATTATAATACTAAACTTAGAAGATTCCCAAGTAATATTATTGCTTCAATATTTGGCTTTGAACAAATGCCTCTTTATAAAGCAAGCGATAATGCTAGTGAAGTTCCTTCTGTAGATTTTGGTAGCTAGTATGAAAATACTAAAAAAATTAAGATTCCTTCTAATTTCTTTAATAGTATCATTATTATTTAGTTCTTCTTTAATTACATTTGCAGAAACTACCATACCTAGTCCAACTAACTATAAATATGTAAATGACTATGTAGGTATATTAACTCAAGAAGAAAAAGAAAAAATAATATCTATTGGAAAAGAGCTAGAAGATAAAACTGGCGCTCAAGCTGTTACAGTAATTATAGATAGTACTAATGGAGAACCTATTGAAGAGTATGCTTTAAAGCTTTTTAGAGGCTGGGGAATAGGTCAAAAAAATAAAGATAATGGTTTGCTTGTTTTAGTTGCCATTAACGATCGTTCTTGGCGTGTAGAAGTAGGTCGTGGATTAGAAGGTGCAATTCCAGATGCACTAAGTAATAGAGTCATGGAATCTTTAGCAAAAGAAAGTTTTAAAGAAGGAAATTATGGTGAAGGCATATTAAATAGTTATAGTTCCTTTAGTGATTTTATCGCTGAGGAATATGATGTAACTTTAAGTAAGTCACTAAATATAACTCTTCCAAAAGAAAATAACTCAGAAAAAGCACCTTTGTTTACTTCTGTAGGATTTTTAGGTGTTCTACTATTAATTGATTTAATCTTTAATAGAGGTTCAATAACATTATTAATTCTTAGAATCCTATTCCTAAGCGGAGGATATGGACGAGGTGGAAGAGGTGGTGGAGGCTCCGGTGGTTTTGGAGGCTTTGGTGGCTCTTCTGGATCAGGAGGCTTTGGTGGCTTTGGTGGAGGTTCTTCCAATGGTGGTGGATCCTCTGGAAAATGGTAAGGAGCTGTTATTAAACAGCTCCTTAATCTTTCATATAATCTTTTGTTTCTGTTTTTAATCCTTTATTTCTTAGTCTACCTTCTATAAAGCCTTTTACTATTGAATAGAAAATTGCAAATAAAGGCACCCCTATTATCATACCAATTATACCTAACACCTTACCAGCAACTAATATTGAAAATAAAATCCAAAATGCTGATATTCCTATTGTATCTCCTAGTATTTTAGGCCCAATTACATTTCCATCTAATTGTTGTATTATAAAGATTATTAATAAGAACCATAAAGCTTGAACCGGTGATACAAATAAAATAATTATAAATGAAGGAATTGCTCCTATAAATGGTCCAAAGAAAGGTATAATATTAGTTATTCCAACTATAACAGATACTAATATTGTATATGGCATTTTAAAAATAGCTAAGATAATAAAAGTTAAAATACCTATTATTAATGAATCTATTATTTTACCAATTAAAAATCTTCCAAAAGTATAATTACTTTTATGAACCAATTTTATAATGCTATTAGCATAACTTTCTGGTAAAAGTCCATAAGTTACCTTTTTGCTTAAAGCACATAACTTTTCTTTATCTATTAATAAATATACAGATACTATTATACCTAATATAACATTCCAAATACTTGATGCAAGTCTAGCAACAAATCCTCCTAAGGCTGGAATTAAGTTTGTTATAAATTTAATAGTATAATTGATTACATTATTAATATTATCTATAAGAGTTTTAGAATACTGCTCTTCTATATTTAAATCCATTATAATTTCATTCACAAATTTAGTCGTATTATTTATGTAGGTTGGTATATCATTAACTAAACCTAATATACTATCTAAAACCTGTGGTAAAAGGAATTTAACTACCATACCTATTATAAAAAAAGCAGTTACATATGATAGAGTTATAGCTAATCCTCTTTTTGATTTTAATTTTACTTTCTTAATATATTTTTCCTTAAGAACTTTTTCTTCATAAAATTCCAACAAAAAATTTATTATATAAGCTATAGAAAATCCTATAATAAATGGTTGAAATATTATTAATATAGAGTTTAGCTTATCTGTAAATATAGAAACTTGAGATATTGCTAAATAAAATAAAATTATTGATACTGCGACCAAAAAAGAATATATAGCTATAGTTGTATATTTATTGTTCCAATTTATCTTCATTCTTAACCTCCTGTTATTATTTTGTTTCTAATTTAATTATACTTGATTTATATAAATATTTTTACATATTTTTTAAATTTAATTATTTATTCACTATTATATTTTAATAAATAACAATAAAGGGGCTATTTATCATAGCCCCTAGATTTTTAAAACTAGCTATTTTTTAATAATTTTAACAATTTCTCCAAGTTCCATTACAACCACAATTAGAATTTCCATTAGAGCTTGTTCCTAAAGTATTATTAGCTGCTGTTCTTGCACAATTAAGAATATCTCTAATAGCTCTTTCATAACCTTTTCTAAATCCATTATTAAAACCAGCTCTAGCTCCTTTTTCAAATCCTGCTTTAGCTCCATCCCTGTATCCTTTTCTATATCCTACTGAATATCCTTTTTCATATCCACACCTAAAGCCTTTTTCATAAGCTTCTCTAGCTAATTCTTCTGCTTTACTTAAACCTTTTTCTAAACCTCTATTAAATCCTTCTCTTAACCCTACATCTTTTCCTCTGCAGTAACCTTTTTGATATCCTCTTCTAAATCCTTGTTCAAGTCCTTCTCTTAATCCTCTTTCATAGTATTCCCGACAGTTTGATGATCCACAGCCAGTATTACAATTACTTGAAGCTTCTTCAACTTCATTATTTTCTGAATTTGAACAACATCTAGAAGTATTTAACTCTAATTCATCTAAACTCAAATTTTCTAAACTTGAAAGATCAAGTTCATTTTCAAATTCTTCAGAGCTAGTTAAATTGCTTATTTCTAAATCAGCTTCATCTACTTGAAGTCTACTGAAAATTTCTTCAAAATCTTCTGCATTAAACCCATAATTAGTTCCCATATTTTTTATCTCCTTGTAAAGTATTTATAATACATAATATATGCAATATTCTTCTCTTTTGTTAACAAAATTCTATTTATTCATTTAATAATGAACTTACTTCCCTAACTAGTCTTTTAACTCTATCTGGTAACTTAGATATAGCTTTTTCTCTTTGTCTTTCATCCTGAATTTGTGCTATTCTCATAACCTCTTGTTGTACTCCTGGAATACTATTAAATTCTGAAACTATTCTATTGAATCTTTCTGCAAATCTAGGATCCTGCATTTTAGCTTGTAATTTCATTATTAGATTATAACCATTCATAAACTTCATTACTCCTAATCTTATTTTATTTTATCTTATTCATAGACAAATTCTTTTGTGAATCTAAAATAAAAAAGTGTTAAAGTATCATATCCAGGTTCCGTCGCAAGCTCCAAGTCACCTTGCTATGATATTTTAACACTTACAAACTGAAGGAAGGAAATTATAAAAGCTCTATTTCTTACACTACGAAATTTACTAATCTCATAAAATTATCCTTAACTTGTCCATAAATATAATTTCCTAAAGAAAAAAAGCACTAGCAAACATTATTAATTTGCTAGTGCTTTTTGTGCAATTAAAATTTCAAGTTTGAAACTTGTTTATACATATTTATTTCATTTTCTGATTCTACTTCGCTTAGGCTTTCATTCCAGTCTTTATCAAATTTTATCTTATAAATTTCAATATGTGATTTATCTTCAACTGGAGCCATAGCTACATATTCACTACCACAAATTAATTTTTGTTCTAAAATAGCATACTCTATTTTATTTCCATTCTCATCATTAAAAGTCATTATTTTTTCACTCATAAATCTACACACTCCTTTATCTCAACAGTTTTATTTTGTATTAATTAAATAAATTTATACATATTAATTAAAACTATGTTAAACTAATCAAATATTCTTGCATTTGCTTTATATTTTTTGTATATTCATCTGATACATTAATTAATTCTTTTTTAAAATGATCATGTAAATTTTCTTCTTCTATTAAGAAATCTAATATAGCTTTAAATCCCATTTCAGTTCCTTTAATAGCTTTTTCTAATATTTCTTTATCTGTATCAATTGTCATTTCTTTTATATTATTAAAAACTTCTAACACTTTTCCCCAAACACCTTCGTTATGAGTAGGTGTTCCACCTAGTTCTTCTATTTCTTTTACTATTACATCTTTATTCTTTTGTACTGTACATAATGTATTATCTAGTAAATCAATTAACCTATAATCCTGTGCCTTATCTTTTAAATTTGATATTGCATTTTCACCCATTATTACTCCTTCGAGTTGGGTATTTAATTCTTTCAAGGTATTTTCTATCATAATTAAAACACTCCTCTATAATATTTTTAGTATTATCGAGGAGTATTATTCATCATTTTATTAAATTATATCATAATCTTCATCACATACTACTTCTTCTTGAAAATTATGATTTAGTACTATGTGAATCTTATCTATTCTTTTATCATCTAATTTTAATAACTTTAATGTTACATTATTCACTACAACTTCACAATTTTGAGTGGAAGTTGGTATCTCACCTAATTTTTCTATAAATAGACCTGCTATAGTATCAGCAAACTCTGATTCTAATTCTATGTCTAGATAACTATTTATATCTGCTAATGCCATTAACCCACTAACTATATAATTATCATCATCTATTTTTTCTATATCTAGATTATCATCATATTCATCTAGAATTTCTCCCATTACTTCTTCAATTATATCTTCCATGGTAACAATTCCAGAAAAACCACCATATTCATCTATCAATATAGCTATATAAGCTTTTTTCTCTTTTAATTCTTTAAATAATTCATCTATATTTTTAGTTTCTATAAAAAAGCTAGGCTCTATTAATAAATCTCTTATATTAACATTATCTATACCATTTTCTACTATACATGCAAATAAATCTTTCATGTGTAGTATTCCTATAATGTTATCTTGTTCACCTTCATAAACAGGTATTCTTGAATAATTTTCATCTAAAATCTCTTTAATACACTCTCTTATACTATCATTAACATTTAATAAGAAAGTTTCTGTTCTAGGGGTCATAATCTTTTTAGCCGTGGTATCATCAAATTCAATAATTCCATCTATCATTTCTCTTTCTGATGGATTTATAGCTCCGTTTTCTTCACCTATTTCTATTAAACTTCTTATTTCTTCTCTTGATATTTGTTCTTCTATTCCCTCTGTATTTATTCTAAAAATTTTCAAAATAATATTAGTTGAAAAAGATAAAAACCATACAAAAGGCTTGGTCAACTTAGAAATAAAAATTATAGGCTTAATGACTGACATTGCTAATTTTTCTGAATTTTGAAGTGCTATTCTTTTAGGTACTAATTCTCCTAACACTAATGTTATATAAGATATAGCAAGTGTTGTTAAAAGTAAAGCTATACTTTCACTATATGGTACATTAATACTCTTTAAAAAGTTAGCAAAACCATAAGAAATTGATGTTGCTGCTGATGCTGATGCAAAGAAACCTGCAAAAGTTATTCCAACTTGTATTGTTGATAAAAACCTATTTGGATCCTTCATTACATTTTTTAAAAGCTTTGCTTTCTTATTTCCTTCTTCAGCTAAAATATTTATTTTAGTTTTGTTTAATGATACTATTGCCATTTCTGCAGATGCAAAAAACGCATTAACTAAAACTAAAATTAAGATTAAAATAAAACTACTCCCGGGACTACCTTCCATTTACTCATTTCTCCTTATTTTTAAAATATAGTGATTAAATTTTACCATAATTTATATTAATATAGCAAACCTTTATTTCTAATATTATAAAGCAAATTGTTTTAAAATTTAAAATTATTATAATTTATTTAATAATTTTAAACTCTAGCTTTAAATTAATAATGAAAAATAAAAAACACTTAAAATTAATAATGAAAAATGAAGAATGTAAAATTAAGGATGTTTTGCACAGCAAAACTTAAATAAAACGTGCTTCGCACCAATTTTATTAAAAATCCGAAGGATTTTTTTCCTTAATTCTTAATTCTTCATTTTTAACTTTACATTATAAAATGCTTGCATTTTATCTATGCCATAGCTTCTTTTAAAGTGTGCCATGCTAAAACAGCGCATTTTACTCTTGCTGGCATATTAGAGATGTTTTTTAGAACTATCGCATCTTCTAATGCTTCTAATTCTTCTTCATCATCAATTTCTCTTTTTATCATTCCTATAAAAGTTTCTACTAGCTTTAATGCTTCTTCTTTATTTTTTCCTTTTATAAGATCTATCATCATAGATGTTGATGCTTGAGAAATAGCACAGCCTTGACCTGTAAATGCTAAATCTTCTATTACATCTCCATTCATTTTTATTTCTAATGTTATTTCATCTCCACAACTTGGATTATGTCCTTTTTCAGATAAATCTACCTGATCTAGTTTTCTTCTATTGTGCTTTGATGAACTATGCTCCATTATAAGAGTTGTATAAATTTCATTTAAATCCATTAAATATTACCTCCACTTTGAAAACATATCGTATGTCTTTTTGATTGCTTCTATTAGTCTATCAATATCTTCTTTTGTATTATAGAAATAAATACTTGCTCTAGATGTTGCATTTATTCCCATATATCTCATTAGAGGTTGAGCACAATGGTTTCCAGCTCTTATACAAACTCCAAAAGTATCAAAAATTGAAGCAACATCATGTGGGTGAACTCCATTTATTTCAAAGGATAAAACTCCACCTCTTTTTTCTATATCTTTTGGACCATATATTTTTACATATTCTAATTTACTTATTTCTTCTATTGCATAGGACATTAGTTCTTTTTCTATTTTTTCAACATTATCCATTCCAATTTCATTTAAGTAATCTATGGCCTTAGATAAACCAACAGCAGCTTCTACATTTTGTGTTCCTGCTTCAAATTTATATGGCAGAACATTAAATGTTGTTTCTTGTTCATAAACATACTCTACCATATCTCCACCAAAAATAATTGGAGGCATTTTTTCTAATAAATCTTTTTTACCATAAAGCACACCTATTCCCATTGGTGCTAAAAGTTTATGTCCTGCTATAACTAAAAAGTCTGCATTTATATCTCTTACATCTACTTTCATATGAGGAACACTTTGTGCACCATCTACTATAACTACTGCACCCTTAGAATGAGCATATTCTGCTATTTGTTTTACAGGATTTATTGTTCCTAAAGCATTAGAAACATGTGTTATACTTACTATCTTAGTTTTATCTGTTATTTTAGAATGTACTTCCTCTTCTGTTAATTCACCATTTTCATCAGTATACATATACTTTAAAATTGCACCTTTTGCCATTGCAACTTGTTGCCATGGAATTAAATTTGAATGATGTTCTGCAATAGATATAACTATTTCATCACCTTCATTTATAAAATTCATTCCATAGGACATTGCAAGTAAATTGAAAGCTTCTGTTGCATTTTTAGTGAATATTATTTCTTCTCTATGTTTTGCATTAATGAAGTTTTTAACCTTTTCCCTTGCTTCATCATATGCATCAGTAGCAAGAACACTTAATTCATAAGCTCCTCTATGAGGGTTTGCATTAGTTTTTTCATAATATTCCTTTATAGCTTCTATTACTGCTATTGGCTTTTGTGTAGTTGCAGCACTATCTAAATAAGCTATTTTCTTACCATTTCTCTCTTTATTTAAAGTAGGAAAATCCTTTAAAAAATCTCTATTATTCATTATCTAAACATTCCTTTATTGAAGCTAAAACTTCATTCTTTATTGTTTCATCTTCTATTTTATCTATTATAGGATTAAATGCACCTTCTATAATTACTCTTCTAGCATCATTATAATCTAATCCTCTACTCATTAAATAGAATAGCTTATTTTCATCTATTTTACCTGAAGCTGCTGCGTGTTCTCCAGATACATCATCTTCTTCACAAAGTAATAATGGCATTGCTTTAGCTTTTACCTTTGGTGATAAAATCATACAATATTCATCTTCTGCTCCCTTACTTTTAGAAGCTCCTCTTTTAAAGTCTATAGTTCCTCTAAATATCTTATTTGCTTCTCCCTTAAGAGCACCTCTTGTAAGAATATTAGACTTACTTCTTATTCCCTTATGAGTAACAATATAATTCATATCTATAACTTTTTTATCTCCACCAAGATAAATTGAACTTAAATTAGATTCTGAACTATCTTCTTTTAAATCTCCATGGTAATTTGTTATACTAACTTTTCCACCTAAATCAATAGATACAAAATCTACTTTTCCATAACTATTAATATCAGATAAATTTGAATCTACATTAACTGTTTCTTTGTTTAGTAAATTCACTTTAATTACTTGGATTTTACTATTTTCTTTACTGAAAATTTTACATAATCCATTATGATAACCTTCTACATTATCTTTTGAATTATATTTTAAAATAACTTTAGCTTCTGAATCTTCTTCTGCAAGGACTAAAACATTATCTACTAAAGTGCTATTTTCATTATCCATATTAAATTCTATAACTATTGGCTCTTGAATTTTAGCTCTTTTATCTATTTTTATAAAGAAACCTCTATTAAAATCAAACTCTCCTTGATTAATTAATTCTTCTGAAGCTCCATAAGTAAATTCTTTAGTTAAAGGTAATACTTTTCCCTTTGAAAATTCTTCTATAGTAACTCCTTCAAGTTCATTACCAGTTACCTTATAATTATTAAACTCTCCAATTTCAGGAGCATTATAATCCTTTAATGATACATCATTAACTTTTAACCAGCTTTTTGTTCTTACAGGAGTCTTATTAATATTATTAAAATTTAAATTGTTCATTATCCTATGCTCCCTTCTAGTTCAAGCTTAATTAAATTATTCATTTCAACTGCATATTCAAGTGGTAGTTCTTTTGATATAGGTTCAACGAAACCTCTTACTATCATTGATTTAGCTTCTTCTTCACTAATTCCTCTACTCATTAAATAGAATATCGCATCATCACTAATTTTACCTATTTTTGCTTCATGTCCGATTTCAACATCATCATTCATTAAATCAATAACTGGTATAGTGTCAGACTTAGAAATATTGTCTAACATTAATGATTCACAGGATACTACTGATTTAGAGTTATAAGCGTTTGGATTTACTTTAACTACACCTCTGTAAGTTGCAACTCCACCATTTTTTGAAATAGATTTTGAGTTTATTGTTGATGAAGTGTTTGGTGCTGCATGAACTATCTTAGCTCCAGTGTCTAGGTTTTGACCTTTTCCTGCAAATGATACTCCTGTAAATTCAGCTTTTGCTCCTTCACCTTTTAATATACTCATTGGATATAACATAGATATTCTAGATCCAAATGAACCAGATACCCATTCTATTGTTCCATTCTTTTCAACTATTGCTCTCTTAGTATTTAAGTTAAGCATATTCTTTGACCAGTTTTCTATAGTGCTATATCTTAAAGTAGCACCTTCCTTTACAAATAACTCAACACAACCAGCATGTAAGTTAGTTACATTATACTTAGGTGCTGAACATCCTTCTATAAAGTGTAGGCTAGCTCCTTCTTCTACTATAATTAATGTGTGTTCAAATTGACCTGCACCTGGTGAGTTCAATCTAAAGTATGATTGTAATGGAATATCTACTTTTATTCCCTTTGGTACATACACGAAAGATCCACCTGACCATACAGCTCCATGAAGTGCTGCAAATTTGTGATCGCTTGGTGCTACACATTTCATAAAATATTGTTTAACTATATCTTCATAATCTCTAACTGCAGTTTCCATATCAGTATAAACTACACCTTGTTTTACAAGATCTTCTCTAATACTATGATAAACTACCTCTGAATCATATTGTGCACCAACACCAGCTAGAGATTTCTTTTCTGCTTCTGGAATACCTAAAAGATCAAATGTCTTTTTAATATCTTCAGGAACTTCTTCCCAGCTTTCATTTAACTTAGACTTTGGTCTAACATATGTAACTATGTTATCCATATCTAATTCATCTAAAGATGGACCCCAAGTTGGTAATTTTATTTCATTATATATTTCAAGAGATTTTAATCTGAATTCTCTCATCCATTCTGGTTCTTCTTTTTCTTTTGAAATTGTTTCAACAATTTCTCTAGTTAAACCTTTATCTGTTTTAAATTCAAATTTATCTTCATTCTTTACGTCGTAAATTCCTCTTTCTACGTCTTCAACGTAGGTCTTTTTTTTCATTTCCAAAGCTATTCACCTCCGTATTACATAGCTTCTGCTTTAAAAGCTTCATATCCATTTCTCTCAATTTCGTTAGCTAAATCTGCATTTCCTGTTTTAACTATTTTTCCGTTAACTAAAACATGAACATAGTCAGCTTTTAAGTTTTCAAGAATCTTAGTATTGTGAGTTATTATTAATACTCCGTTATTTTCATTAGCATACATTTTTATACCTTCTGAAACAACTCTAATAGCATCTACATCTAAGCCTGAATCTGTTTCATCTAGAATTGCTAATTTAGGACTTAACATAAGCATTTGTAATATTTCATTCTTTTTCTTTTCTCCACCTGAAAAACCTACATTTAAGTATCTCTTTGCATAGATTGGATCCATTTTTAATTCTTTCATATTATTTTTTAAGTCTTTATCAAACTTTAAGAATTTAATTAATTGACCATCCTTTGCAATCTTTGCACTTCTAATAAAGTTTTCAACTGTTATTCCAGGTACTTCTTCTGGATGTTGGAATGATAAGAATAAACCTTTCTTAGCTCTTTCATCTGTTTTTAATTCTGTTATATCTTCACCTTCAAAAACAATTTCTCCATCTACTCTTTTATATCTTGGGTGAGCCATTAAAGTATTTGCTAAAGTTGATTTACCAGCACCATTAGGTCCCATTATTACATGTATTTCACCTTTATTTATCTTTAAATCTAATCCCTTTAAAATTTCTTTTCCTTCTACTGCAGTTTTTAAACCATTTATATTTAATAAAACTTCACTCATTTTTACATCTCCTTATTATAGAAATAATATATTAAAACTAAATCTTAGCGTTTCACTCTGAATTAATTATATCTTACTAAATTACTACGAATTAATCAACATTTATTTTAGTTATTATTAACTATAATAACTAAATATTTATTAATAACTTTTATTTTCTTTCCATTTCTTATTATTTCAAAAAATTATATTTATGAACTACATTTTTTACAATTGCTAAATAAAATGAAATTTATTAAGCATACCTCAAAACTGAAAGTTTTAAGCTATAAAAATATTATTTACAGTGTAACATTTTTATAATTTTCAAAAGCAAAAATAGGCCATCATACAAGACAGCCTATAAAACTTCTTTAAACTCCTTTAGAATTTTTTCATCACTTCTTAATTTTCATTCTTAATTCTTAATTATGTGCAAGCATCCTAAAGCTCTTTCGCTAACACATATCTTCTTAATCCCCCATACTTTAACTTATCTTTTTTTACCTTATACCCTAATTTTTCAAAGGTATTTACACTGTATTTATTATATGGGGAAGCTGTTGAAGCTAACAATTTAACATTTTCTTCTCTTGCAATTTCTTCTATTTTTTCACATAATTTTTTTTGAAGTCCATTCCCTCTATAATCACTTCTTACTACTGTAGATTCCACCTGTGCAACATTAAGTAAATCTTCACCTTTTAATCCTAAATCATACCCATAATTACCTTCAGAATATCCTTTTTTAACATATACTCCCATGGCTATTAAATCGTCATTTTCATCTAAATATCCTAGTATTTTACCCTTGCTTACTATATAATCTATAAACTCTTCCCTATCCGTCGGTGCATATAATTGTTTATCTTCTAAATCCTCTATTATTGTATCTTGTAATTCCATTATCTTATCTATATAACTTAAATCCAAAGTTTTATATTTAATATTTTTTATATTTCCATTTTTATTTTTAAGCTTTAGTAACTCTTCCAAAGTTTATTCCTCCTTTTTCTCTATATTATCATATCTTCTTATCATTAATAATGTTAATAAAAATGCGAGCATTTCTATTTATTTCTCTAAAAATTCAAAGATAGTATCTAGATAAACTTCTAATATATTATTGTTTTCTGAATAAATATCATGATTAGCATTTTCAAATCGTATTAATTTGCATTTACTGCATCTTTCTGCAAATTTCTTACCACCATCTACACCTACTAATTCATCTTTACTCCCTTGGAAAAGTAAAATTGGTATATTTATATTTTTTATATTATTCTTATTTAATATATATTTAATTGCTTTTAAAGATTCATATAGCCACCTATAAGAACCACCACCTCTTTGTATCTTAGTATTTGATACAACTTCTCTATAATAATAATTATATCTACTTTCATTTAATGTAGATGCAGATATAAAATCATATGAGCTTTCATAAGGTGTATTTCCAATTATAAATTCATTTTCCTTTCCAGATATAATTGCTAGTTTAGCAAAAAAAAGTGCTATTGAATTAGGTATTTCTCCTATAGCAATTTTAAACATAGGTGAAGTTAAAATTACCTTTTTAAAATATGTTGGATATTTTTCTATAAACATAGTTCCTATTGTTCCACCCATTGAATGTGCAAATAAAAATAAATTTTCCTTTTTTATAACAACTTTATCAATAAACTTCTTTAAATCATTGATATAATAATTAAAATCTTCTATATGTACTTGAGTTGCATTACTTCCTAGACATCCTGATCTTCCATGTCCTCTATGTTCCATAATAAATATAGAGTAGCCTTCTCTAGTAAAATAATATATAACTTCTAAATATTTTTCTATACATTCACTAAATCCATGAGAAATAATTACTCTTCCCTTTTCATTCTTAACCTTATATTTTTCATAATATATTTTATTTTGTTTCTCTCCAGTGAAGCTACCACTCTTTTTTATATATCCTAGTTCTCTTTTAACATTTTCAACTACATCTTCATCCATTCCAAAATTCATAAAATACTTCTTCTTACTCATTTAAAATACCTCTTAAACTATAATATTTAGTATTTTATGTTCTTTTGTGAATTTTATAATCTTTTTAACTTAATATAAAATTTTGTATTGCAAGTAATGCTTTTACATCTATATTTTCATTTGATTTTATAAGTTCTCTTGCTTCACTTTTTGAAAGCATAATAACTTCTATATCTTCATCATCTTCTAAATTTTCATTAGATACAACTCCATTACAAGTACATCTTACTAAGGCAATAGATTCATCAGTCATTCCTGCTGAAACATATACTTTTTCCTTAGTTTCTTCTTTATCTATACTTATTAAATCTAAGCCTGTTTCTTCTTTTAATTCCCTCTTTACAGCTTCCTCAAAACTCTCATCACCATCTACTAATCCAGCTGGAAGTTCTATAACATAATCATTAATTGGTACTCTAAATTGTCTAATTACTATTAATTTATCTTCCTCAATATGCCTTGCAATTACTACAACTGCATCTATCTTATCATCTTCATTATTAAAAAAATTATTTTCTATTGTTTCTTTAGTTTTTCTTGAAGCTATAGTCCAATTTCTTAAATCACCTTTTCTATTTATATAATCAGCACTATAAAGTGATAAATATTTTGTGCTTGCTAATGTTTCTATCTTTTTAATTTTACTCATCTCTTATCTCCCTTTCACTTTTCATAGTATTTCCTTTTTATATTTTACTTTTATTTTATAAATGATTCAACTTTATCACTAGACTTCATTTTACTATTCATTTAAAATTATATTATATATTATTTAACTTTACATACAGGAGGATATTTTATAATTGAAAGAATTGAAGGGATTAAATAAAAAATTTAAAGAAAATATTTTACTTGGAACATATTTAATGATTTTATATTTTGTTTTATCAAATATAAAGTTATTAATATCAACTTTTGGCAATATCTTCGGAATACTAAGTCCTTTTATAGTTGCTTTTGCTTTAGCCTTTGTACTTAATTTACCGATGATGTTTTTTGAGAATAAAGTTTTTAAATTTTTAGATAAAGAAAAATCAAGCTTTGTCAGAAATATGAAAAGACCTTTATCTATTTTAGCTACTTTTATATCTGTTATAGGCTTTATTTTAGCTTTAGCTTTTTTTGTAATTCCAGAACTAGTTTCAAGTTTATCTACACTTTTAGAAGCTGTACCAGATTATATTAAATCCTTTGAAAGTTTGATAAATCAATATATTTCATCTACTGAAATATTAGAAAATCTTTATAATACTTTACTAAATACATGGAAAGAGATTTTAAAATTCTTTGCTGATTTCTTAACCACATCATTAACAGGAATTTTAAATACTACAGTCACAATAACAAGTGGAATAGTTAACTTTGTACTTTCCTTAGTATTGACTATTTATATGCTTTCAAGTAAGGAAACTCTTATATACCAATTCAAGAAATTTTTATATGCTTTTACTCCAAAAAGCTTTGCTAATAAATTAATTGAAATAGGAGATCTTTCAAATATTACTTTCTCCAAATTTATAACTGGCCAATGTCTAGAAGCCTTTATATTAGGAGCTTTATGTTTTATAGGAATGACTATTTTTTCAATGCCATATGCATTATTAATAAGTGTTTTAATTGGAGTTACTGCATTAATTCCTGTTTTTGGAGCATTTATAGGGACAGTACCTGCTGTATTTTTAATTCTTCTTATTGATCCTATAAAGGCACTATGGTTTATAGTATTTATACTTTGTTTACAACAATTCGAGGGAAATGTAATTTATCCTAAAGTTGTTGGAAGTTCTGTTGGTCTTTCCGCAATATGGGTTATGCTTGCAATGTTAGTCGGAGGAAGTACTTTAGGTTTAATAGGTATGCTTATAGGAATTCCTACTTTCAGTGTAGCTTATCAGCTTATTAAAGAGTATACTAATAAAAGACTTGTAAAAAAAGACATAAAATTATAAAAGGAAGTGATTATTTCACTTCCTTTTATAATTATGTATTTATTTAATTATATTTAAAATTCTTATATTAAATTATCTAAATGATCTTTATTTTCCTGAATAACTTCAATAAACTTTTCTACTATTTCTTTATCAAATTGAATTCCACTAAATTTTCTTAATTCATCAATTCCTTCATCATAGCTTTTTCTTATATTATATGGTCTATTTGAAGTCATTGCATCAAAGCTATCTATAACACTTAGTATCCTAGCTAAATAAGGTATCTCTTCTCCCTTTAGATTATTAGGATATCCTGTACCATTATATTTTTCATGATGATGTAATATTATTGGTGTTATATCTTCTAAAGCTTTAACATGCTTTATCATTTCTATTCCATCTTGTGGATGACGCTTTAATATTTCCCATTCCTCATTAGTTAAAGGCATTTTTTTATTTAATATATCTTTTGCAACATTAATCTTACCTATGTCATGCATATAAGCCCCATAAACTAATCTCTTTTTATCTTTCTCACTTAATTCTAACTTATCTGCCATAAGCTTACTATATAAAGCTACTCTCTCTGAATGTCCATATGTATATCTATCCTTAGCATTTATTACTATAATTAAGGTTTTTATTGATGCAACTAATTCTACATCTTTTTCTTCAATATCAATACTCATTTCATCTAATATTGATGTGTATTTTTCAACTCTATTCTTTTTAAAGAATTTAGCTCTATACAGCGCATCATCAGCACTTTTTATTAGACTAATATCATCTTTAGCCTTATCAGGGTATACAGATACTCCCATTGATGCTGTTAATACTCCATTAGGTTGATTTTTTTCACCATAAAACTCTGTATCTTCTATGATTTTTCTAATTTTATTAGCGATAATCATAGCTTCTTCTTCATCAGTATTAGGTAATATTACTGCAAATTCTTCTCCACCATATCTTGCTGCTATATCATCTGTTCTCAAGTTATCTCTTAATATTTTTCCTATTGTCCTTAGTACTTCATCACCTTTTTGATGACCATATAAATCATTGTAATGTTTAAAATAATCTATATCAACAAATATCATAGAAAGAGGCTTTTTATCCTTCTCCGATACTGTTATTTTCTCTTTTAATGCATCATGAAAATATCTATGATTAAATACTCCGGTTAGACCATCCTTATTTACTAATTCTTCTAAATTGTTAATGTGTTCTCCTTCTATTTTTACATAAAACCCTAAAGGCCAAGCTGTTAAAATAAAAATTCCACATAATATTAAATCTGTCTGAAAGTAATTATTTACTTCTCCAGTATTAACACAAAAAATATCTATTCCTAATATTAAACTAGATGATATTACTGCAACGGTTATACCATGCTTTAAACCTAATTGTATAGTAGAACTCGTTATTATAAAAAGAAATATATACTTATATTCGCTTTTATATGCTCCTGAAAGTAGTACTACTATGAAAAAAATAGCGATAAAAGCTAAGTTTTCCACAAATATCATTTTTCTATATTTACTTTTACTTATACTGTCATTTAAAGAAAATGCCCATATTATGTATATTGATAATAATAATAACATTACTACCCCTATTGCCATAAATATAATTTGTTGATATACCAAATTACCTAAAAATTCATTATCATTAAAAACATATTGAAAGAATATAATAGCTGTGAACATTAATGATGCTAATTTTACTACTGAAACCATATCATTTATTTGCTTTATTTTATCTTTATTTATTTCACTCAAATTGTTCACCTCATAGTTTAAATAAAGATCGGAAAGACCGACCTTTATTTATTTAATTATTCATCTCTTAAAGCTTTTGGTTCTTCTGGTTGATACATAGCCCAGAAACAAGCTGAAGTAGATACTACAGATGCAACTACTGTAGCAAATGCTGCAACTGCCATTAACACTTTATTGTTTATTCTTTTCATTATTCTTTCCCCCTTTAAAAGTAAATATTTTTATTAATAAAGAATCTATTATATTAACAACACTATGTCCAATTTTTGTTAATGTAAAAACTTGCCATGCTATACCAATATATATACATAAAGAATACACTAACATTAAATTTTTTCTATTTATATAATATATAATTATGTTAAAGAGTACAACAATCATATATATACATAATATAGTAATAGATCCTTTTTTTAACTTTTTAATTTTTTCTTCTTTTTTTATTGGCTTATTAGGACTATCTACTGGCGCTAATTTATAAATAATTATAAAAGAAACGATATATATAAGTATTCCTAATAAAATTATGTAATTAACATTTAAATTTATATTTTTACCTAAATATGCAGGAAAAACAGAAATCAAAATTCCTACTATTGCACAATTAATTGGTGTACTTGCATGAGCTCCACCAGAAAATTTTCTTAAAATAGCTATTATACAAGAAATTATTAATGATTCAATAGCCACACTAAAAACTGATCCAACTATTAAAATTGATAATATAGATATTCCCATATGTAAGAAAGCAAATAATCCATATTCAATAATACTTCTCTTCTCTTCATCTATTTCAATCTGATTTTTTATTGTATATGATATCTTTTTACATAATAATTCTAAATTCATCTTTCTTAAGCTTCTTTCTTCTTTTTATTTAATTTATAAAATATTAATATTATAATTCCTGTAATAATCAAAGATGGAATACCTAACATAGTTTTATTAAATGCACTTTTAAATAATGTCTCTAAGTCCAGATTCATAAGATTAAGTATTAAAACATTAATTGCCTCTGAAAGTAACTGTACTAAATAAACAGAGATAATACTTTTTATACTACTAACTACATCAATATTATTATATGCTGTAATAATAAATAACAAAAATAATACTGACAAAATCATATGTACACCATAATTTATTGGCAGCATTCTAGTAGCATATACAATCAAAGAAAAAACTATACTGGTTATTAAATACTTCTTCTTGTTTATAGTTGTTTTAGAAAATACATAAATTGCAAAAATAACTAAAAAACTTTCTGGAATAACTCTTAGTATAAATTCTATTGGTTTTAACTGTAACATCTTTTATCTCCTTTTTCTCTCTATTATTAATATAATTAATAATTTTTTTCTTTAGTAAAATTCAATTGTTTAACTGTTTTATATATAGTAATAAATACAAAAACTCTTATAAATATATCTCCTATACTTAAAACGCTATATCCTATATCAAATATATCTGTTAAAAATTTCAGTTTTGTAGATGAGTTTCCTAATATATGTATATCATTTACCTTATCAAATGCATCTAATTTTGCATATCCAGTTATAAAAGACAAACTAGGAAATACAGGCATATATCCATTATTAGCAGCAATTGCTATATCATTTAGAATACCACCTAATATAACAAATCCAGAACCTATAATAGCTGAAATATATTGTTTATAAACAAATATTAAAGGTAAATATGAGCATAAATATAAACTTTTCAAAGCTCCAACATATTTAATTAAATAATAATTTTCCATAAATATATTAGCTTGTACAATTATGTAAATGATTTCCATAAACAAAACTGGATAAATAGCCCAACTTTTAAATAGTGGACCTATTTTTAATTTCTTTATTTTACAAAATACTAATGAAATAATTATTGTTTCCAGCATACTACTTAATTCACCTTTTTTTAATAATGTGTCCAAAAAAATCACATTTTGTTACATTTAACTTATATAAAACAATTATACTATCCTACATTATTCTTTTCCATAGTTTTTTTTATTTATAATTCCTCTTTTTACTACTTTTTTACCCTTTTTTCGCTTAAATAATGTAAAAAAAAGAGAAACTTTCTTAAATTTCTCTTTTTTTTATATTTTTACTTACTTTTATATTGTGTGTGTAAAATATTATGAGCTAATTCACTATTAGGTTTTATTAGAAAATCTTCATAAATTTGTTTAATCATAGGATTTTCATGAGATTTTCTAAGAGTTCTTCCCTTATCATCTTTATATACAGCCTGCATTCTCTTTTTCAATCTCTCTCTATTTGATTTTATATATGGTTGTCCACCACCATCAATACATCCTCCTGGGCAAGCCATTATTTCTATGAAATGATATTTTGAGTTTCCTGATTTAATTTCATCCATTATTTTTTTTGCATTTCCAAGAGAACTAGCTACAGCTATATTAATTTTAACTCCATTAAGATCTATAACAGCCTCCTTAATTCCCTCTAATCCTCTTACAACTTCAAAATCTATATTCTCTAAAGTATTTCCTGTTACCCATTCATAAGCTGTTCTAAGTGCAGCCTCCATTACTCCTCCACTAGTACCAAATATGGTTGCTGCTCCACTAGAAAGACCTAATGGATTATCAAAATCACTTTCTGGTAAATTTACTATGTCTATACCTGCTTCTCTTATTAGCTTTGCAAATTCTCTAGTTGTTATTACTATATCTACATCTCTTATTCCATTTACATCTTGCATTTCCTCTCTTTTTGCTTCATGTTTTTTTGCAATACATGGCATTATAGAAACAACACTTATATCTTCTTTTTTAATTCCTAATTTTTCTGGAAGATAGCTTTTTGCAGTTGCTCCAAACATTTGTTGAGGTGATTTACAACTTGATATTAAATGTAAATTCTCATTATAGGTATTTTCTGCATATCTTATCCAAGCTGGGCAACAACTTGTAATAAGTGGTAGATTTTTACCTTCAGTAAAGCGTTTTATAAATTCAGTTGCTTCCTCCATTATTGTTAAGTCAGCAGCAAAATTTGTATCAAATACGCCTTTAAATCCTAATAACTTTAATGCTGTTACTATTTTTCCTGTAGATAATTCTCCAGATTCAAGATCAAATTCTTCTGCTAATGCATATCTAACTGATGGTGCAATTTGAACTAAGGAATATTTATCATCAATAACTTCCCAAACTTTTTTATAATCACTTTTTTCTCTTAAAGCACCTGTTGGACAAACAGCTACACATTGTCCACAATAAGTACATTGAGTATTGGATATACTATCATTAAAGAAAGTTGAAATATTACTTCCAAATCCTCTATCTGCAACTGTTATTGCATAAACTTTTTGAATCTCATTACATGCAGTCACACACCTTCTACATAATATACACTTTTCCCTATCTCTTATAAATCCATCTGATATATCTAAGTCAAAATGAGACTTTTCCCCAATATAAGCTTTTTCGTCAATTCCTAAATCTGAAGCCAACTTTTGTAACTCACATTTATTATTCTTTTCACAATTTAGACAATCCATTGGGTGATTAGATAATAGTAACTCTACTATTGTTCTCCTTGCCTTAACTGCTTTTAATGAATGAGTTTTCACAGACATTCCCTCTAATAACTCTGTTTCACATGATGGAATCAATTTATTTTGTCCTTCAACTTCAACTATACAAACTCTACAAGTCCCCTTACAATTTCTAGTTTTACCATCTATCATATACATATTACATAAGGTTGGTAAATTTATATTAACCTTTTTTGCAGCCTCTAATATACTTGTCCCTTTTTCTACTTCTATATTAATACCATTAATTTTTGCATTAACCATTAAATTTCGCCTCCTAATCCAGTTTTTACTATAGCCTTTTTAGGGCAAGCTTCAAAACATAATCCACATCTTATACATTTAATATCATTAATAATATGTTTTGCTCTAAGCTTTCCTTTAATAGCTAATACAGGACATGCTCTTAAACACTTTGTACATCCAATACAATCATCTGTAACTTCATACTTAACTAAACCTTTACAAACACCAGCTGTACATTTTTTGTTTATTATATGATCTTCGTATTCATTTATAAAAAACTTCATTGTGCTTAATACTGGATTAGGCGCTGTTTCTCCAAGACCGCAAAATGACGAAGATTTAACTACTTCACAAAGCTCTTTAAGTTTCTCTAAATCTTCTTTTTTAGCCTTTCCATTTGTTATTTTCTTTATTATTTCTAAAATTCTCTTATTTCCAATCCTACATGGTGTACATTTACCACAAGATTCCTCTACTATAAATTCTAAATAAAATTTAGCTATATCAACCATACAGTTATCTTCATCCATAACTATCATTCCACCAGATCCCATCATTGATCCTATAGATCTTAATGTATCGTATTCTATAGGTAAATCTAAATGTTCTACTGGTATACACCCTCCTGAAGGTCCACCTGTTTGAACTGCCTTTAAGCTCTTATTATTAGATAGTCCTCCTCCAATTTCATATATAATATCTCTTAGTGGAGTTCCCATTGGAACTTCAACTAACCCAACGTTGTTTACGTTTCCAGCCAAAGCAAAAACTTTTGTGCCTGTTGATTTTTCTGAACCTATAGATTTATACCAATTAGCACCCTTATTAATTATTTGACTAATATTAGCAAAGGTTTCCACATTACTAACACAAGTAGGCTTTTGCCATAAACCTTTTTCTGCCGACCTAGGTATTTTGCTAGTTGGCTCTCCTCTTAACCCTTCAATAGAATGTATTAAAGCTGTTTCTTCTCCACAAACAAAAGCTCCTGCTCCATATTTAATTTCAATATCGAAATCAAATCCAGTATTTAATATATTTTTTCCTAAAAGCCCAATTTCCTTTGCTTGTTCTAATGCAATTTTTAACCTATTAACTGCTAATGGATATTCTGCTCTTATATAAATATATCCCTTATTAGATCCTATAGCATATCCACAAATAGCCATAGCTTCTAATACACAATGTGGATCTCCCTCTAATATGGCTCTATCCATAAATGCACCTGGATCTCCTTCATCTGCATTACAAATTACATATTTTATATCACCTTCAGCTCTTTTAGCTGCTTGCCATTTTATACCTGTTGGGAAACCTCCACCTCCCCTTCCTCTTAATCCTGAATCTATTACTTCTTTTATTACATCATCATTGCTCATAGTTGTTACAGCTTTTGCTAAGGCAGTATATGCCCCAACAGCCAAAGCTTCTTCAATATTTTCAGGATCTATTAAACCACAATTTTTTAAAGCTATTTTAACTTGCTTTTTATAAAATGGTATTTCTTCTTTTACTTTTATTCTTTCCTTAGTTTCTTCATTTTCATATAATAATCTATCAACTATTTCTCCATTAATTATGTGCTTTTCTATTATTTCCTTAACATCCTCTTCAGTAACTTGTACATAAAAAGTTCTATCTGGCATTATTTCTATTATAGGTCCCTTAGCACAAAAACCAAAACAGCCTGTCATTATAACTTTAACTTCTTCTCCTAAATTCAATTCTTCTATTTCTAATTTAAAAGCCTCCTGTATTTTATCTGCATTAGAAGTTTTGCATCCAGGTCCCCCACAAATTAAAATATGTCTTTCTTTTATTTCTTCTTTATTAAACTTTTCAGGATTTTCTCTTATCTCTATTTTACTTTTATAATAATCAACCTTTTGTAATAAATTTTCATAAGTCATTATTCTATCCATATTAACCTTGCTCCCTTAAATTATTAATTAGTTCATTTACTTGTGATTTAGCAAAGCGTCCGTAAACCTTATCATTTACTAAAACAACTGGTGCAATAGCACATGATCCAACACATCTTAAAGTATCTAAAGTAAATAGTCCATCCTTGGTAGTTTCCCCCTCTTTTATACCAAGAACCTTTTTAAAATCTTCCAATATATCCTTTGCTCCTCTAACAAAGCAAGCAGTTCCAATACATATACTAATAACATATTTACCTTTTGGCTCAGTTGAAAAATATGAATAAAAAGTTATTACCCCATAAACTTTTGAAAGTGGAATATTTAATCTATTGGCTACATATTCCTGTACTTCCCTTCCTAAATATCCATAAAGATTTTGAGCATGATGTAAGACAGCTATTAAAGAGCTTTCATCATCATTACCTTTTTGGATAAATAGTTCTAAATCCTTAAACTTATTACACTTGTCCACCAAAACATCTCCCTTTTATACCAAATATTCTGAATATTCAATTTTGATAACTATATATTACCATATCTTCTTAAATTATGAAATAAAAAAATTGTATTCCTTCAAAAAATAGAAAT
Organism: Clostridium gallinarum; assembly: GCF_014836325.1. GTDB lineage: Bacteria > Bacillota > Clostridia > Clostridiales > Clostridiaceae > Clostridium > Clostridium gallinarum. The sequence goes on from NZ_JACSQZ010000003.1 coordinate 28,721, forward strand.
ACAATTTTTTTAATTGTTAATTTTTTTTCTAACTTATTAATGAAAATCCTTGTATTAGCACTAATTTTGCGTACTCTTTAGCTCCAAACAATGATAAATCTCTATAATTACCACATTGAATCTCATTCGCAGCTGGAATTTCATTAACTTCTAAAATATCCTTTAAAGATTTTTCTAAAGAATTTTTTATCGCTGAAGATTCTATATCTCCCCATATAGTTAAATAAAATCCTGTTCTACATCCCATAGGAGATAAATCTATTATTCCATTGATTTCTTTTCTAAGCTGATGAGCTAATAAGTGTTCTAACCCATGCATAGCAGCTGTTCCAAAAGCTTCTTTATTAGGTTGTAAAAATCTTAAATCAAATTTACTTACCTTATCTCCATTTTCTCCTTGTAATAAGCAACACTTTCTAATATAAGGTGCTTTAACTACTCTGTGATCTAATTCAAAACTCTCTACCTTTTCCATTCCATTTACTCCTTTTATTCTAATCTAACTAAATTACTATATCTTTATAATTATTTATAGTCTTAATAATTGATGAAGTACTTTCAGCAATTTTTTTTGCTACATATGAATTGTTCATAGTATATAAATGAATTCCATCTACTCCAGTTGAAATTAAATCTATAATTTGCTCAGTTGCATAAGCAATTCCAGCATCTCTTAAAGCTTCTGGATTGTATTCGTATTTATTCATTATTTTAATAAACTTCTTCGGAAGTTTAGCACCACACAAGCTTACTACTCTTTTTATTTGTTTAGTATTAATTACAGGCATAATTCCAGCTTGAATAGAAATTTTAACTCCATACTTATCTTTCTTTTCTAAAAAATCATAAAAAATTTCATTATCAAAAAACAATTGAGATATTAAATGTGTTGCTCCTAATTCTTGTTTTCTTTTTATATTTAAAAAATCTTCTTCATAAGATTTACTTTCTAAATGTCCTTCTGGATAACAAGCCCCAACTATATTAAAATCATTTCTTTCTTTAATATGTGTAATTAAATCACCAGAATACTTAAAACTACTATTTCCTTTATACTCAAGTGGAATATCTCCCCTTAAAGCTAAAACATTTTCCACACCTTCTCTTTTCAGATCATCTAATATTTTAGTTACCTCTTCCTTAGATGAGTTTATACAAGTTAAGTGAGCTAATGGCTCTATACCATATTTATTCTTTATTATAGAAGATATTTCACAAGTCCTATTTTTGCTTAAGCTTCCCCCCGCCCCATAAGTTACACTAATAAAATCTGGACTTAACCCCTTTAATTCTTCTAAAGTATTGTATATTGTGTCTATCTTTGAAACTTGCTTTGGTGGAAATACTTCAAATGAAAAAACCACCTTTTTCTCTTTAAATAAATTATTAATATTCATAATTCTCCCCCTATGCTTATTGCAAAACAAAAAAGTACCCAAAGGATAACCTTTAGGTACACTAATTGCCCATATATTACCCTTATCTAACAGGAATTAGCACCACACAATAATTAATAACATTAAAACTTGTAGGTTGCCGGGTTTCATAGGGCCAGTCCCTCCACCACTCTTGATAAGTTTCTAAATATTCTTTTGTTTATTATAATCCATTTAACATTATTTGTAAATACATAAGAAGTATATATAATTTTTTCTTGTTTCCTAACTTATATAAAAATACACCATACTTATAATTTATAATTGGTAATGCATAATGCATTATCAATTTATAATTTTGCTTTTCAAAATTAAATCCATTCGTCTTTAAATATCGCCATTTGAACTATATCGTAATACTTCCCACTTCTATATAGCTCATATTTTAATATACCTTCTTCTTTAAATCCAACTTTCTTATAACATGCTATAGCTCTACTATTAAAAGAAAATACACCAAGTTTTATCTTATTCATATTTAATTCTTCAAATATAAATTTAATAAGTACTTTTAAAGCATCACTACCATAGCCTTTACCCCAATATTCCTTATCACCTATCATTATTCCAATAGTACAATGTCTATTTTTCAAATCACATTCATTAATGCTACATCCACCAATATATTTACCAGTTTCTAAATCTTCAATTGCAAAATCATAAGTGGAATCAGATCCAGCTTTCCTGCTTTTTATCCATTCTTCTTCTTGCCATTTAGTCATTGGAAATGGTGTATTTGAATCAAGTAGCTTTTTAACTTCTTCATCATTAATAAATCCTACTGCTCTTTCAATATCTTCTTCTTTATAAGCTCTTAATTTAACTAATTCCCCATTATACATAAGATCTTCCCCCTTTTTAATATTTTATAAATTATACCACCCAAATATATCCAAGTCAATTAATAAAAAAAGTGTTAAAGTATCATATCCAGGTTCCGTCGCAAGCTCCAAGTCACCTTGCTATGATACTTTAACACTTCCAAACTGAAGGAAGGAAATTATAAAAGGAGCTGCTATAAACAACTCCTTTATATAAGTAAACTAATTAAATAGTTCTTTCATTAATTTATATATTTTTCATAGTAACTTTATTAACTTAATTTTTAATAAGTAATAGTATTATTGAAATTAAACTAAATGCAAGACTTACCATGTTTATGTACATTACAACTTGCTTAGGTGTAAATCCCTTAGCTTCTAATCTATAATGAATTTGACTTCTATCTGCTTGATAAACAGGTTTTCCATCTTTAAATCTTTTAATTATAACAAATATATTATCAAATATAGGTATTGCTAAAGCTAGAATCGGTATAAATAGACTCATTAATGTAGCTTGTTTAAATGCTCCATCTAAAGCTATTATACTTAGCATAAATCCTAGAAAATTAGCTCCAGAATCCCCCATAAATATCTTTGCTGGATATTTATTATATACTAAAAATCCTAATGTAACTCCTGAAATTATTAATGACATAGTTACGGATTCACTTTGATTTAGTATAATTGCGGCTGCTGCAAAAGTTAAAGAAGAGATAAAAGACAATCCACCAGCTAGTCCATCCATACCGTCAGACCAATTTATTACAGTTGTTACTCCAAAAATCCAAGTAATTGTAAGTAAAATTTGTATCGCCTTAGTTAATAGTATATACTCTCCTGTAAAAGGATTAGTAAAACCTCTAAAAGCTATACCCGCATTATAAATCATAAATGCAGCTATTAGTTGAACAATTAACCTTGGATATATAGGAAACTCTTTTCCCCTAGTTTTATAATAATCATCTACTAGCCCTATACCTAAAATCAATATAGATCCTAAAAATACCCATAGTTTTTCATTTATTAAAGAATATCTATTTACTAAAAAATATACTATAAAAAAGCCTATAAACATAGTCACTCCACCACAAAGAGGAGTTTCTTTACTATGTTTTTTTCTTTTAGTTGGTTTATCTGTAAAACTATATTTATATGATAGCTTTATTATACTCGGTGTTATAAAATATACTATTGAAAATGCTAATATAAAGGATAATATATATCGCATAATTTTCTCCTTAACTTTAAATGATCTTATATTATGTTAATTAATCATTACTTTATTATACTATTAACCCTTATTATTATCAATGAAAAAACGAGATAAACATTATATTCCTTGCTCCGTCGCAAGCTCCAAGTCAACCTCATACAATGTTTATATCTTTGCAAACTGAAAGAAGGAAATTATTAAAACTCTAATTCTTACACTATGAATTTTACTACTATCATAAATCTGTCTACATATTTGAGTTTATTATAATTTTCTAAAAAATAAATCCCCTAAAATAGGGGATTTGTTTTAGTTCTTTGCTTGTATCATATCTTTAACTTTCATAAGTCTAGTTAAAGCTCCTCTTTCATTTTCATCAAGCTTCATTCTAATATACTTAATAGTTTCTTGTAATGAAGGAATAGTCATATACTCTAAAGCATTAACTCTTCTTCTTGTTTTTTCTATTTCATCTGCCATAAGCTGAGTTGATTTTTCAACTTCTGCAAGTTCTAATAGCTTAGGTAATATACTATAAAGCTTATCTATAGAATCATCTAATTCAGATGATGTACTTGCAAAACCATATGGAAATATACTTCCTTCATCACCTTCAAGCTGTCTATGAAAATCCATGGTTGGAACATTAACACTCATTATATTTTTAGTTCCTACTTCAACAGATATACTTTCTTTTGGATAAGCTACTGCTTCCTCTAAAAATTCTGAGCTCATAACAGCTCTAGCCATAACAAAGTCCTTAAGTGATCCTTGAAGCTCTGCTTCTACAGATTTTCTTAATTCATTATTATATTTGACAAGATTAACGAATTGCCTCATAAGCTCATCTTGCTTATCCTTTAAAAGTTTATGTCCTCTTGTAGCTGTAACTAATCTTTTCTTAAGCTTAGACATCTCCATTCTAGTAGGATTGACATTTAATCTTGCCATGGCTATTCTTCATCTCCCTTTGGCATATACTTTTCAAGATACTCATCTCTAATTCTCTTAAGCTCTGTTCTTGGTAGTATCTTTAAAAGCTTCCATCCTAATTCTAATGTTTCTTCTATGCTTCTATTAGCAGTGAAACCTTGAGATACATATTGTTCTTCAAAAGCTTCTGCAAATTTTGCATATTGCTTATCAGTATCTGATAATGCAGATTCACCTAAGATAGCTGATAATTCCTTTGCTTGCTTACCTTGTGCATAAGCTGAGAATAATTGGTTCATTGTATCAGCATGATCTTCTCTTGTCTTATTTCTTCCAATACCTTTATCTTTAAGTCTTGATAATGATGGAAGAACATCTATTGGAGGCATAATTCCCTTCTTATATAATTCTCTAGAAAGGATAATTTGACCTTCTGTAATGTATCCAGTTAAGTCTGGAATTGGATGTGTCTTATCATCTTCAGGCATTGTAAGTATCGGAATTTGAGTAATAGATCCTTCTCTTCCTCTAAGTCTTCCTGCTCTTTCATATAAAGTTGAAAGGTCAGTATATAAATATCCCGGATATCCTCTTCTTCCTGGAACTTCTTTTCTAGCTGCAGAAACTTCTCTTAAAGCTTCTGCATAATTTGTTATATCTGTCATAATAACAAGTACATGCATTCCTTTTTCATAAGCTAAAAATTCTGCTGTAGTAAGAGCCATTCTAGGAGTAGCTATTCTTTCTATTGCTGGGTCTGATGCAAGGTTCATAAATAATACTGAATTATCTATAGCACCAGTTTTATTAAATTCATCTACGAAGAATTGAGATTCTTCGAAAGTAATACCTATAGCAGCAAATACAACTGCAAAGTTAGCATCAGAATTTAAAACTCTCGCTTGTCTTGCAATTTGAGCAGCTAATTGTGCATGAGGAAGTCCTGATCCTGAGAAAACAGGTAACTTTTGTCCTCTAACTAAAGTATTAAGTCCATCTATAGCAGATATACCTGTTTGTATAAATTCTGATGGATAATCTCTAGAAACTGGATTTATAGCTTCTCCATTTATATCTACTCTTTTTTCTGGTATTATATTAGGACCGTTATCTATAGGGTGTCCCATACCATCAAATATTCTTCCAAGCATATCTTCTGAAACACCTAGTTCAAGAGGTCTTCCTAAGAATTTTGCCTTTGTTCCTTTTAAATTAATTCCTGATGAACCTTCGAAAAGTTGAACCATAGCTCTAGTTCCATTAATTTCAAGAACTTTACCTCTTCTAATTTCACCAGTTTGAAGTTCTACTTCAACTAATTCATCATATTTAACGCCTTCAACACCTTCAACTACCATTAAAGGTCCTACAACTTCTGTTACTGTCTTATATTCTCTAAGCATCTAGAACCCCTCCTTCTTCGTTGATTAATGTATCTATAGCAGATTTTAATTCCATTTCAATTTCATTCATTTTATCTAAATTATCTTCTGCAATATATTTACTTCTTGCAATTTTATCTCTAATTTCACTTAATCCTAAGATTTTATTTAAATACACACCTGCTTTTAAAGCTCTTTCTGCTTCCTTTTTAAATAGAAGTATTAACTTTAGCATCTTATATTGTTTATCTAATGATGCATATGTATCCACTTCATGGAATGCATTTTGTTGAAGATAGTCTTCTCTAATTGACTTAGATACTTCTAGTTTTAATCTATCATTTTCTGATAAAGCATCTATACCAACAAGGCTTACTATTTCTTGAAGTCCTGACTCTTCTTGTAATAATGTCATAGCTTCTTGTCTTAATGATGACCAATCTGATGCAACTTCTCCATTCATCCATTCATCTATTGTATCTGCATATAATGAATAAGAATTTAACCAGTTTATTGATGGGAAGTGTCTCTTATAAGCTAACTGAGCATCTAATCCCCAGAATACCTTAACTATTCTAAGAGTTGCTTGAGTAACTGGCTCTGAAAGGTCTCCTCCTGGAGGTGAAACTGCTCCTATAGCTGTTACAGCTCCTTCTCTTCCATCTTTACCTAAGCAAATTACCTTACCAGCTCTTTCATAATAATCAGCAAGCCTTGATCCAAGGTAAGCTGGATAACCTTCATCTCCTGGCATTTCTTCAAGTCTACCAGACATTTCTCTTAAAGCTTCTGCCCATCTTGATGTTGAATCAGCCATAATTGAAACTGAATATCCCATATCTCTAAAATATTCTGCAATAGTTATACCTGTGTAAATACAAGCTTCTCTAGCTGCAACTGGCATATTTGAAGTATTAGCAATAAGTACTGTTCTCTTCATTAAGCTTTCACCAGTCTTTGGATCTTTAAGTTCTGGGAACTCATTAAGAACGTCTGTCATTTCGTTTCCACGCTCTCCACATCCAACATAAACAACTATTTCAGTATCTCCCCATTTAGCTACTTGGTGTTGTACTACTGTTTTTCCTGCTCCGAAAGGACCTGGAACTGCAGCTGCACCACCTTTAGCAACTGGGAAAAATGTATCTATAACTCTTTGACCTGTAGTCATTGGAGCATCAGGTTTTAATTTTCTTGCATATGGTCTACCTTTTCTTGCAGGCCATTTTTGCATTAAAGTTAATTCCTTATCACCTTTTTCAGTTTCTACTATGCATACAGTATCAACTATAGTGAAATCTCCTTCTTTTATTTCTTTTATAGTACCCTTAACACCATAAGGTACCATTATTTTATGAAGTACTACTGTAGTTTCTTGAACTGTTCCAATAACATCTCCAGATTCTACTACATCTCCAACTTTAGCTGTAGGAACGAACTTCCAAAGCTTTTCTCTATTTAAAGACTTAACAGCAACACCTTTTGTTAAGAATGGTGAGTTTGCTGCCTTTGCAAAAGCATCAAGTGGTCTTTGGATTCCATCGAACATTGATTCAATAAGACCTGGTCCTAATTCTATACTTAATGGTTCTCCAGTTGTAACAACTGGGTCTCCTGGTCCAATACCTGTAGTTTCTTCGTAAACTTGGATAGATGCTTTATCAGCTCTCATTTCAATTATTTCACCGATAAGGCCTTTTTCACCAACTTTAACCATGTCGAATATATTTGCATCTTCCATCCCTTCAGCTACTACTAAGGGACCTGCAACCTTAATTATCTTTCCGGTTTTCAACTTACTAACCTACCTTCCTATAAAATATTAACGCCAACAGCTTTTTCCACACTATCACTAATTTTCTTAAGTCCAATATTTAATGAACCTTGATTGCTTGGAATTAATATTACCGCTGGAAGTAATTGTTCATTATAACGAGCTATAGTTTCTTCTATATCTTTAGCTATTTGTTCAGTTACAAATATTACTGCATAATTATTTCTTGCACAATTATCAACTGCTCTTCTTGCTTCATCAGCTTCAACTACTGGAAATACATCTATTCCTAAAGCCTTAAATGCTAAAATTGAATCTTTATCACCAACAACACCTATTTTCTTATGCATATATATCACGCAGCCTTTCCCTTATTACTTCTTCAGCAATATTATTAAGCTTGCCAACCATTATAATTCTTATAATTTTTATTTCAGTTTCCTTCGCATAAATATAAGATAATATTTTTTCTGGTCCAAAAGTAACTAACTTAGAATCCTTCATTAAGTCCATAATATAATTATCACTTAACTTTTCTAGAAGACTTGCTGATTCAGTTTGGATATAACCTTCAAATCCTTCTTTAACTAAATCAGAATAAATTGTACTTTGTAACTTAGCCATTATATTTTCTGGTGATTCATTCAATAGAGATACTAATTTACTACTATCTATTGCTCCACCTTCTACTATTACTTCGCTAGCAAAATCTCTTCCCTTATTTTGTTTTTTAATTCTAAGTAAAGTTCTTATATTAGTAGAATCTATCATAGCTTTAACTAAATTATCTATAAATTTATAATTTAAAGAATTTTTTATTTCTACTAATTCTTTGTACATATATTTATCTATTATTATATCTATCTTTTGAGGGTCTTTAGTTTCTTCAAAGACCTTCATAGCTTCTTGAACTCCTTTTCCAATGGTTCCATTTAAGCTTTTTAAATTATCTCCATCTATCTTACGCTTAATTTCTTGTAAATCTATATTTCCAAGTTTTATAAGCATTGAAGAAAAATCCTTACCTAATACTTTAGCCTTTAAAAGAACTTTAACATTATGATAATCGTATTTTAAACTCATAATCTTAACTACTTCTTTTACAGGGCTTATTTCATAAACTAAATCATACACTCTTTTTAATTCAGCTGTTAATATTTCTTCATAATCCTCTGGTCTTTTTATATTAGATGAAACATTAGCATACTCAGTTTCATTTAATATTCTAAGAACTTCACTAGCAGATGGAGCTTCAATCATTCTTTCAACTTTCGGTTTATCAAGAAGTTTAGTTTCTAAAACCCATATTCTTGATACCGCCTGGGTAAATTTCATTACATCCATCTCTTACCCTCCTTAATTAAATAGCACATTTGCCACTTCAAACTCCAATTCATCCTTTAATGAACTTACTAAAGCCTCATATGTGTTATTTATTTCTATACCATTTCTTTCAAGGATAAAACCACCCTTAAAATTTCCGATATTAGAACTTAACTTTATATTTCCCTTATCTCCTAAGGATTGATTTAAATCATATATAAAAGTAAGATCAACTAATTCCATTCCATCTTTATTTAATATAAGATTTTGCTCTCCTATATTTCCTAAAGAAAGGATTGTATTTTTTACAAATCTTAGAAAATCATCTCCTGAAATAGAAGATAACACATCTATACTCTTATCAAATACTTCCTTTATAACTTCTTGCTTTGCAGCCAACTTATCATTTCTAACTTTTAAAGAAGCAGATGATATAATTCTTTCTTTTCTATTCTTAGCTTCAACCTCAGCCTTTTTTATTATTTCTGTTTCTAGTTCCTTGGCTTTAGCTACTTTTTTTGAAAGAATCTTATTCTTTTCCTCTTCTGCAGAAGCTAGAATGCTTTCCTTTCTTTCTTCCGAATCCTTAAGGATTTTAGAAGTTAGATTATTAATATTTGCCATCGCCTATTCTCTCCAATCCTAGAATCCTTTGTTTACTAACATAAATGAAATAACGAAACCTAATAATGCATATGTTTCAACCATTGCTGCTAAAATTATACCCTTAGTATTATGTTCTGGGTTTTTAGCTAATATTTGAATACCTGCTGCAGCAACTTTACCTTGAGCTATACCTGACCAAAGACCTGCAAATGCTATTGGTAGACCTGCTCCTAATAAATATAAACCTTGTTCAAAAGGCATACCAGCTGATATCTTAGTGAATATTAAGAAACCTATAACGAAACCATATAAACCTTGAGTACCTGGTAATAATTGAAGTACAAGTGCCTTACCAAACTTTTCTGGCTCTTCAGTAACTAATCCTGTAGCTGCTTCACCCACTATACCAACACCTTTAGCAGATCCGATACCTGATAAACCAACAGCTAATGCAATTCCCATTGCAGCTAAAATCATTCCTCCATTATTTTCTATAAAAAATTGAATCCATGTCATTTCCATTTTATAATTCCTCCTAATTTCTTTTGATCCTTATATATTTTTCTGATCCTTTAAATGCCTTAAACGGTCTTCCTCCGCCATCATAAAACTTAGAGAAATATTCAACATATTGAAGTCTTGCTGTATGAACATATGCTCCAAGTAAAGATAATCCTAAATTAAATATGTGGAACAATACAAATAATATTGGTCCTATTACTATTGCAGCAACTCCTGGTAATGTGTGTATTAATAAATTTAATGCCCCTGCAATAGATCCACCTGCAAGTCCTAAAGCCATAAGTCTTGTATAAGATACTAAATCTCCTACATAGCCTGTTATACCATATAGAGAGTATAAACCTTGACCAGCCTTAGCTCCAAAGGATTTTTCTTCTCTTCCTCCACCAATAACTATTAGTATCATACCAATAACCATTGTAACTATAAAAATATTTCCAACTATATTTGGTAATTTCAATAACTTAGCAGTTGCTAAACCACCTATAGATAATAAAGTTATTATCCAAGAACCTGCATCTAATAGAGCATCCTTAACCTTTCCTATTCTTACTAAACTATATACTTTTATAAATAATCCAAAGAATATTTGAATAACTCCAAGTCCTAAAGATAAATAAACTATAGTCATAACATTCTTATTAGTATCTATTATTTGAGTTGGTAAAGTTATTACATCTCCAAAGAATGATCCATATATTGCTCCAAAGAATATTGTTGGAAAACTTAAATAAAAGAAAAATCTTGCAAAATCTTTCATTCCATCACTTAATTTAAAGTATTTAAGTGCTATTAGTGATCCTATTAATACTAATAATCCATATCCAGCATCTGCAACCATCATTCCAAAGAATATTAAATAAAATGGTGCAAGGAGTGGAGTTGGGTCTATTTCATTATATTTAGGATAACTATACATACCTGTAACACTTTCAAAAGCAGATACAAGCTCTCCATTTTTTAGCTTAATAGGTACATTATCAACCTCATCTTCTTTAACATCTTCAAACTCTATATAATAATCATTACCTAGTGTATCATTACATACAGCTCTTAAGCTTTCGCTTTCTTCTTCTGCTATCCATCCTTGAATTGCACAAATATTTTTAGTTCTTAAAAAGTTCTTAGAAACTTTACTTCTCTCAACCTTACTTGCAAAATAATCATATGCAAGTTGTAATTTTTTCAAATCTTCTTCAAGATCTGAAATTTCTTCTTGTACAAAGAACTTCTTTGATTGAATTTCTTCTATTTGATGTTTAAAATCTAAAACTAATTTTAAAGGTTCACCCTCATATTCTGTTTTAAAAGAACTAAATCCAATACTTCTTAAAAATTCTGAAATATTTTCTTCATACTCCTTATTTGCTAAAATCAATAAATTAATATCATTATTACTTCTTGAAATAATTTCAATATATGCATTGTTTAATTCTTGAAGTAATGTTTCTTCATATGACTTAGCTATAGTTCCTAAATAATAAGTAGTATCTTTTAAAGTTTTAAGTTCACCAAATGCTACATCTAAACTTTCCCATGGAATTAAGGTTTCTATTTCAGATTGTAACTTTGTAACTTGCGAATCTAATTTAGCTAACTCTTCATCTCTTTTTTTTGCTTTTTCATAACTATCTAACCAATTAGAGGATTTAACATAGTTTTCTAATTCATCCAAAGTTAAAGTCATTTTTTCTTCCTTTAAAGCTTTTAGTGTAGACTTTTTAGGAACGTATTTACTTAAAAAATCAACTCCAAACTTTGTCTTTGCAAGATCTTCCTCATAACTTGAAGCTTCGTTATCATCATTATCCCTAGATAACTCTTTTAACTCTTCATATTTTTCAAGAAAATCTTCATCTTGCAAGTTAATAAACTCAACATTAGATAATCCTTGCATTTCTTTTAAGAGTTTTTTCTTCTTAGATTCAAAGGTAAGTAAAGTGAACTTATTCATCTTAACTATTGCCATGAATCTTCACTATCCTCTCAACGATTAAATTAATAGCATTATTTTTCTTATCATCAGAAACATTTTTGATTTTTTGTACTTCTTTTTCACCATTTTCTAATATAGGTGTTGACTCTAATCTTCCTTCTTCTTCTGATTTCTTAAAAATTTGATCTTTTCTTAAGTTCGCGCTTTCTATTATTTTATTATATTCTTCTTCTGCTTGGATCCTTGCGCTGTTAATTATTTCTTTAGACTTAATTGTAGCTTCTTGAATTAGCTCTTCTGCCTTATTCTCAGCTTTTTTTATATCATTTATTGCTTCTAATGCCAAAATCTCACCACCTTTATCTTTTTGATAATATAGAAATTAATACTTTATATAGTATTGATTACTCTTTACTATTATTTATTATACACTTTTTCCTGTTTTTTTCAACATCTTTATCTTTATTCTAGAAAAACCATATTAGTTTTCCTAGAATTGTAAATGTTTTCTTCAGAGAATTGTTAACTTTTATTTCCTTAATCTTCATTTATCTCATCAGTTATATTTATTATATCACCTCCATAACCAAATAAATAATAATCCTTTTCTTTAACTATTATCGAATCTTCTTTAAATTTATTAATATTAATATCAAATGATTCCAAATAATAATCTTTAAAAGAATATTTAACTCTTAACTTCTCTTTTATTTTTTCTTCTAGTTCTTTATCTATACTTTTCTTTATAAATTCTGGAATTCCTCTTTTTTTATTAAAACTTAAGTAATCAAATCTTAAAAACTCTTTTAATATATGATTATCTTCTTTTAATATCTCCATATTAAAATCTAAAAATACTCTATAATATTCACTATTTCCTATATTTCTATTGAAATACCCCTTTTTCTCAAAGTACATTCCAAGCTCATAATAGAAATCAAATGGAGTTTCAAATTTCTTTACTAAATATTTTATTATGTTATTAAATTTTTGTGAGTTATAGTATTTATCAACCATCTCCTCAACTTTTTTAAGCTTTAAGAGTTCATAATAGCTTATATCCTTTGTTTTTAATATTTCATAAGGTGGATATGGTGAATACTTCATTCCATAATCTTCTGCTTCTTCTCTCATAGAAGAACCTCTTAATAGTTTTAAAAAACCTAATTGTATTTCTTCTGGACTTATACTATAAACATCATTAAAAGATTTTTTGAAAGATTCATAATCCTCTCCTGGAAGACCTGCAATAAGATCTAAATGCTGTTTTATATTTCTTATTTGAAGAAGTTCATCAACCTTTTCCTTAATATCACTAAAATTAACAAATCTATTTATTCTATTTAATACATCATCATTAGTAGTTTGAACTCCAACCTCAAACTGGAATCTATCCTTAGGAGCCTTTCTTAGTAGCTCTAATTCTGCCTTTTTCAATATATCGGCAGATATTTCAAAATGGAATTGTGTTTTAGTATCTTGATTAATTAAAAACTCCCATATAGCCATTGTAAACTTATGATTACAGTTAAATGTTCTATCTACAAACTTTACAAGTCTAACTTCCTTATCTATAAAATATTTTAATTCCTTCTTTACTCTTTCTGCATCTAGAAATCTAACTCCATGAACCGTAGATGATAAACAATATTTACAATTAAACGGACAACCTCTAGATGCCTCATAATATACTATCTTATTATCTAAATTTTCATCTTCTTCATAAGGAAAAACTATTTCATTCATGTTCATTAAAGGTCTTTTACCATTAAATAAAATTTCATTATCCTTTTTATAGTATAATCCTCTTATAGTATTTATATCTCTTTCACCTAATTTATATTCTACAAATTCTCTATATGTTTTTTCACCCTCACCTTCAATAATATACTCCCCATTAAGCTCTTTAAGTATATTTTGACTATCATAGGATACTTCTGGTCCACCATAAAGTATTTCAATATTTTCATCTACTAACTTTATTAAATTTGATAAACGATTTATCATTTCTATATTCCATATATAAGTGGAAAATGCCACAACATCAGGCTTTTCTAAAATTATTTCTTCTAAAATCTTCTCTTCTCTATCATTTATAGAAAACTCCCTAATTTTACAATCATAATTCATATCTTTTGTAAATGCTTTTAAATATCTAACAGCCAAATTACTGTGTACAAACTTAGAATTTATAGCTGTAAGTAAAATTTTCATACGTATTTTTCTCCCTTCAACTTAAAACTTATATTTTACTAGCTCTTATAAAATGAATATCCTCCCATAGTTTAGTTTCTTCTATTTTATAATATTTTTCAAGGAGTTTTTTATTTTCTTCTATATTAGATTTTATTAATGGATTTAAATTCTTAAATTCGAATTCTCTTAATTTTCCTGAGGGTAAAATTGTTATTATTTTATTATTAACCATATCCTTTATTTCTTTATTTATATCCCATATAAATAATTCTCCACCAGATTCTATATATTTGCTTACTTCTTCAATCAACTTTAATCTAGTTGAAGCATTCCAAAACCTACTTAAACAAAAAAACATAGTACAAATATTATATTCCTTTTTTATAAGATTATTATTTTCTTCAGCATATACATAATCTACAGATACTTCATTCATTACTTCCTTTGATATATTGTAAATAACACCAAAGCTTTCTCCAATATCTAATATATTTCCCTGTAGCTTTACATCTGATAAATTTAAAACTATTGTTTTTCCCATCTCACCTTACCTCCATATTACATAAGTTACATTATATTTATATTTATACTTAGTAAAAAATATTAATAAATTCCATATTATATTTAAAATTTTTTACATATTCATATTTATATTGATTTAAGAATAGATATAACTGTATTGATTGGGGGTGAAAAATTTGAAAGAAGATAGTTTTTTAAAAAATTCTATGCTTCTAACTGCATCTAATGTTACAACAGGAGTTTTAGGATTTATTTTTTCAATTTATTTAGCAGATCTTATAGGTCCTGTTGGTCTTGGGCTTTATGGACTCGTAATGCCTATTTATAATCTTTTTATTTGTCTTATGACAGCTGGAATAATAGCTGCTATATCTCAGGTTTCAGCTATCTATAAGTCAAAGGGACAATATAATAATATAAGTAAAACTATTAAATGTGTTGCAAGCTTTAATGTAATATGGGCTGTACTTATCGGAGTAATTGTGTTTTTTTTAGCTCCTTACATAAGTAAATATGGAATTCATGATATGAGAACTGTAAATGCTATTAGAATAACTTGTCCAGCAATGGTCTTTATAGCTTTATCAAACATTTTAAAAGGGTATTTTTATGGTGTAACAAAAATAGTAGTACCTTCATTTATTGATATTTTAGAAAAGGCTATGCGTATAATTACTATAACATTACTTATTTTTATATTTAACTCTACTTCTATTACTACCCTTGTAACTTTAGCTTATTTATCTTTAGCTATTGGTGAACTACAAAGTTTAATTTTACTTTTGATATATTACAAAAATATAAAAAGGAAATCTCCACCGTCTTTAGATAAACCTGAAAGAGCTTCACAATTATTATTTAATGTTTTAGTTATTGCATTACCTTTATGTATAAATGGATTTTTAGGAAATTTATTTGGAACTGCATCCACACTTCTAGTTCCAAGACGATTAGTAGCAGCTGGATTTGATGCAACTGCAGCTTTAGGCATGATAGGAAAGTTTACAGGTATGGCATTAACTATAGTCACATTTCCAATGATAGTTGTTATGTCTATTAACTCTTTAATAGTTCCAGACCTTTCGGAAACTATAAGTCGAAGGGACTACTATAATGCTTCTATAAGAATAAAAAAAGTTATGAAAATTGCATTTTTACTTGGACTTGCTACTACAGTTATATGTAACCTAGTACCAACCTCCCTTGGACAAATGTTTTTCAAAAGAGATGATTTAGGAATCTATATAAAAGTAGCATCTCTAAGTGCTCCAATTTTCTTTACTGCTAGCACTATGTTTGGAATTTTAAATGGATTAAACAGACAAGGTATAATACTTAGAAATTCTTTAATAATATCTGCTATTGAACTTGTTTGTCTTTTTATATTCATTGGCATTCCAGGCGTAAATATACTTGGATATGGTATAACATTATTTATAACTTCAAGTATAAGCTTATTTATAAATCTTAGAGAAGTACAAAAACACATATACTTAAACTTATCAATTAGTAATATAATTATTTTTACTTTACTAGGAATCCTAACTTTTATTATTCTAAGAACCTTAACAGCTAATATATTAAATAATTTTCTTATTCTAAAAAATATAATTATTATAGCAATAACTTTCTCAATATTTACAATACTAAACTTCTTTGGAATTGAAGAAGACTAAAAAAGAGATAAACATTATATTCCTTACTCCGTCGCATGCGCTCCAAGTCGCAGTCATACAATGTTTATCTCTTTACAAACTGAATGAAGGAGGTAGCTAAACGCTACCTCCTTATTATTTTATCTTTAATCGATTATTATCAATTATGCATTATCTATATCAGTTTTTTTCTTAATCTTCTTGGTAAGAATTTAAATAGTGTTGGTGATATTAAATCTAAGTCTTTTCTTTTTATTCCACCTAAATATATCATAGTATAAAGATAAATAGTTCCACCTATAGCAATTAATATTAATGTTATAATTGCACTTACTATTCTTCCTCCACCTAATGCATCTGAAACTTTAGTTATAGGGAATTTTGCAATTAATATTCCGATTGCCATTAATATTGAACAAATAGTTGGTATAATAGCTTGTTTTACTATAGGAATATTTACTTTAAAGAATTCTTTTATTTTTCTATGATTTATTACAGTAGGTATAATAAATGATACAAAAGTTGCAACTACTGCTCCCATTATGTTAACACTTGGAATTGCAACTAAAACTATGTTTATAATTATTTTTGCAAATAATCCAATACTAGCTGATACTATAATTAAGTATAATTTATTAATTCCTTGTAATATAACATTTTGTATTGTTGTTATTGACATAAATATTAATAATGCCGAACCATACATAAGTAACGTATATCCTGAATTAGAAGGAAATAAGAAAGTATATATTTCCTTACTTAATATTGCTAATCCAAAGGTAGCTGGCATAACTATTATATACATCATTCTAAAGGAATAACTAGTTTGCTTCTTTAATTCTTTTCTATCCTTACACACAAACGCTTGTATTATCTTTGGAAATATAGATGTTCCAAGAGCTGTTACTATAGCAAGCGGTACATAAATAAGTGTTTTATAATAGGATAAAACTG
The DNA here is from genome assembly GCF_014836325.1 of Clostridium gallinarum. Taxonomy (GTDB): domain Bacteria; phylum Bacillota; class Clostridia; order Clostridiales; family Clostridiaceae; genus Clostridium; species Clostridium gallinarum. Next base: position 45,997 of record NZ_JACSQZ010000003.1, read on the forward strand.
ATGTTAAGCTATCTATTTTAGCTTTATCAAAACCAGCTGAAGTTAAACTTCTTGCTAAGGTTATACTATCTATAACTCCTGCAAAATTTTGAACAGCTGCAACTAATGTTATTGGAATAGCATACTTAAATAGTTTTTTAACTATTCTCTTATCAGAAACTTTTTTTCTACTTGGATCGTGGTTTATTTCTGCCTCTTCTCTAAAATCATTTTTATTATAAATATAAATAATATACATGATTGCAACAACTGCACCAAGAGAAGTTCCTACAGTTCCCCCTGCACTTCCCCATTCTAAGCTGCTTGTAATCTTTATTAATAAAGCTGCAAAAATAATACTAAGCACAACATTTATTAATTGCTCAATAATTTGAGATATTGCTAGAGATTCCATTTCTTCAATCCCCTGCATATATCCTCTAAATCCAGCTAAGATAGCAGCAAAAATTATTGCAGGTCCTAAGAACATAAATGTCAATGCTGATCTTTCTCTATAAATCAGTTTAGATATAGGAAATGCTAATGCCATAAATATTCCTGCAATAACTATACTTATAATCGCTAAATATTTAATTGCAAGCTTCATTGCTCTTAAAGCATCTTTATGATTTCCTACAGCCCTAAGTTCAGTAACAACCTTAGTTACTGCTGGTTGAGCTCCTAAACTAGTTACTGCAATTAGAAATACAAATATATCATAGCCTGCTACATATATTCCATAGCCTTCTTCCCCTAGAACTGCTGTTAATAAAGGAACATATATTGCTGATAATAACTTACCAGCAATACCTGCTATTGATAATATTAAAAAACCACGTCCGGCTGATTTTTGTTCCATATTAATCACCTTTTACTATATTTTAAACTTAAATACATCATTTTTAATCTTTTTAAATACTGGTGGTAAACTTTCTGTTATTGTTTTATTATTTAAATAATTTAATTTATCCTTTGTATCTCTAAAAATCAGTTTATATGCATATAAGAATTGACAATCTAAGCCAAACTTATTTGCAAAGAATGAATTTAATTTTCTATCTCCATACTTATTATCTCCAATAATAGGAGTTCCTAAATGAGATAAATGAGCTCTTATTTGATGACTTCTTCCTGTTATTAAATCTATTTCTAGGAATGAATAAGCCCCATTAGTTTTTAAAGTCTTAACTTCCATAGCTATTTCCTTAGAATTTGGAACTTCTTCTTCATATATTTTAGAAATATTAGCATCTTCATTCTTAAGTATGTATCCTTTATATAATCCATCCTTAATTTTTCCCTTAACTAAAGCATTATAATACTTTTCAACATTACCTTCTCTTATTAATTCATTTACAGTTCTTAATGATTCAAAGTTCTTACCAAATATAACTATACCAGAAGTGTTTCTATCTAATCTATTACATGGTGCTGGAGTAAATGTTAATTCATTTTCAGGTATATAATCACCCTTTGCATTTAAATAAGATAATACATAATCTGTTAAGCTAGGCTCCTTACCTTTTTCATCTGGATGAACTAAAATATTAGGCCATTTTTCAACTATTAATATATTAGAATCCTCATATGTTATTTTCATTCCACTAGCATTTACCTTAATAAACTTTTCCTCAGGCTTTTCCTTAGTACTTTGTATATATTTAATTTCAACTACATCCTCAACTTGAAGTGTGTAATTTTCCTTTTGCTTCTTTCCATTAACCCTAACATCACCTTTTCTTAAGGCTTTAAATATTTTACTTAAAGGTACATCCTTTAATAATTTTCTCAAAAACTTATCCAGTCTTTGACCCGCTTCATTTGTTCCTATTTCTATTTTCAATAGTATCACTCCTTATAAGTTAAGAATGAAAAATTAAAAATGTAAAATTTAGGAGGTTTTGCACAGCAAAACTTATATTAAATGTGCGAAGCACTTATATTTCAAAATCCAAAGGATTTTTTCCTTAATTCTTCATTCTTCATTTTTAATTTTTCATTGTAAAAATATTTATATTTTTACTTATTCATTGTATTAGATTAATATTATTTTACCTTCTTGTCAAATATTCCACTGCCATTTGGCATTGCATAGCTACTCCAAGTGGTAGGCATTCTTCATCTATATCAAATAAACTACTATGTGCTGGATAAATAATGTTTTTTTCTTTGTTGCCTGACCCTAGGAAATAAAAAACTGCTGGTCTTTCATTTGCAAAGTAAGCAAAGCTTTCTACTCCCATTTTAGGATGCTTTTGAACTAAAATATTATCTTTTCCTAAAATCTTTTCAGCACTATTTTTAAATAGACTTACCATTTCTTCATCATTATAAAGATTTGGATAAGATTCTTCTATTTTTATATCTGCAGTAGCTCTTGATGATTTACATATTCCCTCAACTATTTCTATTAATCTTTCTTTTGCAAATCCTCTATCTCCCTTGCTCATAGTTCTAATTATACCGCTTATTGTTACTTCGGCTGGAATTATATTTTGAGCTGTTCCTCCATGAATACTTCCAACAGTTATAACAGCTGGGTTAGATGTATTTATTTCTCTACTAACTATAGTTTGTAATGCTAAAACTATATGACTTGCTATTACTATTGGATCTACTGTTGTATGGGGATATGCCCCATGACCTCCTGATCCATTAATTTTTATAGTAAATTGATCTGATGCTGCATTTACTACTCCTTCTTTAATCATTATTGTTCCACATTCTAAGGTTTCTTCCACATGGAGACCACAAACACAATCAACTCTAGGATTTTCTAAAACCCCTTCTTTAATCATAAATCTAGCTCCACCTACAGTTTCTTCTGCTGGTTCAAATAATAACTTTACATTACCACTAAATAAGTGTTTATTCTTATTTAATATCTTAGCTGCTCCTAGTAAAATTGTAGTATGTCCATCATGACCACAAGCATGCATTTTATCTTCTATCTTAGATGAATAATAACAGTTCTTTTTATCTAAAATAGGTAATCCATCTATATCTCCTCTTAGAGCTATAGTTTTATCTAAATTATCGCCCTTAGTTCCTCTTATTATTCCACAAACTCCTGTTTTAGCAACTTCAGTAAATTCTATGCCTTCATTTTTTAAAAATTCTTTTATAAACTTGGATGTTTCATACTCTTCCATCCCAAGCTCTGGATGCTCATGTAATCTTCTTCTTATGCTAACTAATTCATCTTTTATGCTTATTGCTTCTTCTTTAAAATTCATAAACCCACCCCCATATTTAATTAAAAATGGATAATTGATAATGCGTAATTATGGATGTAATTTGTTCCAAATTACTTTCTTTTTCATTTTGTTAATACTATATTTTTAAATTACACAAATATGTCCTATCCATATATTTAAGACCAGAAAACTTCTATATTATCCCCATCTTTTAGTTTTTCTGTATATCCTGCTTTTTCTCCATTTAATAATAGGTTTATTACTCCTTTTGCTTTAGTTAAATCAAAATTAGCATAATTAAAAATATCTACTAATATGTAATCTTTTTGTCCTTGCATATTAATTTTATTATTATTAAATATAACTGTTATTTCTGAAGTTTTATTAATAATTTCTTTCTCATAAACTTCTTCTTTTATTTTATTATAAGTTGTTAATTTATCTCCTTCTTGTACTATATAATTATCATTAATATCAATATCATCTTTTTTAATATATATGTCTTTATTTAATATATATTTTTTTATATCTCCAATAGTTTCAGGAAAAACTATATTAATATCATCATTTTCTTTTATAAGATAATCTAAATTTTCTCTATTATTATTTACTAAAATTATAGGTTCTAGGTTAATAAGCTCATTATTTATATATATGCTTACACTATTAAATTCTCTTATTTCGTCCATTACTTTAGGTGTCGCATCTCTACCACATACAGCATATTCTATTTCTATATTATCCCCAGCTTTTATAATTTTGTCTAAACTTTCCACATTTTCATTCACTTTTATGATAGGACTTCTTCCTCTTTCACCAAAAGCTATTCTTTTAATTCCATTTAATGTATATCTTAGATTTTTCCCATTTTTCGCTATAAGCATATTAGGATTAATTCCAGCTTGAATTACAACATCCATAACACTATGATTATGTGAATTAAACATTGTAACAGGACTTTCGTTTAAATTTACTTCTATAAAATCATTAGTGCCATTCTTTATAGATATTAACGCTATACCTAAAACAGTTACCCCTGCTGAACCAAGCTTATTGTCACTTATACAATTTTCTATAGCTTTTCTATCTTTAATTGCTATTCTTTGTATTGGTATATTTAATACTTCACTTAATTCGTTTATAAGTCCTGGAGTATGAGCTCCTCCTCCAACTAAAAATAACGCACTTGGAGATTTATTAGCATTTAATTCAATAATTTTATTTCCTATAGCTTCTGCAATTTTTTTTACTACTGGTTTAATTGCTTTTAATATATTTTCTGATTTTACAGTATTTTCAAGTCCAATTATATCAGTATATGTTATTTCATCTTTTATAGTTAAATTTCTCTTTATGTACTCTGCTGTGTTAAAGTCTACTAAACACTCCTCTGCAATAGCCTCAGTAACTTCATCCCCTGCCTGTGGTACCATTCCATAGGATGATATACTATCTTTAGAACTTATAGCTATATCTGAAGTTCCTGCACCTATATCTACTAAGGCTATATTTAAGAGTCTTAACTTTTTAGGCACTACAGCTTCAATAGCTGCTATTGGCTCTAAAGTTAAATTATTTACTCTAAGTCCTACCTTATTCATTACTGAGTATAAGGAGTCTATTACTGACCTTGGTAGGAAGGTTGCTATAGTCTCAACCTTAGCTTCTTCCCCCTTATGACCAAGTAAATTTGAAATTACAAATCCATTTAAGAAATAACTTTTAACTGAATATCCTACACAATACAATCTTCCATTAGTTGTTTTATTTATTTCACGCTCTGCTTCTTTAATAGAAAGTAATTCTAAGTTTTTTATATCTTCCTTAGTTATTTCATAATCTATATTAAAATCAATTTTTCCTATAGAATTTACCGTTCTTAAAAATCTTCCTGCAGCTGCGATAGAAACGTCTGTAAGCTTTATATTAAGTTCACTTTCTATTTCATCTACAATAGCCTTTACACCTTTTGCAACTAAATCTATATCATGAATTTGACCATCTATCATAGCCCTTTCTTCATGCTCTAAATATTTTTCACATATTACTTTAAAACTATTATCCTCAACTACACCAACTGTTCCAATTAAGGATCTAGTTCCTACATCTAGTGCAAATTTAATATCCTTTAAATTTACATTATCCATATAATACACCTCGTATTTTATATAAAATCACTTATTTTCTCCTTTTATTGCCATAATAAGATTATACAACCTAAATTAATATTAGTGAACACTTAGTTAAATCAATGTAATAAGATTATTTTCTACTAATACTTTAAGAGAAAAACTTTTATTAACCTTATCTCCAAAATCTAATTTTATTACATCCTTATTTATCTCAATAACCTTTCCCCTACCATAAGCTTTATGATTAATATAATCTCCTTGTTTTATTCCATAGTCATCATTACTTTCAATTTCTGTAAAGCCACCTTCAATTACAAATCTAGAAGTTTCTTTAAACTTACCTCTTTGAGTCTTTGGCGAAAATATATATAAATTATTTATAGCTCTTGTTATGCCCACATAAAATAATCTTCTCTCTTCTTCTATATTTTCATCTATAGAGGATTTATGAGGAATAGTTTCTTCATTTGCATTTATTAAAAATACATTTTTAAACTCCATTCCTTTAACTCCATGAATTGTACTTAAAATTACCCCTTCTTTTACTTCTTTGCTGTCTTCTATTCTTTCTTTTACTTTTTCTACATGAGAAAGTAATTCTATAATAGTTTTTAATCCATCAGCTGCACTTTTAAATTCTTCTAATATCTCTTCAAGATCATCTAAACTTTGATTATATCTTTCAGCATACTCCTTTAAATAATCTATATATCCTAATTCAGTTATAATATATTGTATTGCTGATGATAAGGATAATTTATTTAAATGAATTATATCTTTCTTTAGCTCATCTAGTTTTTTAGCTTGATATGGTGGTGTATCTTTCTTCTCTATTAATATTTCAAATGGACACTTATCTTCTCTATATGTTCTAACATATTCTAAATTCCCTTTACTTATATATCTAAAAGGTCTATTTATAATATGTAAAAAGTTTTCTCTATCTTTTATATTAATAGCTAAACTTAAATAAGCTAACATATCCTTGCAAATAAAATGTTCAAAAAAGTTATATCCCTTATCTAGTAATACAAAAGGAATCTTCCTTCTAGTAAAGGTATCTATCATACTTCTAGCTTCCATATTAGTTCTATATAAGATAGCATTATCAGTTAAATTATCTATGCTTTTTTCAATACAATTTGCAATTTCTTCTCCTTGAAGCCTTTCATCATAGGGTTTTGAAAATTTTATTATTCCATTAGAGGTTTTATTTGAATGTATCTTCTTAGAATTTCTTTTAATATTATTTTTTATAACATCTTTAGAAGCTTCTACTATATTTTCATTACTTCTATAATTTATAGATAAATAAATCTTCTTTCCTTCTTTAAATATTTCATTGAAGGTTACCATATATTCTGGTTTTGAGCCTCTAAAGCTATAAATGCACTGATCCTCATCTCCTACTGCAAATAAAGAACTATTTTCATTTAGCATTTTAAGAAATGTAATTTGTAGCTCATCACAATCTTGAAATTCATCTACCAGTACATACTTAAATAAATTTAAATACTTATTTAATATACTCTTGTTTTCCTGAAATAGGGTTATTACCTTAATTGATAAATCATCAAAGTCCCAAAGTCCATTTTTCTTTTTATATTCTTCATATTTTTCAAGAGCTTCTATAAAAATATCCTTTGCCAAAGTAGGCTTAAATTCATCTATTTCCTTTAATGAAGTTTTAAAAAAAGATATATTATTAAGAACTTCTTTTATCTTATCTTCATTAACTTCATCTGAATACTTAGCCAAAACTCCTTTAATTATCCTGTGAGATATACCACCTTCAATAATAGATATTTTATAACCTTCTCTTAAAAGAATTTTATAAAAAAGACCATGAAAAGTTCCAAAGAATGGTGCCACCTCTCTATTAAAAACATTCTTATATCTATTTCTCATATTATCTGCTGCTGCTCTTGTAAAAGTTATTACTATTATGTTACCTACCTTTATATTTAAATCCATTACTAAATGATTTACTCTATTTATTATAACTGTAGTTTTTCCAGAGCCAGGTGCAGCAACAACTAATACATTTTTTTCCTTTATATAAACTGCTTCCTTTTGATATTTATCTAAATTTATCTTCATATCTTCTCCTTATTTTTTATTATTGACTATTTGTTTATAAATGAGTATATAAGTTATAATAAATATTATATATTTTTATTAAAATTTAATCTCATCATTAAATTAACTGTATATATTAATTGAAACATATATATTGTAATAATTAATTTATAGAGATACAATAATTATGTATTTTATAAATTAATTCCTTTATTATTTTATAATAATATTTCATTAAAAGGAGAAAAAAATGGAAAACTTAATTAGATTTGATGTTACTAACGAACGTAACCTTACAATGTTAGTAGACTTTTATGAGCTAACTATGGCAAATGGATATTTCAATAAAGAAATTCAAAATAAAATAGCATATTTTGATATGTATTTCAGAAGAGTTCCTGATGGTGGTGGATACTGTATTATGGCTGGTGTTGACCAATTAATACAATATTTAAACAACCTAAAGTTTACTAGTTCTGATATAGAATATTTAAGAAGTAAAAATATATTCTCTGAAGAATTTTTAGATTACTTGAAAAACTTTAAATTTGAGTGTGATGTTTGGGCAATACCAGAAGGAAATTTTGTTTTTCCTAACCAACCTCTTGTAATAGTTAGAGGTCCTGTTGTTCAAGCTCAATTTATTGAAACTATGATTTTACTTACAATAAATCATCAAACTCTAATAGCTACTAAAGCAAATAGAATATGTAGAGCTGCAAATGGAAGAACTGTTATGGAGTTTGGTTCACGTAGAGCACAAGGATACGATGGTGCAATATATGGCGCTAGAGCTGCTATAATTGGTGGATGTGATTCTACAGCATGTACTATATCTGATAAATACTTTAATGTTCCTGCTGTTGGAACTATGGCTCATAGTTGGGTTCAATTATTTGATACTGAATATGAAGCTTTTAAGGCTTGGGCAGAAGTTTATCCAGATAATTGTTCATTACTTATAGATACTTATAATGTATTAAAATCTGGGCTACCTAATGCAATAAAAGTCTTTGATGAAATATTAAAGCCTCTAGGAAAAAGACCTACAGGTATAAGAATAGATTCTGGCGATATAACTTATTTAACTAAAAAATGTAGAAAGATATTAGACGCTGCTGGATATTCTGATTGTAAAATAATAGTTTCTAACTCTTTAGATGAACATATTATAAGAGATGTCTTAAACCAAGGTGCTTGTGTAGATTCATTTGGTGTTGGCGAAAGATTAATTACAGCTAAATCAGAACCTGTTTTTGGTGGAGTTTATAAACTTGTAGCTGTTGAAAATGATGAAACTATAATTCCTAAGATTAAAATAAGTGAAAATACAGAAAAAATAACAAATCCAGGCTTTAAGAAAATTTATAGAGTTTATGATAAAGAAACTCATAATGCTATAGCAGATCTTATTGCTTTAAATAATGAAACTATAGATGAATCTAAACCACTTGAAATTTTCCATCCAATAGAAACTTGGAAAAGAAAAGTTGTTACTAACTTCTATGTTAAAGAATTAATGGTTAAGATTTTTGATAAGGGTAAACAAGTTTATGAGAGCCCTTCTGTATTAGAAATTAAAGAATTTTCTCAAAAAGAAAGTTCAAAGATGTGGCCTGAAATTCTAAGATTTGAAAATCCACATACATATTATGTAGATTTGACAGAGAATTTATGGAAGTTAAAGCAAGACTTACTTCATAAATGTATAAAATAAGAGGGCTATTTTAAATAGTCCTCTTTTTTATAATATATATTTAACAATTTAAATATATTTTTAATTACTATAACATAATATTTTTATTTAATAATTAATTACTTTCTCTTCTTCCTCATAATTTAAATATCTATCTTGAGAATAAAATAATTCTTCACTCATACTTCCTACCATAGATGTTTTACTTGAATTTAGATACTCTTTAAAAGGACATAACTCATTTTCATTAATTTTATTATGCATAGGGCATTCATTATAACAATTAACCCTATCTTTACTGCTTGACCAAAATGGACATTTGCTCATAAACTCCCCTCCATACCCCAATAGTTAAATCGAAACCATAACTTTCCTATATTATATTATATATTTTTGTTAAAATAAAGTATAATACTATCGTTTTCATAAGACAAATATCGACTTATTTTCCTAAAGAATAAATAAAAGAGGCTTCAAGCCTCTTTTATTTATTATAATGACCACTATTTTTAGCCACTGATATACTTATTATTTCATTTGTAAATGCTTTAAGAAGAGCTTTTTCTAAAACTTTCTCATGATCAAAGTTTTTAATATCTCTGCACTCTGCAAAAACTTTATTAAGTTCTCCTTCAAGATTTCTATATGTTAAAGTTACATAAGGTTTATCATATTCTACATCTACTATTTTTAATCCCCAAGAAATTTGAGCATATTCGCCATCTGTAGCTAACTTAGTTAGCTCTCTTAACTTTATTTTTTCCTCTGAAGGATCACTAATTACTATTAGTTCATCTCCAACTTTATATTTTCCCATATAAATTCCTCCTTTTAAATAAACAATTTATCTTTATTATATATTATTACTCAAATTTATGATATTATAAGTATGCAAAATTTTTATTTTTATTTTGCAACTTTGTTAATTAATTAACAACTTCTAAATAAATAATATCACATATTATTTATTTATTCAATAGTTTTCAAAATATTAAATTAAATAATAAATAATTTAAGAATATTAATTATTTATTAATATTTATTTTTAATAAACATATGTTGACACTTAATATAATATATTATATAATTATTATAACAATAGAAAAGGATGGTGTATTATGGAAAATATAACTTCTATCTTCAGAGAAAAGAAATTAAAACTTACTCCTCAAAGATTAGCAGTTTACAAATATTTAATGAGTACAAATGAACATCCTTCTGCAGAGATTATATATAAATCACTTCAACCTGAGTATCCTACTATGAGCTTAGCTACAGTCTACAAAGCCTTAAAAACTTTAGTGGAAGTTGGATTAGTTCAAGAGATTAATGTTGGAGAAGGTAATTTTAGATATGATGCTAATCAACATGAACATGCTCATATTCAATGTATAAACTGTAGCAAGGTTTCTGATTTAGAGAATATTTCATTTTCTACTCTTAACCACACTGCTGAGGAATGCTCGGATTATAAGGTTTTATCAAATAGAATATTCTTTTACGGGCTATGTAAGGACTGTAAATAACTAATAAGCTAGAAATAAAATTTCTAGCTTATTTTTTAGGAAATTATATCTATGGACAAATTGTAGATAATTTTATGAGAGTAGTAAAATTCGTAGTGTAAGATTTAGAGTTTTAATAATTTCCTTCCTTCAGTTTGCAAAGAGCTAAACATTGTATGACGGTGACTTGGAGCGTATGCGACGGAACAAGGAATATAATGTTTAGCTCTTTTTTATTTAAATGCAAAATTGAAAGACCGCATAAATGCGGTCTAAAAGGGGGATGGGGGGGTTTTAGCTTAAACGAAGATTTCTCTACGTTTGCTATAGGAGAATACCTCTCCGGTACATTTATATTATTATCTATTATTTTATTTTTATACATTGATCTAATTATTTAAAACTCCCCTTATTATATTCTTCTATAACTCTTTCTAAAAAAAGTGCTTTTTTAGAATCTACAATACTTTTTATTGCTATCAACATTTGTATGTTCTCATCTTCCTCAAGAAATTCTTCTTCGTTAAATTCTCTTTCATCAAATTCTTCTTGAGAGCTATTTATATTTTCTTCATTAATTTCATTATCCTCATTCTCTGTATTTATTTCACTTTGTATATTGATATTACTATTAAACATATTAGAGTTATTATTGTTCCCAATATCATTCAAACCCAAACTACTCATAAACCCTTGAAGTGGAGTTGAATCAAATGCTTTTCTATTTCCTTGGCTAATATTCTCATTATTAAGATTAAAGTTATTTAAATCTAATCCATCAGTCTTCATAGACGATAACATATTTCCAATTTGATTGAAATCTATGTTATTCCCTAGTAATCCCATAAGTTGAGCTGGATTAATTCCAAATGGAGTATTAGTATTTATTTCATTTCTTCTTGCTTCCTCTCTACGTCTTCTTTTTCTTTTAGACATTAAGGATCCTCCTACAATATTTCTATTGTTTTATTATATGTAAAAAACAAAATTTTGCTTATGGTTTTTGGGCATTTTTTTGGAGGGACTAGCCCTCCATCCTCTATACTATTAATAGTAGCTATCTCCACCGAATAAACTTCCGAAGCAGCCTCCACATAGTAAGAATAATAATATTATTAAAAATGAGCAATTGTTATTTAATACACCAGATCCACATGCAATTAATAAGAATATAATTGGTGTAATACAACTATTTAATCCACCGAATATATTTCCTGATCCACAGCAACTATTTCCTGATGTTTGACAGCATGTTTGTTCACAACATACTGGTTCACAACATACTGGTTTACAGCAACAATCATTATATCTTTCACGATGTTTTCTCTTTGACATTATCCTCTCTCCTTTCTAATTTATATTAGCAGCATCCGCCAAATAAATTTCCATTTCCGAAGTTTCCATGGTTTCCAAAGCCTGAACAACCATTGCAAAGGAATAGTATTACTAATAAGAATAGATAAGGTGTACAACTTCCTAATCCACCGCCGTATCCTGAATTTCCTCTAGAACAGCAACAATCTGATTTTGATTGTTTCTTACAACAGCATCCTCTATTATTATTATTATTTCCTCCGCCGAATCCACCGCTGTAAAATAGAATCAATAATATCCAAATCCAGCTTCCGAATCCGAATCCAAATCCATTTCCAGTTCCACAACCAGTATTACATGTTCCAATTGGTTGTGTTGGGCATTGAGCTGCAACTCCATCGTTACATCCATATGAATTTAAACCGTTTAGAATTTCATTCATTTCCATAACTTACTCCTCCTTGGGATTTTTAGTTTTATTTTGTTTTATAGTATATGATATTCCCCCGAATAATAATTGACACTGTTTTTTATTGTAATATTTTAAATTTTTATAAGAAAAAAATATTCATATATTGAAAAAAATCGATAACTTAATGTTATCGATTTTTATATTATATACATTTACTATTTAAATAGTTATTAATTATTCTTCATCATTTAATATAGGTGAGAATAAAGTATCAATTAATTCATCTTTTCCTTTTTTATTAACAGATGAGAAGAAGTATAATTTATCTTCTTTAGTTAGTTTTAATGTATCTCTAATTACTTTTTCATTCTTTCTTAGTTCATTATTAGATAATTTGTCGCTTTTAGTAGCTATAATTACCTCATCATAACCATAAAACTTTATCCACTCATGCATTTGAATGTCATCAGCAGTTGGCTTGTGTCTAGAATCTACTAATAACACAACTCTCTTTAATTCATTACGTCCACTTAAATAAGTTTCAATAGTATTTCCCCAACTTGCTTTTTCAGTTTTAGATACTTTTGCATATCCATATCCAGGTAAATCCACTAAATATAACTCATCATTATTTATTATAAAGAAATTAATAAGTCTTGTTTTTCCTGGTGTTTGACTAACCTTTGCTAATTTTCTTCTATTAGTTAAAGCATTTATTATAGAACTTTTTCCTACATTAGAACGTCCAACAAAAGCAATTTCAGGAAGTCCTGTAGTTGGATATTGATCTCTTTTAACAGCAGATGTAACAAAGTCTGAATTATTAATTTTAAACATTAGTATCAACTCCAATTATAGCTTTATTTAATACCTCATCAACGTGATCAACGGCAATTATATTTAACTTGTTCTTAACCACATCTGGTATTTTGTTTATATCTTTTTCATTTTCCTTTGGAATTATTATAGTCTCAATTCCTGCTCTAAAGGCTGCTATAGACTTCTCTTTTAATCCACCTATTGCAAGCACTCTTCCTGTTAGGGTAACTTCTCCTGTCATAGCAACATTGCTTCTAACCTTTTTATTTGTTAAAGCAGAAACTATAGAAGTTATTATAGTTACACCAGCTGAAGGTCCATCCTTTTTAATTGCTCCTTCTGGGAAATGAATATGAATATCTGTATTTTTATAGAAGTCTTCTTTTATTCCATACTTACTAGCATTTGCTCTTACAAATCCAAATGCTATCTTAGCAGATTCTTGCATAACATCTCCTAATTGTCCAGTTAACGTTAGCTTCCCTGTTCCCTTCATTACTACAGATTCAACTGGAAGTGTATCTCCACCAGCTGCTGTCCAAGCCATTCCCTTAACAACTCCAACTCTATCTTCCTTATCCTTTATATCAAAAGTATAAATTTTATTTCCTAAATATTTTTCTATTCTATTTGCATTTATAGTAATGCTCTCTTTATTGTTTTTTATCATTTCTGTAAGAGATTTTCTAATTAACTTACCTAAAACTCTTTCTAAGCTTCTTACTCCAGCTTCTCTAGTATAATAATTTATAATATCCTTTATAGCTGCTTCAGAAATCTTAAATTTACCTTCTTCTAACTTATGCTCTTTAAGTAACTTAGGAAGTAAATATCCCTTAGCAATATGATACTTTTCTTCATAAGTATATCCTGATACTTCTATTATTTCCATTCTATCTAATAAAGGTCCTGGAATAGTATCTAAAGAGTTAGCAGTTGTTATAAATAATACTTTAGATAAGTCCATATCTAATTCTAAATAATGATCTCTAAAAGTATTATTTTGTTCACTATCTAAAACTTCTAATAAAGCATCAGCAACATTTCCTCTATGATCTGAGCCTAGTTTATCTATTTCATCTAATAATATTAAAGGATTATTAACTTTAGCTTCCTTTAATGCATATGCAAGTCTTCCTGGAATTGCACCTACATAAGTTTTTCTATGTCCCCTAATTTCAGCTTCATCTCTTACTCCACCTAAAGACATTCTTGTATATTTTCTATTTGTAGCATTAGCTATAGACTTAGCAATAGAAGTTTTTCCAACTCCCGGTGGTCCAACTAGACATAAAATAGGTCCTTTTAAACTGTTAGTGTATTGTTTAACAGCTAAATACTCAATTATTCTTTCTTTTACTTCCTCTAAACCATAATGATCTTTATTTAAAGTTTCTTCTGCTTCATTAATATTAAAATTATCCTTTGTTGATTTATTCCAAGGTATATCTAATATCCAGTCTAAATATGTTCTAATTACATTACTTTCTGATCCTTGACCAGATGCTGATTTTAATCTATTTAATTCACTCTCAGCTTTTTCTCTAACATGTTTAGGTAGTTTAGCTTTTTTAATTCTATCTTCATACTTATCTATTTCTTTTTTATCTTCATCGTTTTCGCCTATTTCTTCTTGAAGCACTTTAATTTGTTCTCTTATATAATATTCTCTTTGAGATTTATCAACACTTTCTTTAATCTTCTTGCCAATTTTCTTCTCAATATTTAAAATATCTATTTCTTTTTCTATTATAATTAATAACTTTTCTATTCTCTTAATACAATCTATTTCTTGAAGAACTTCTTGTCTCTTCTCTTCATCTACTATTATATAAGATGCCACTACATCAGCAAGCTCACTATAATTCTTTATTGTATCAAATATAGACATGACATTATTTCTAGCACTTCCTGAAGCCTTTATATATTTATTGAAACCCTTCTTCAATAAATTTACATATGCCTCAATACCTTCATATTCCTCATTAGCCGGTTCAAATATCTTTTCTATTTCACCTTCTAAATATTCTTCATTAGCTACTAATTTTATAAGTCTACCTCTATCTATTCCTTCTACTAATACTCTTATAACATCATTAGGTAACTTTATGATTTGCTTTACTTTACATATAGTACCTATTTCATATATATCATCAAATTCAGGATCTTCTATTTCATAATCTTTTTGAGTTGATAAAAAGATTTCTGTTTGATTTTCCATAGCTGCATTTATAGCCGCTCTAGACTTTTCTCTTCCTACATCAAAATGTATTATCATATTAGGAAAGATACTAATTCCTCTTAACGGAATTAAAGGTAGAGATGTGATTTTTTCACTCATTATTCCCATCCTCCTCTATTTTATCGTATAACTTTATTAGTATACACATAAAACTATTATTTTTCAATCTATTTATTAATTGGAACATTATGATTAATTAGACAATAATATTAATTATCATTATACACTAATTATCATCATTATTAATATTTATTATAATATATACATAAAATTTAGCAATGATAAAAAGAGATAAACATTATATTCCTTGCTCCGTCGCATGCGCTCCAAGTCAACCTCATACAATGTTTATCTCTTTGCAAACTAAAGGAAGGAAATTATTAAAACTCTAATTCTTACACTACGAATTTTGCTACTCTCATAAAATTATCTACAATTTGTGCATAGATATAATTTCATAAAGAATAAAAAAGTGTTAAAGTATCATATCCAGGTTCCGTCGCAAGCTCCAAGTCACCTTGCTATGATACTTTAACACTTCCAAACTGAAGGAAGGAAATTATAAAAGCTCTATTTCTTACACTACGAATTTTACTACTCTAATAAATTTATCCACAACTTGTCCATAGATATAATTTCCTAACGAATAAAAAAGAGATAAACATTATACTCCTTGCTCCGTCGCATACGCTCCAAGTCACCGTCATACAATGTTTATCTCTTTGCAAACTAAAGGAAGGAAAGTATAAATAGTTAATAATAAGGCATAACTTTTTATACATTCCTATACATTAAAGAAAAAATTTATTCATATACTAATATATTCTTATTTACTCTTCCGATTTAGCTGATAGTATATCTACATTATTATTAATACTTATATCCTCTACTATCTTTTCCTTATAAATAGCCAACTCAATAACTTCTTTTAAGTTATTAACTGCTATTACACTTATTCCATCTATATCCTTAAAACCATCTCTCCAATTTTCCATAGGTATAATAACTTTATTAGCTCCTGCTTTTCTAGCTGCATATATTTTTGCATTAACCCCACCAATAGGCTTAACTTCTCCTAATAAACTTATTTCACCAGTCATTGCTATCTTATTATTAACCTTAACTTTATTTATAGCACTATATATAGCTGTAGCAATTGTTATACCTGCTGATGGTCCATCTACTGGCATACCACCTGGAATATTAATATGTATATCATAATTCTCACATTCTAATGAAAAAATATTATTTAATACAGTTAAAACATTTTGTATTGATGAATAAGCTGTACTTTTTCTTTTAATTTTCCTATTACTATTGCTTATTTCTTCTTCTTCAACAATACCACTTACCTTTAATGTACCAATTCTATGGTTAACCTTTTTAGCTGTAGCTTCTATTTCCATTAATATTCCTATATTAGCTCCATGTACTGCCAATCCATTTACAACACCAACTTCTGACCTATCTTTTATTTTCTTATCTGGAATTTGAGTGTAATTTCCATTTTCTATTACCCACTGAATATCATCTATATTAATATCATTTCTATCTTCATTAATTGCAACTCCAGAGGAAAGTTGAATTAAATTTACAACATCTCTTCCATTAGTACAATATTTAGATACTAATTCTAAAGAATCTTCTTTTATATCTAATCCTACTTTTTTAGCTGCATTCTTAGCAATTACCTTTATTTCATCTGCATGAAGAGATCTAAAAAATATCTCTACACATCTTGATCTTATTGCAGGAACAATTTCTTCTGGACTTCTAGTTGTTGCTCCTATTAATCTAAAATCAGCTGGAAGACCATTATCAAATATTTCTTTAATATAATCTGGCATATTAGGATTTTCACTACTATAATAAGAACTATCTAAAAAAACTTTTCTATCTTCCAGTACCTTTAACAACTTATTTAATTCTATATGATGCAATTCTCCTATTTCATCCATAAACAAAACTCCACCATGAGCTTTTGTAACAGCTCCAGGCTTTGGTTGAGGAATACCTGCAACGCCTAATGATCCAGCACCTTGATAAATAGGATCATGAACTGAGCCTATCAATGGATCTGCTATTCCTCTTTCATCAAATCTAATAGTTGTAGCATCTATTTCTATAAATTTTGCATCATTCTTAAATGGAGTTTTTGAATACTTTTTAGCTTCTTCGAGTACCAATCTTGCAGCAGCAGTCTTCCCTACCCCTGGCGGTCCATAAATAATAACATGCTGTGGATTAGGTCCACATAAAGCAGCTTTTAAAGCCTTAATTCCTTCCTCTTGACCTATTATTTCTTCAAAAGTTGTAGGTCTACTTTTTTCTGTTAAAGGCTGAGTTAACTGAATGCTTCTTAACTTTCTTAGTTTATCCATTTCCTTTGCATTTTCTTTTTCTATAACTACTTTATTATTAGTTTGCCCCTTATTGCTATTAACTATATAGTAGATAAAAAGTAGCATAGTTATAATTTGTAGTATTATTAATATATCTCCCATAATCTTCGCATTAACTCAATAAGTAAATGCATCCTCCCTTCCTTTTAGCTATATAAATATTATTAACTTTTTACGGAGTTAATATTCTATAAAAAAAGGGATAATTACCATGATTTTTCTCCAAAATTTTTATTAAAAATAAAAAAGTGTTAAAGTATCATATCCAGGTTCCGTCGCAAGCTCCAAGTCACCTTGCTATGATACTTTAACACTTCCAAACTGAAGGAAGGAAATTATAAAAGCTCTATTTCTTACACTACGAATTTTACTACTCTAATAAATTTATCCACAACTTGTCCATAGATATAATTTCCTAACGAATAAATTGAGCTGTCCAAAGGACAGCTCAATATTAGGCAGTTTCTATATCTTTTCTTTTCTTAACTTTTTTAGCTTTTAGTTGAGGCCTTACTTCACCTTCTGGAAGTCTAACTATATCTGGATTTTTCTTTTCAGTTATACATTCCTCATTGATAATAACCTTTGATATACTTTCATCAGAAGGAATATCAAACATAATTTCAGTCATTATCTCTTCAACTATAGATCTTAATCCTCTAGCTCCTGTTTTTCTCTTAATAGCTTCATCTGCAATAGCTTTTAAGGATTCATCACTAAATGTTAAGTCTACATTATCAATTTCAAATAGCTTCTTATATTGTTTAACTAAAGCATTTCTTGGTTTAGTTAAAATATTAATTAAAGCATCGCTATCTAAAGATTCTAATGTAACAACTACTGGTAATCTACCAACAAATTCAGGAATTAACCCAAACTTTAATAAATCTCCAGGCATTATATCTTGAAGTAGCTTACCTACATCTTTATTAACTTTAGATGTTATATTAGCACCAAAACCTATAGAACTTTTTTCAGTTCTCTTTTCAATTATTCTATCTATTCCATCAAAGGCTCCACCACAAATAAATAATATATTTGAAGTATTAATTTGTAAAAACTCTTGATGTGGATGCTTTCTTCCTCCTTGTGGTGGAACAGCTGCTGTAGTTCCTTCAAGTATTTTTAATAATGCTTGTTGAACTCCTTCACCTGATACATCTCTTGTAATAGATGGATTTTCAGACTTTCTTGCAATCTTATCTATTTCATCTATATAAATAATTCCTTTTTCTGCTCTTTCTATATCATAATCAGCATTTTGTATTAGCTTTAATAATATATTTTCTACATCTTCACCTACATATCCTGCTTCAGTTAAAGTTGTAGCATCTGCAATAGCAAATGGAACATTTAAAAACTTAGCTAAAGTTTGAGCTAGTAATGTTTTACCAGATCCTGTTGGACCTAATAATAAAATATTACTTTTTTGTAGCTCAATATCATCATCAACTAAATTTGAATTAATTCTTTTATAGTGATTGTAAACAGCAACAGATAAAGATTTTTTAGCCTTTTCTTGCCCTATTACATATTGATCCAAATAATTTTTAATTTCATTTGGTTTTGGAACACTTGATGTATCTAATTCGATACTTTCTTCAAATTCATCTGCAATTATTTCTGAACAAAGATCTATACATTCATCACAAATATATACACCAGGTCCAGCTATTAATCTTTTTACTTGCTCTTGATTTTTGCCACAAAAAGAGCATTTTAATTGTTTCTTTTCATCATACTTAGCCATAAATTCACCTCGCTTAGGTTAAGATAGAATTATTCTACTTTACTATCTTTTTGATTTTTAGTAATCACTTTATCTACTAACCCATAATTCATAGCTTCCTCTGCAGTCATAAAGTAATCCCTCTCAACATCTGCCTTAATCTTTTCTATTGGCTGATTTGTATTTTCACTTAAGATTTTATTTAAAGATTCTTTAATCTTTAATATTCTCTTAGCGTGAATATCAAAATCAGTTGCTTGCCCTTGGAATCCTCCTAGAGGCTGATGAATCATAATTTCACTATTTGGTAATGCAAATCTCTTTCCTTTTGCTCCTGATGAAAGCAAGAAAGATCCCATTGATGCAGCCATACCTATACATATAGTTGAAACATCTGGTTTTATATATTGCATTGTATCATAAATTGCCATTCCGGATGTTATTGATCCTCCTGGACTATTTATGTATAGATAAATATCTTTATCAGGATCTTCACTTTCTAAAAATAATAGTTGTGCAACTACTAAATTAGAAACGGTATCATTGATTTCTCCGCTTAACATTATAATTCTGTCTTTTAACAGTCTTGAAAAAATATCGTAAGATCTTTCTCCCCTACCAGTTTGTTCTACTACCATTGGAACTAAACTCATTTATTTTCCCTCCTTCTCTAAAACCTACCTTCTTTTATAATATATCCATATTATTAAAAATCTAATTATATAAGTACAATAAATTATATATATTTATATAATTTTAACCTAAAAAGTATATTTTACAACTTATAAAATTAAATAAGTCATAGGATTTATAGTATATAATAAAAAAAATATATATTAAATCATATATATTAAATTATATAGAATTTTATATAATTTGTTAATAAATATTTGAAATAAATGCCAGAATAAAATTCTGGCAATTACTTTAATATCTATTTATTGTTTTCAACTAAGAATTTAACTGTTTTTGCAATCTTTATATCAGCTGTAAGAGCTGCTTTTTGAGTATTCATTAGTAATTCTACCATTTTTTCATCTTCATTAGCTGAGTACATTTTTGCAACTTCTACTGCTTTTTCTTTTATTTCTTCTTCAGTAGCATCTATGTTTTCAGCTTTTTCTACTGCTTCTAATACTAAATCTGTTTTTACTTTAACTTCAGCATTTTCTTTCATGTAGTCTCTCATCTTAGCTTCATCTGTTCCAGTGAATTGGAAGTATTGTTCTAAGTTTAAGCCTTGGTATTGAAGTCTTTGCTCTAAGTTCTTAACCATAGTGTCGATTTCTTTTTCAATCATAACAGCTGGTATTTCTACTTTTGCATTTTCAACAACAGCTTTTATTATAGCATCTTCATATTCATTTTCTGCTCTCTTAACATTAGCTTCTTCCATCTTCTTAGCTATATCAGCCTTTAATTCAGCTAATGTTTCAAATTCTGAAGCTTCTTTAGCAAATTCATCATCGATTGCTGGTAATTCTTTAACCTTGATTTCTTTTACTAAAACTTCGAATTTAGCTTTTTTATTATTTAATTCTTCTCTTCCATAATTTTCAGGGAAAGTCACGTTAACTTCTACTTTATCCCCAACTTTTGCTCCAACTAATTGATCTTCAAAAGTATCTATGAAAGTACCTGAACCTATTTCAAGTGAATAATCTTTACCTTCTCCACCTTCAAATGCTACATCATCGATGAAACCTTTAAAGTCTATAACTGCTGTATCTCCAGTAGCTATTTCTCCATTTTCCTTAGTTTCAACACTTGCATTTTTTTCTTGCATTTCTTTTAATCTTGCTTCAACATCTTCTTCAGTAACTTCGTAAACTGGCTTTTCTACTTTTAAGCCTTTGTATTCTCCTAATTCAACTTCAGGATAAACAGTAACTTCAGCAGTGTAAACAAAATCTTTTCCTTCTTCTGCAGTTACTATATCTATTTGTGGATAATCAACTGGAACTATGTTATTTTCTTCTAATGCCTTTGCATAAGAACCTTCTATTGCAAAATTAATGGCATCTTCCATTAATGCTCCTACTCCATAGTACTTTTTAACTATAGCCATAGGAACTTTACCCTTTCTAAATCCTGGTACATTAAAGTTCTTAACATTTTTATTATAAGCTCTCTTTATATCATCTTGAAACTTCTTAGCTTCAACTGTTATTTCGAACTTAACAATGTTTTTCTCTATTTTTTCCATTTTAGCTTCCATCGTATTCTTTCCTCCTAAAATAGTAAGATACTATCATAATTGATATAACTACGTTATTATACCATATAATATCAATTAGTTTCAAATATTTGTTTATATAAGTTTAATAAATATTATATAGTTAAAATTTTTACATTTCAACTTATAATATAATATTCTAATTGACTATTTCTCCATTAGAATTTATAAATTTAACTACACCATCTATTGTAACTTCTAATCCCTTTTCTTTAATATCACCTAATTTTATATCTTTACCTTTGGAATTCCATAATGTCTTATGAGAATTATTATTTAAATCAACTATCCAAATGTATTTGTTTAAGCCATATCCAAAATAAGGTAGATTGCTAATATATGCTACTTTTGTGTTATCAATAAATTTAGCTTCTGCATTCCACAAATATCCTTCATAACTTTGCAATACTGTATCTTTATTGAATACTTCTCCATTTGGTGCAACATATTTATCTTTATTTATAGTTGCTTCATTTTTATCTACATTAAAAATCTTCATATTTTGATTTTCATCAATAGTTAATATTAAATTTCTATTTGGATTTAAAACATAATAAATATTATCTGGAATATCTTTTATCCCCTTAAACTTAACTTCACCATTATTTTCTTCATATTCTGCTTTTAATATAAGTCCATCTCTAATAAATAAATCCATACTTTTACTTTCTGGCTCTTTAGGTAGTGTTTCTTCTTTAGATGATTCTTCTTCATTAATATTTTCTTCTATTAAAGTATCATCTGGACTCATATTTTCATCTTCATCAATCCAATTTTGAACTTTATTTCTTAAAGTATCCATATTAATACTATTCATAGCTATTGTAATAAATAGTGTTCCCACTACAAATATTGCTAATAAAGATATTATAAATATCCTTTTTCTACGCTTTCTCATCTGCCTCTCATAATCTCTGCTGAATATGCTAGGTTTTCTCACACCTAATTACCTCCTAAAACAATCATATTAAAGCTCTATATAATAAAAACTTAATGTTATTATTTTCTACTTCCACATCCACAAGAAGATTTTCCGCCTTTTGTGCTACAACATCCCCCACACTTTATAAGACCATTTTCCCTTAATTCTTCTACAGTAAGCTTCGCCTCATTTTTATCATATTCTTCATATTCTGGTGTAGCCTTTAGTAGATCTTCATTTTTAATATTTATCATTTAAATCACCTCATCTCCTATTATATACTTTTACACCATTAAATCTCCATACATTTTATATATTTTTAATTTTATTTTAATATAATAAATGTTATATATCTTAAAATTTTATAAATTTCGATTTTTTCTTCTAATCTATTGGATTTTTTGACCAAATATACTATAATAATTATATATTAATTATATTTTACAAATTATATTTATAAATGCCCATACTTACTGTTAATATTTTTATTAACAGTTTTAATAAAACCCCACATATGTTCATTTATTCCCTTTCTTAAATGAACATAAAACCCTTTAACCTGTACAATATATTTGTGCAGGTTTTTATATTTTTAAAGAATAAGAGCTGGATTTACCCAGCTCTTATTATATCCTGTTTTTATTATTTTATAAATAATCCATAGGATTTACATGTTGTCCATTAATTCTTATTTCCCAATGTATATGAGGGCCTGTACTCATACCAGTTGAACCTACCAATGCAATAGTTTGTCCTCTATAAACAGATTCTCCAACTCCAACTAATAATTGACTATTATGACCATATAATGTTTGAATACCACTACCATGATCTAATATTATTGTATTACCATATCCACTAATCCATCCTGAATATACTACAACACCACTTTTAGATGCAGCTACTGGTGCTCCATATGGATCTCCTAAATCAGTTCCAGTATGGAAGCCTGGTTCACCTGTTACCGGATTTATTCTAGGACCATATGGATCTGTAATAGGACCACTTCCAGGTCTTAAAAAGCTTTCAGTACTAGGGTCTCCTGTTGCTCCACTATCATCTACTTCTGGACTTTCAGGAGTTGTTGTTACACCACTAGAATTGTTTCCACTATTTATATTTGCAAATATATTATCTAATTCTGCTTGAAGCTCCTGATTATATGATATTAAATCACCAATTTGTTCTTCTAGTTCTTTTTCTTTATCACTTAATGATGCAAGTAAACTAGATTTTTCTGACTCCATTTCATAAAGTTCATTAATCTTACTTTGATGATATTCTTCTTTAGCTATATACTCTTTTTGAGCTTCTTTTAATTCATCTTGTTTTGCAACCACAGCTTTTTTATTTTCTTCTATACTTTCTAATTGTTTTGCAATTTCATTTTTTTCATTTTCTAATTCAGCTTCTATTCTTTTAGCTTCTGTTATTAAAGTTTTATCAAAATTAATTAATCTATAAATATTTTGAATGTTATTAAATAAAGATAATATATCCTCACTTTTTAATATTAAATATATGTAATTAGTTACTACATCTATTTTGTAATATCCTATAAGTCTTTTATCTATATTACTTTTTATTTCCTCAGCTTCCTTTTGCTTTTCAACTATTAATTGTTCTCTACTCTCAATCTCATTTTGAGAACTAACAATTTCACTATTAATCCTATCTATTTCAGCTTGAACTTCATCAATTTTTACTTGATAAGACTGTACTTCTTCTTTAGCTGCATTTAACTCTTTACTTTTTTCATCTATTTGGTCTAAAACATTTTGTAATTCATTAGTTTGACTATCTATTTCATTACTAATCTTATCTTTTTCACCTTCAAGACTATCAATTTGATTTTGATTTTGATTTATCTTATCTTGCAAAGAAGAAGTAGTTTCTGCAAATGCTATTATATTAGTAGAAAAAACTATAGTAACTATAACTGTCATTAGTTTATATTTTTTTTTCATCTTAACACTCCATCAATTATTCTAAATTAAACTTTTGAACATCATTAACAATCCAATTACCATCTTTATATTCCATATTAGTTAAAAACATCTCTTCCACATTTTTATCTAGGAAAGGTAATATTTTTTTGCTTATATTGTAACTTAGTTTAATTACTATTTTCCCCTTATAAACTCCATCCTCAAAATAGAATTCACTATTTTTTACTTCTGTCTGCAAATCATTAAGCTCATAATTATTTTTTAAAAATAAACTTTCTCTTTTTATACTAGTATATATTTTATAATTTGCATCATCTTCTGCATTTACAATTAAATTATAGTCTGATTTATTTAAAGCATTAAAAACACTTTCATAAAATTCTTTAGTTGCTTCATTAATATCAGAAATTAATTTATCATTAACTATATCTACATTTATATTTATATTAGGTAAATTACCAACTTTAACTTCTTCACTTTTAACTGTTCCCCAAGGTAATTCTTTTTGTAAATATATTCTTATATCCTTTTCTAATGGAATTGGTCCAAAATTTTGAATATCCTTCACCTTTTTATTAATATCTTCATTATTTATAAATACAGATGCATCTTCAAAATTTGATGTTAAAGTTATATTAGTTGCAGGAATATCTAATTTATAATCTAAATCTTCCATTATATAAACTTCTTTTTCTTCTTCTACTATTCCATATAAAGTTTCTAGTTCTCCCCTAAGTACATATTTCCCAGGAATTAATTTTTTGTCTATTTTAGTTGATAAAACTTCTTTATTGTTTAAAAAAAGCTTTGTTTCATTAAAATTAGTTTCAATTTCAAGTGACACTGGGGTAATTTCTAAGTGATAATTATCAAAAAATAATTTTTTTTCATTTATTAAGGTAAAATATCCCCCTTTGTTATTACTCCTTAATTGCTTAATTATTTGATTTACTTTTTCTTGATTTTCAGAGTAATATTCTGATAAAGGCTTCAAATCTTCCTTACTTATTTTTTCGCCATTTAACCTTATTTTTTTATATATTTTTCCTGGTTTATTTTCTTTCATTGATATTTCTAAATCTTTTAATAAAGTACTTTTAGATGATTTATGATTACCAATACTAACTAAAACTACAGTTAAAAATATAAATACTATTAGAAATAATGCTTTTCTTCTATTGAAAAAATCTTTAAAATTTCTAAAGGTTAAATTATTTATATCTTCTAATAGATCCTTTAAATATTCCTTTGAGCTTTCAAAGAAGTTCTTTAAATCCTTCAATATCTTCACCCTTATTCTAAAATATCTATTATCCACTTTCTACACGCTAAACATTTATATATTCTTATAACGAATAAATCTAATAAACCACTTTGTCTTTCTTTAACTAATAAGCTTAGTTCTTCTCTTGTAATAAACTCATCATATTCATTTAAGAAACCTTGAATTTCAATAAAATAATTCTTTTTAGTTCTTCCACAACAGTCATTTTCTTCGACAACTTCTAATTCTTCATAGTTAAGCTTATGACTAAATTCTTTTATAATATGTATTACATCTTCAAATTCTTCAATATTATCTAAAAAATCTTCCTTATAAAACACTAAATCTTTTATTGTAAATAATTTCTCCATAAAACCACAACCTTTGCTATTTTGTAATTTTATTTTATATTTATTAATATTATTAATCAAGATATTTAATTTTAATATTTTATTACAAATGATATAATCATATTATAAAAGGGGGAATTTAAATGATTTTTGATAGTCATATGCACTCTAAATTTTCTACAGATAGCAGAATGAAAATAGAGGATGCAATAATAACTTCAAAAGAAAAAAATCTAGGTATTATAATAACAGATCATATGGATTTGGCTTATCCTGTAAAAGAAGATTTTAAATTTCATATACCTAGTTATTTTAATGAATACGAAAAATATAGAGGGGATAGACTTAAGCTTGGAATTGAAATAGGATTAACAGAGGATACTCTTTTAGAAAATGAAGCTATTGCTAAAAATTATGATTTTGATTTTATTTTAGGCTCTATTCACGCAGTTAATAATCTAGATATTTATGTTGATTATATAAATCAAGGTTATGATAAAACTAAATTCTTTCAACTCTACTTTGAAAATATGCTAACTTGTGTAAAGCTATATAATAATTTTGACTCCTTATCTCATATAGATTATCCGTGTAGATACTGCAAATTTGAAAATAAAGAAATAATTCTAGATGATTTTAAAGATATAATAGCTGAAATCTTTAAAATTCTAATAAATAAAAATAAGGTATTAGAACTTAATACCTCAAGACTTCATATTAAAGAAGCACAAAAATCTTTAATAGATATTTATAAATTATATTCAGATTTAGGTGGAAAATATATTACTTTAGGTTCTGATGCTCACATACAAAACTCTATAGGAAGAAATTTTGATTTAGCCCTAAACTTTTTAGAGAAAGTAAATTTACAAGGAGTTTACTTTGATAATAGAAAAATGAAGATAATAAATAGTTAATAAAAAATTATATTAAATTTTAATATAAAAAAGCTTAGTGTTTACGCACTAAGCTTTTTACATATCTTATCACTTTAATTATCTAAATCTAAATCACTCAATAAATACTATTAAAATAGTTATCTTCCATTTTACTTTAGATGAATTTCTATATAAATTTTATGGAGTACTTAAATTATTTTTTCTTTTTAGATACTATAACTCCACCTATAGTTGAAACTAATCCAAATACTAATGTTATTATTGAATTATTTCCTCCTGTTTGCGGTAAATTATTCTTATCTGTTATCTCCTTAGAATCATCTGGTTTTTCAGTAGTAGGTGGATTACCTGTATTATTTCCATTATTGTCATCTGGATTTTGTGGGTTATTATCATTATTTTCACCATTATCATTGTTACTTACATCATCACTATCATCCTCATTGTCTGGATTTTCAGGATTCTGCTGATCATTACCATTATTTTCACTATCATTTCCGTTATTGTTATTACTGTTATCATCTCCATCGCCTGGATTTTGTGGGGTATTACCGTTGTTGTTATTATCTCCACCACCTGGATTTACTGGTTCTCCTGGTTCAACAATATCCTTTTGATTTACAGTAACTATCTTATTATCTTGCCATATATAGCTTATTGGATCATAGAAAATTCTAACCTTAACAGCATAGCTTCCAGCTTCTTCTGGTATCCAAGAAGTACTTTTATTGCCACTTCGCTCTTGAATAACTGTCCATTCATCATCATTTTCTCCTCTTACTGAGAATTCATATTCAAATTCTACTTCTTCTGTTGGTGGAGTAGCTGTAATATTTAATGTTTCTCCTGCCTTTAATTCATATTTATCAGCTTCTAAAGTCACATTAAGATCTGGCTGTTCATCAAAATATCCACATTGTTCAAGAATATCATAAATATCATTCCCATCATAAACTTCCTGTGGTTCCTTAGCATCTTCATTTAAATAATCTTTCATTAAATAGTTTTCTATAACTGCACTCATATCGTTATAGTTAACTACTCCATCTTGAGTTAGATCTGCAGCAACCCTTTCTGATAAATTTTCACTATATTCACTAGAAATAATATCAGTATCGAAAATTGTAGGTACATATAACTTACCAACTTCAATAGCATCAAGAATATCTATTGCTCCATCTTCATTTACATCGCCTAATTTAGATTGTAATGGCGTTGAAGATGTAAATGAATAGCTTGTTATTGCAAATATATTCCCTATTCTATTGTTTTCCTTATTTAATCTACTTCCTGGTACATCTACAATACTATCAAATCCTCCTGGAGTTTCTAATACAACTTTATAATCACCTTCAATTATAGGAAGATCATTAAATGCAAACATGTGACCTCCTTCAAGCATTTTATCAAACTTAAAGTAAGTTGGCTCATACTTATTTCCATCTGGATCAATAGCATAAACTTTAGCATCCTTCATACCTCTAGCATAAGTTCTAGTTGTTCCATAAATTAAAGTTCTTTCAGTAGATTCAATTAATAAATTTTTATCCATAGTTCCAACTTGAACATCAACTAAGTCTCCATTAGAATTTTTAAACTCTCCACTAATCCCTCTTAAATTTATATATCTAAATTGTTCATCATCTATTAAGTCCTCTTCGAGTCCATCAAGCTTATTAACTTTATAATTAACATCAAATAATTTAATATTATCATTTAAGCCAATAATACTTTCTCCATTTAATTTAAATGAAATTTCAAATAATTGTCTCTCATCATCAGCTGGAATTTCCTTAAAACTTATATTAACCCCTTCTTTATTTTCACTTAATAAAGCTTTTAATTCATTAGTTGCAGTTATTGATTCTAAACTCAAATTAGCATTCCCATAATTTTCAACAATAAATGTACCTTCAGTAACATTATTAGCGTTATTTAAAGAAATACTTGCAACTAAGTTATCATTTTCAGTAACTCTTTCTAGATTTGTATCTAATGATAAATATTGAGTATCTTTATTCACAAATATAAAATTATGTGGCATGTCTGTTACTGTTGCAACATTAGCATATTCTAACTTAACCTTAAAGAAACCATCTTCTAAGTCACTTCTTTCTACCCCAGCTATTAATACATCTCCATCTTCCTTGGACATAACATCCATTCCAATTCTTTCACCATCTGGATAATATCCATTTGCATATAAACCATTTAATTCTTCTTGCTTTAAATAATCTAGACCATAATCTTCCTTCATTTTATCTACATACTCATTAAATACATTAGCTCTTATCCAAATACCTTCATGCTCTTCCCCATCATACCAAACCTCTGAAGAATATAAATCATCAGTTACTTCTATTATTCCTTCATTAAAATTAAAAGTAAGCTCATCAGAATTTGTATCGTTTATTACTGCCATAGATATAGTTTTTGAGAAAGTCTTTCCTTCATAAGTTTCAACTACAACTTCTAAATCATATATTCCATTTTCAACTGCACTCTTTTCTCCAGTAACATTTCCATTAACTATTTTAGAAACTAATCCACCTTGCATAATGTTTGGAACTAATGATTCAACATCTTCTACAATCCAACTACCATCTTGACTACCAGCATGTCCAATATATTCTTTTGTATCCTTATCTTTAATAAAAGTATGAATCACTGATACCGGTTCACTTACAGCCATACTAACTGTAACATCACTTCCTGTAAAATAAGTATATTCACTCTTATTAAATAAAGCTGATGTACTAAATGCTGATATTCCCTTTGATCTACCTTCATACATAGATGGATAATCTAATATACTAAATCCTTCTATTGATAATGTTACACTAAATGGCATTTGATAATCTTCATTACTATCAGTATCTTCAAAGAAAATATATCCTTCGTAAGTTCCATTACTTGCAGTACCAGGTAAAATTATTTCTGCATCAAAACTCTTACTTGATCCTGGAGCTACTGTTATTGTATCTACAATATTTAAGTTCACATTATTTTCTTCTGCTGATAATGCTCTATCGCTATTTGAGTAATGAACTGATACATCATAGCTTTTTGTTTCAGTTGAATTATTACTAACTGTAACTGGAATTATCTTCTTTACATCATTAGATTTATCTTCACTCTTATATACTCTTCCATAAGAAAGCATACCTGTTACATTATCATACGTTTCTCTATTTTCTCCTGATATAACCTCATATTCTGCTTTAAATGATACATCTTCGTAAACTGCTTCATATGGATTAACTCTTCCTGCACCTATTTGATGAACACTATAGTCACTACCATCTTCTTTATTAATCTTTTCTGATGTATTCATCAATGCTGCTTTTACATCCTCTGGGGTATACTCTGGATTAGCTTGAAGAATTAAAGCTGCTATACCAGCTACATGAGGTGTTGCCATTGAAGTTCCGCTCATTCTTTCATAAGCTACATTATAATTATCCTCATCTTCATTTTTATCATTTATATATTCTGGAACTGTTGAAAATACTTGTGACCCTGGTGCTATAACATCTGGTCTTATTTCATAAGTTCTCTTAACTGGACCTACAGAACTAAAATCAGTTAATTTATCACCTTCAACGATAATACTATCTAAAGGATTTAATTTAATCTTTTTATCTAAATTTTCTTTTAAAGCTTGTCCACTTTCTAGTGATAAAGCTAAAGTATTTAAATTTGTGCTTTCCCCAATATACGGCATAGTAGAGCCTGTAACATTATTTACTATAATTGCAAAGGCAGCACCAGCATCTTTTGCATTTTGTAATTTTTCAACAAATGTCAATGTTCCTCTATCAATTAAAGCAACCTTACCTGTTACATCTACTTCAGCGAATTCTTCTTCACTTCCTAAACCACAATAAACTAATTCATAATCTTCATTTTCAAAATTTGAAAATGGAATCTCTAAATTTTTAACCATAACTTGTGAATTTATTTCTAAGCCTTCTAAAGATATTTTGTAAGTATCAACTTCATAATCTACAGAACTTGCTCCTACACTAATTGGTAATTGAGCAGTTCCTGGAGCTGAAGAGGTTCCTGCATTTGGTCCTGAATTACCATTTGCAATTACTGTTACAACTCCTGCTAAAGTTGAATTATTAACAGCTGTAACCATAGGACTAAATGGATCTGTAGTACCTGAATCACCAAGTGACATATTTATTACATCCATTCCATCATTAACAGCTTTTTCAATACCTGCTATTATTCCTGAAGTTGCACCTGAACCCCTTGGCCCTAAAACTCTATATCCATAAAGTTCAACATTTGGAGCAACACCAAGAACTGCATTATCAGTTCCAGTATTTGCTGCTTGACCAGCTATAGTTCCTGAAACATGAGTACCATGAGATGTATAATATGCATTTCCATAATAATCAAACTCTTCTTCTCCACTTTCTTTCCAATCACTATAAGTTGTTTCCATAGGATCTGCATCATTATCTATAAAATCCCAACCTTTAACAGAATTAATATCTTTATTATTAGCATCAACATCCTTTGCTTTAACTCCTCTATATGCATCAATTAAATCTGGATGATTATAATCTATACCAGTATCTAATACCCCAACCTTAACTCCATCACCTTTTATTCCCTCTTCATGCAAATCATCAATATCTAAAAATGGTACTGAATCCATCATAAAAGGTTCTATTCCGTTTAATACTACTTGTTCTACATTTTCACTCTTTTCTTCTAAATCTTTAATATTATCTTCTTCAGATTTATTTATTTCTTCAACTTCATTTACTATTTTTTCTTCATTTACTAATATATCTGTTTCATTTTTTAATTCATTTTCCTCTGTTATAGATTCATTATTTTCAACTTCATTAGAAATATTATTAGTTTCATTATCTACATTTTCTTCATCTAAAGTTGCTATACTAACTTCATAATCTTTATGAATTTTCTTAACAACATCACACTTTGTTAAAGATTCTAATTCACTAGATTTTATACTCATTGCTACACCATTAAAAACAGTATAATACTCTTCTTTTATTTCTATTGGTGTATCACTATAAGTTTGTGGCATATTCCCTAAAAAAGTTTCAAATACTCTGTGATCCCTTTCTACCTTTGATTCAGATAAACTAAATAATGATGTTTCATTTTCTACTGCTAATGGTTCACTTACAAATTCTACAATAACTGAAATAACTTCATCAGATTCTAAATTTATATCTTTGGAAATTTTTGAATTACCACTTGATTCCTCAATTAAATTTCCATTCCTTATGCTACTTAATAATTTTGCATATTGTGAATCATTTCTTGAATTCACTTTTGCATAGCTTAAAGAATTAGACCCTAAACTTACAACTAAAGCTATCCCTATTATTCCTCTCAGCTTATTTTTTTTCATTAACTTTTACCCCCTAATTTTTTTGCTTATTGCATTAATTAATATATATTTTTAATATTTTTCTTTTGTAGATATGTAAATATTATTTTAATAACTACTATCAATTAAATAATATATCGCAGATTATTTTGATTGTTTTTACTTTATTTACATATATTTACTTATGGTTTATTATACTATTGCTCATTTTTTTGTCAATTGCTTTTTTATTATATTTATTTTGATTAAGTCTAATAAAAATAGCCCTAGGCAATTTTTATTAATGCCTAAGGCTATAAATATCTACTATTTATTAAAAACTGTATCTAATTTACCTGCAAATATCCAATAGAATGGGATTGTCATAAAATCTTAAATATATGTTGACAATAAACTTAAACAACAATTCTCTAAAATATCTAAAAGTATCTTATTTCAAGGCATTCTAGGAACAAAATCCCACTATGATGATACAGCCTTTTATCACTATATATCAGATTATATATAATACGATTAGAATTAAGTCACATAAAAAAATTCCGTTGCTTATGATACTTCTTATTGTAACTACTCCAAATTATTTTTTTATTTGTGGTACGGTTCACAGTACCGTAAGTAAAAAATTAGAATTCCTCATATGCAATATAATTAAAAGAAGTTTAAATTCATGTTTTAAATATATTTCTATAAAAAATAAGTAGTAACATCACTTAGATTCTACTACTTATTCTAAATTAATATTTAGCCATTTTGGTATTTTTCTATCTTTCCATATTAGCTTACCATTTTTCAAATATATAACTTCTTTCAATACATCTGTATTATCAAATATATTTACTTCATCACATATTATAATTACATTATTCAAATTATTTAAGGAATCATAATATCTTCTTTCTATATCCTTATCTGGTATCCCATGTCCACCTTTACTTACTCTAATTCTCACTCTTTCCTTTGCAATGTTAGGATTCTCTACACCTACATAATTCATAACTATATAAAAACCATTTTCTTTTGCAAACTTTATATTTCTTATTATGCTTTTTCCTGATAAAGTAGTTTCTTGGTTGAATGATATGCCCTCTAAAATATAGTGCTTTATTAATTTAACCGCTTCTCTTGCACATTTCATTTGAAGAGTATTATCTTTCCAAGAACCAATTCTAGCTACCATCTCATCAGTATTTATTCTTTTTTCTTCTTTATTTTCATTATAATAAATAGATTTATATATAGAAGTTTTTCCCGCACCATTAACTCCAGCGAAAATTGTATATGTTCGCATATTATTCCCCTATTATTTTGGCTTGCTCTTTTTGTAGCACTAAATTTGATAAGGTCATATAAAAATCTTGCTCTTCTTTTGTCTTTGCCTTTTTAAATAAATCCTTCAATTGGCTATAAGAATAATTAATAAAAATATCATATAAATTATTATCTTTATTTTCCATATCAAACTCCTCCTAATGAAATCCCATTTATTCATTATTATATCCCAAACATAGAAAATAATAAACTTAATATCCTTTTATTTTGGTTCTCCATAGCTATGCTATTATTTACTTTTACTTCAAAATAATTATGTTGCATTTACTATCTTTAAATTTCACTTAATTTTATTATTTCCTTTTCAGTTAATCTATAAACTGTCCATTCATCCATTGGAACTGCTCCTAATGATTTATAAAACTTAATTGATGGTTCATTCCAATCAAGGCATGACCATTCTATTCTCTTACATCCCTCTTCTTTAGCTTTTCTAGCTAAAAATTTAAATATTTCACTTCCAAAGCCATTTCCTCTATATTCTTTTTTTATAAATATATCTTCTATATATATTCCACTTCTACCTATGAAAGTTGAAAAATTATAGAAATATATACAATAACCAATTTCTTTATTATCTACTTCTAATATAAGTGCATTAGCTCTATTGTTTTTAAATATTGATTCCATTAATGTTTCTTCAGTTGCTATAACTTGATCTGACATCTTTTCATACTCTGCTATTTCCTTTATAAGGCTTAATAATGTGCTTACATCTTCTTCCTTAGCATTTCTTATAACTAAATTATTTTTATTTTCTCTCATATCTTCATTCCCTCTCTTTATCTTATAAATTTATTTATATAATGATTATGCAATTTCTCTAACCATTGCTAAATCACATCTTTCACATACTTCTTCTTCAAATTCTTCAAAACCATATTTTTTATATAACTTTACTGCTTTATACAAAACAGAATTAGTTTGAAGTGTTATTTTTTTATAATTTAAACTAATTGCTAGCTTTAATGAATTCTCAAGCATTATATTTCCTAGCCCCAAACCTTGGAATTCTTTTTTTAGATACATTTTTCTAAGCTCGCAAGTTTCCTCATCTATTCTATATATTCCATAACTTCCTATTATCTCACCTTTAAATTCTATAACTTCAAAGTCCCCATTATTTTCAGTATAGTATTTAGGTATATCTGTTATATCTAGATCTTCATCATTTGGATTTAAATTTAATCCATATAAATTAAGTACTTCTTGCACTAACTTTAATACTTTTTCTTCATCTCCTACTACAGCTTTTCTTACAATTAAATCCTTCATAAAGTAGCCCCCTTATTTTTGTGTAAAATAATAGACTTCTATAAATATAGAAATCTATTATTTATAATTATAACTATTATTTACTAATATTATAAATAATTTTCCAAATCATTGCTAGTTTTATAAGATTTTTTTACTATCTTATTAAATATAACTAATGCAAGTATTACAGCTAATCCCATAATTAATAATTCTAATAAAAGGATATTGGTTATAACTCCAGCTTGATAAAGAGCTGCTGGAAAATTTATTGCTGCATGTATTATCACAGCTAAAAAATAATAAATATACTTTTTTTCTTTTACTGCATATAAAACTAAAACTGATAAAGAAATATGAACAATTATAGCTGTAATTCTTTCAAATCCAGGGGCTAACCAATAAAAAGCACTACTATTTATATAGTGATTATATGTTGCATCTATTACATCTTTTGAGACCTTAGCTCCTTCCATTAAGGTTTGAAAACCACCCTTATTTATTAGAATTGCATATATAATAGAATTCAAGCTTGCTATACCACCAATTAGCATAGCTTCTATACCACCATGTCCTAACCCATATGCTATTCCAGTTAAATTATCATTTTCTTTTATTAAATATTTAAAAGCTATTAATCTTGCTGTTTCTTCAAAAATTCCTGCCATTAACCCTCCATAAAGCATATAAGCTAATGGATTATTTAATAAAAAATTAGATGTTCCTTTATTAAAGCTTAAAAAATAGCTATGAATAGGTGCTTCTAAAATTTGTACAGCAACAAAGAAAACTATCATCCCAATAAAAAATACTTTTAACTTTACCTTATACTTTTTCTTAAGATAAATGATTCCACCAATTGGTAAGAATATGTTTACAATCAAGCTAATCACCATAAAAAATATTGATAAATTACTAACCATTTTACTTCCCCCTTAAATACATTTTTCTAATTTAAATTCCACTTATAATAAAATATATAATCATTCCTATAAGAAATATAAATGTTACTAGCAAAAATATTAATCCAATAGGATTTCCTAAATTAACTTCCCATCCTATACCTATTCTCTTTTCAACAAATAAGCTTGGATCATTTTTATTATAATAAAAACTTCCTAATATCCAATTTTTATCGTCATCTCTATATATTTCTTTTTGTTCTTTATTAAATTTTATATTTTTACCACCTTGACCTATCTTAAAGCCTATAATTAAGAAAAGAATTATAGTTATTATTAATATCGGCAAAGCTACACTATATATTAAATTAATATCCCAAGAATAAAGAGTACAAAATTGTATAAAAGAAAACATTAGTACTATTTCTAAAGTAATTATAAATAGCATTATTGAATTAACTTTTTTGAATACTTTTCTTTGCTTTTTAATTTCCTCTAAAGTTCCACTATTAATATCAACCTTACCATTTATAGCAAATCTATTTGTTAAAGCTAAAAGAAATATCATTACACTTTGCATTAAAACTGGAAACATAACTAAATAAAAGAATCCTTTAAATCCTTCTTTATTTATAAAATTATCAGCAATTCCTTCTGCATTATAATGAATAGGAAAAGGATTTGGAACATTATTATAATTAATTAAAGTAACTATAACTGTTATTAAAGGGATAACTAATAAAAACATATAATTTCTTGTTTTTATTACAACATCATCTTCTTTTATTTTAGGCTTTCTTATGGTTGTATCTACAAATACAACATTTTTTCCTAAACTTCTCCATCCTTTTTCTTCCTTAAGCTTTAATGTCTTCTTCCAATAAATAATTATTGGTATATTCGTAACTATAATTAAAGCTAATATTAATACAAGATAAACCCATATCTTGGAGCTTAAAAATACAAGTAAATTTATTATAATAATTAAAGGTAAAATAAATATTAAATAATTCTTCTTATATTGTTTTTCTAAGCAAATTATATCTTTATCTTTTTCATACTCCTTCGGAACTCTAACTCCAAAAATAATCCCATTATTAGAAAACATATTAACAAAAAGAGTTGAAATAACTAATATTATACTTACAAAAACACTACTTCCTACAATAATTATCTTCTCCATTAACTATCACCTACCTTTTATCAAAATCTAAAAATACTTTATCTATATAAGCCTTAATTTCTTCTTTACTTAATCCTCTATTAAAACACTCTGCCATATAGTAGTATAGATTTTCATTTAAATTATCTTTAAACTTATCCATAGATTGCTCTAAATTTAATGATACTATTGCTCCTTTTCTTCTATCAATTTTTATATATCCTTCATCCTTTAATAAAGTATATGCCTTATTAACAGTATGCATGTTAACTCCTATATCTTCCGCTAATGCCCTAACTGATGGCAACTCTTCTTCTCTTTCAATTTCACCTTTTGCAATTCCTTCAATGACTTGATTTTTTATTTGGATATAAATCGGAACTTCCGAATCAAAATCTATTCTTAAAATCATTAAATCACCTCTTTTTTAAAGTTTATTAAATAATCTTACACAGCTAGTATTTAAAATAATACTTAATACTATTAATATTATTACTTCATATATTACTATTCCTATTAGAAAAATAGTTAAATTCACTATATTCCCATATATAAATATAACTACAGGGATAGCTATAAGCCCTACTCCTACAATCATTTGTATTAAAACACTTGCACTTTGCTTTACTACTGCTGTTTCTGATACCCAATTTAAATTAGGGAAATATAAATTAACTATTAATCCTAAAATAGGAACTATAAATGAATAAATAATTGATATTAAAAGAAGCCAACTAAACTGACTTAACAATAAATTCAATGAAATAGAAAATATAATATCTGCAATTATAACACTTGGTAAAATCAATATTAAATTCATTATTATCTTAGCTTTAAAAATCTCTATTGGATTAATTGGACTTGATTTTAATACCCATAAATTCTTTCCTTCCATCGAAATAGATGAATTTGTTGTGCAAGATAGTGTTAAAATTCCACATACAACTACTATAATAAACACAGGAATTATTTCTTTTATAATATCTACTTCAATAATACTTAAAATAACTTTTTCTCCTAAGAATATAGTAGCTACTGCCATTCCTATAAGCATTATTGGTCCAAATATAGTATTTACTACGTATATAGGTGATGCAAAATATCTTTTTATTTCTTTTTTAACTAATGCAGCTAACTGTGAAGAACTTTTCATCTCTTTCACTTTATAATTAGCTTTTTTATAACTTTCTTGAAGCTTGGCACTTATTTTATTAAAGCTCTTACTAAAAATAATTATAAAGACTGAAAAAACTAATAAAGAATATACTATAAATAATAAAATATATAAAAAATTATTATTAGTTAGGCCTTTTACCGCTAAAATTGCAGGAGGATAAATCTTTAAAATGCCTTCACTTATAGATTTACTATTTATAATTAAATCTTGTAACAAATCTCCTGATTTGAATGATAAGAAAAATATAAAAAACGCAATTCCTAAAGTTCCTAAAATAATAAATAAGTTTTTATGTCTAACTCTTGATGAAATATAACTTATTCCAAATGCAAATATAGATGCTATTACTATAGGTACAAGAGGTAATACTAAAAATACTAGTAATAAATTTATAAAAAATATAAAAGATATTGATGTATATTTATAATAAATTATTGCTGATGGTAATAAGGTAAATAAGGAAAAGAAATAATTTATAAAAAGTAGATACATCATTTTAGAAATTAATATATCACTTTTTTTAATAGGTAAACTAGCTAGTAAATCATAATCCTTAAAAGAAAATAATATTCCCTGTGCTTTATAAATCGAAGTAAAAAGTATCATTGCTGTACTAGCCATAAATCCCATAACTAAAAGTATTTCTAATAATCCTAACTGCTCTAATCCCATAGCTAAGAACTTAAAATATACGATTAATGTGCTTACCAGTGCAATTATAGAAAACCCAATTGTTGCTGTAAGAAAAATAGCTTTATTTCTTTCTATTTTTGATTTTTCCTTAGTAAATTTATTAATTCCACTAGAATTAATAAAAGTAATTTTTAAAAGACTTACTAAATTATTCATTATCTATCAACTCCATAAATATATCTTCTAATGAACTATCACCTTTTACATCTTTCATTTTTCCTTGAGTTACTATAAGCCCATTTTTTATTATTGCAACCTTATCACAAAGCTTCTCTGCAACTTCTAAAACATGAGTTGAAAAGAAAATTGCTACTCCTTCACTACATAGTTTTTTCATTTCTTCTTTTAATAAATGTGATGCTTTAGGATCTAATCCAACAAATGGTTCATCTAAAACTAATAATTTAGGTTTATGAATTAAAGCTGAAATAATAACTAATTTTTGCTTCATTCCATGAGAATATGAGGATATTAAATCTCCTAAGAAGTTAGTTATCTCAAATTTATCTGCATAAAACTTTATTAAGCTCTCTCTATCACTTTTTGATACATTAAATATATCTGCAATAAAATTTAAGTATTGTATTCCTGTTAATGATTCATATATATCTGGATTATCAGGTATATATGCAATTTTTTTCTTACATTCTAAAGGCTCCTTTTTTATTGAAATCCCATCGATTAATATATCGCCTTCTTCAAACTCAAGTATTCCAACTATTGACTTTATAGTTGTTGTTTTTCCTGCTCCATTATGACCTATAAATGCGAATATCTCTCCAGAATTAACATTAAGAGAAATATTATCTACAGCCTTTTTTCCACTTTTATATGCTTTTGAAAAATTAACTATCTGTAACATATTAACACTCCTTATTATACTTGTTATATTAATACTATAACAGTTGTAATAAAATTTCAATATCAAGTATTTAAATCTTATGTATAGTTTTCTATTAAACTCAATTTACACCACTACTCTCATCTTTTACTTTAGAACTAAATTATAAAAAATATAAATCTATATAACTTTCTTCTTTACACCATATTCATATATGATAGAATTATATTAGTCGGTATTCATTAGAAACCGAACTTCGCAAAATTTATTTTTTGCCGAATTATATCCTAGTAAGGAATAAGAACGGAGGAGTTTAAATGTTAAACACTAGAGGGGTGGGAAAATCCCATGCAAATGTTAGAAAAATGGTAATAATAGCTATGTTATCAGGAATTTGTTTATTCCTAGGCTTAACAGGGCTTGGTTTTATACCTCTACCACTTTTTAAACTAACAATTTTACACTTACCAGTAATCATAGGAGCTATAATTGAAGGTCCCGTTGTAGGTGGGTCTATAGGCCTAATCTTTGGATTATTTTCAATT
The DNA here is from genome assembly GCF_014836325.1 of Clostridium gallinarum. Taxonomy (GTDB): domain Bacteria; phylum Bacillota; class Clostridia; order Clostridiales; family Clostridiaceae; genus Clostridium; species Clostridium gallinarum. The sequence goes on from NZ_JACSQZ010000003.1 coordinate 86,406, forward strand.
TATCAAAATATTACAGCTCCAACACCAATGTCACCATTTTTTTATAATCCACTAATTTCTATTTTACCAAGAGTGCTAATTGGAGTAATATCTTATTATATTTATAAAATAATAAGATCAAAAATTAAAAATATAAAAGTTTCAATAAGTATTGCAGCAATTTGTGGATCTCTTATTAATACTATTGGTGTTTTAGGTGGTATCTACTTAATTTATTTTAAAGATTATGCTAATATTCTTGTGGAAAGAGGCACAATAGCATCAAATTCTTTAAATGCAGTTACTACAGCCCTATTAACTGTAATAGGTACAAATGGAATTGCAGAGGCTATTTTATCAGCTGTAATTGTGACTCCAATAGTAATTGCAATATTCAAAATGCAAAAGAAAAATATTTAAAATATATTTATATAAAAATAAAAACTCCTTCGGGAGTTTTTTTCATTAATTCTTAACTCTTAATTTTTAATTTAAAGCACAGTTTGTCTAATTTTACCCTAATAAGAACTGCCTTCCTCTATTTCATTTATTTTAATAGTTTATCTATTCTTTTTTTACACAATATAATATTACAAAGTTAAAAAAGACTTTTAAATAAAAGTTAAAACAAACTTTGAAAAAACATTTTGAGGAGGAGTTTATTATGGCAAAAAAATTAGTACCAGAAGCAAAGAATGGATTAGCAAAATTTAAAAATGAAGTAGCTAGCGAAATGGGAGTACCTTTCTCAGACTATAATGGAGACCTATCATCAAAACAATGCGGTAGCGTTGGCGGAGAAATGGTTAAGAGAATGGTAGAACAATACGAATCAAAAATTAAATAAATTGATACTATCTCATAATAAAAAAAGCTATGTGTAGTTTTCCTACACATAGCTTTTTCTTTTTAAAATAAACTATTGCTTATATTAAAGATTGTTAATAGCAGCTTTTACTGCTTCTACATCTTCATCATTTCCTTGTCCATCAATTTTACGAATACAAGCAATTCCATATTCTTTTTCAATTTTATCAGCTGCAAAACAATATGTTTCAGCATGTCTTGCCATACTACCATTTACAACAACACCACGAACTAAATCTTTGTGCTTATCTAAAAATTCTCTTGTAGCTTGTGAAATTTCACCTAATCCTTCATTACGTGTAACAAGAACGCATTCTTGATTTAATTCTTCACTAACACTTTGTGTTGTCATTCCTAATTTTTCAGCAAATGCTTTTCCACTACCAAATCTACTATCATATACTACTAACATATACTTTCTCCTTCTTATGTATAAATTTCTTTTATTATATCATAAAAAAAGAAAAATGTAAGAGTTCTGATAATATATTGGTATAATTATCATCATTTTCATAGTATTTCTATATATTAATTTTTAAAAAAGATATACACATTATATTCCTTGTTCCGTCGCATACGCTCCAAGTCACCGTCATACAATGTGTATCTCTTTGCAAACTGAAGGATGGAAAGTATAAATAGTTAATATAAGTCATAACTTTTTATACTTTCCTATACGCAAAAAAAATCTGTACAAATTTAAATTTGTACAGATTTCTTGGAGCGAAAGACGGGACTCGAACCCGCAACATTCACCTTGGCAAGGTGACGCTCTACCATTGAGCCACTTCCGCAAGTGGTGGCTTACCCGGGAATCGAACCCGGTACACCTTGATTAAAAGTCAAGTGCTCTACCGATTGAGCTAGTAAACCACAAGTGGTGCGTGTTAAGAGATTCGAACTCCTGGCCCACGCCTTAGAAGGGCGTTGCTCTATCCAGCTGAGCTAAACACGCTTGCTCACTACGTTGTATATAATACCCCAAAAGGTCGGATTTTGTCAACATATTTCTTAAAAAAAATAAAAAAGATATCCAAACATCAAAATCTTGGACATCTTTTTAATGTAATTTTATATTAAATTAATTATTCACCACTAATTCATTTTGTTTTATTTAATGCAGTATCTATAATAGAAACTAAAGCTTCAATTCCTTCTGATTCTAAATGAACACCATCTTCTGTAAAAAATTCTGGATGCTCTATTGCAGTAGAATACCAATCTATTAAGGTTACATTATCTCTTTCTTCTGCTTTTCTCTTCAATGTTTTATTTACATCCCTTTCCCATGCTCTTGGTACACGTACGTTTACTAAATAAACATTTGCTGCTGAGAAAGAATCAAGCAAATTATCAATTTCTTTATCAGTAAAATGACCATTTGCTCCTAATTCAATAATTACCGCTTTATTAGGATTATTAAATTCTGCATAAGTATTTACAAGGTCATTAGCTTCACGCATTTGCCTTCCAACTTTTCCATCAATGGTAATATTGTCATATTTATCATTTAATGCTGAGGTAATATCTAGCATAATAGAATCCCCAATAGCTAATATTTCTTCGTAAAAATTATTCTCAGGTGAAGAATTTACTTCTAAATCATATGTATCAGAAATTTCCTCTTTATTACTCAAAACTACTTCAGTTTCAGTAATTTCAGATATCTCTGTTTTCCCTTTGACTACTAACACATTATTAATGTTAATAGTCATAATCATAATAATTAAAATAATTATAGCAACTGAAGCCCTTCTAACTAAATAGCTTTTTTTACGGTTAGTGATACTTGCCAATTTCATATTCTTAATAAACTCTTTAACCCCATATTTTCTTATAGGCATTTCTATATAATTATATGAAAAATCTGCAACAATAAGTGTGATTATAAGTTGTAGCCCTACACGTAAATATGATGGATTTCCTATTTCATAAACAGGAGTACTTAAAACAATAATAGGATAATGCCAAAGATAAATTCCATAAGATCTCTCACCAATCCAAGTTAGAGGCTTCCATGAAAATATATGTCGTAAATAACTAGTAGGATTACAAACACAAACTATAAGTATAGCTGCATTTAAACTAATTAAAAACAATCCACCTCTGTAAAGAAATATATTATACTCATTAACAAAAACTACACAAAGTATGAATATTGTTAAGCTAACTGTAGCTATTATATTTAACATATTTTTTTGCCTATTAGATTTTTTCTTAGAGAAAGAGCCTCTATCAATAAATATTTTCATTGGACAAATAATAGCTAACCAACTTCCTATTAGTAATTCAAATGCCCTAGTATCAGTACCATAATATATACGACTAGGATCCATACCTGGTTTATATAATATACCCATTAACATAGCTGAAATTAATGCTAAACCAAAAACACTCTTATCTAGCTTGTCTCGTTTTTTGAAAAGCTTATATCCTATTATAAGTATAATAGGCCATACAATATAGAATTGTACCTCTAATGATAAAGACCATAAATTCTTAAAAGGTGATGGAGATCCAAAACTATCAAAATAAGAAAGTTTGTGAAAAATAAACCACCAGTTACTCACATAAAAAATAGATGCTATTCCATCCCCTATAATATTCTTTAACAAATTTGGCTTAAATAGAATTACCCAAATAAAAGTAGTTACTATCATTACAAAGGCTGCTGGAAATAAACGTCTAATACGACTAATCAAAAAATCCTTTAGTTTGAAACCTTTATTATTTTTTTGTATAGATAAAACTTTATCTGTTATTAAATAACCTGATATAACAAAAAATATATCAACACCTAAAAAACCGCCTCCAGCCCAGCTAAAACTAAAATGATAAGCAAGTACTATTAATACAGCAAAGGCTCTTAATCCATCTAAACTAGTTATATATCTATTGCTATTTATCTTTTTTGACATATAAATTTCCTCCTGTGTACATTCCTTTATCTATATAATAGAAATTAAATTAATTTAAAAGTTCTAGTTAAATTTTCTTTTTTACCTAAAATCTTTTTGTAAATATTTCTCTAAAAATATCAATAAAAGGACTCTAGATGTAATACTAAAGTCCTTTATAAAAAAGGTTATTTTATATACTCATTGCTAACCAATACATCAGATAATATATCTGTTGGAATTGTAAATTCTACAATTCCCATATACCCAGGAGCTACCTCATATTTATTAAAGGAAATTACTAACTGAGCTTTATCATTAATATAAAAATTCTGATTCTCATCTATTTCTTTAAATATATCCATATTACTATTTCCACTTTCATCAGCAATCCAATAAACCTTTTTTGAATCTAAATTCATTTGCTCTCTCATTTGTTCTTTAATATTTTCACTTATTATTTCTATATATTTATTATCTTTAAATAGACTAGGAAGAGTAATTAAAATCTCATTTTTTTTATCTATATTATCATATTCAAATGTTGTAGATGAACTTCCCACAGTATTTACTACATAACGCCCTATAGAAAATATATTCTCATTATCTGTTTTAACTACATATCCACTTTCTATACCTAGATGTCCATCATCTATTTCCTTCATTCCTTCCATATCAGCTATAAACTCTTCATATAGTTTTTTATTTTTAGAAATATATTTTTCATTTAAACTATCCTCTAAAGTTTTATTTTCTAACCCTTCTATAGAAGGTACTTTTATATCTGCTTTGTATTTATCTTCATCTATCTTATATTCTTTAAAGGTTAGCACCTTTACTATACTGTTTACTACTGGTATTTTAGATAGTTCATATGCAAATGTAGGACTACTATTTACACCAACTGTAAGTATTCCTGTAGCTATAGCTAAAGAAGCAGCTGTAACTCCTAATTTTTTGTATATTGTTTTTGTTCTAGTTTTATACACCCCTGAATCCCTAAAAGCTTTTTTTACTACAAAATCCAGTTCCTCTGGAATAGGTATTTCATTATATTCTTTCTTCAATTTCTGTAAGTTTTTATCCATCATATTAATCCTCCTAATAATTCAAAGCTACTCTTAATCATCCATTTTTATCCGCAATAATTTAAGCGACTTATATAACCGTGTTTTTATTGTATTAGTATTCTCATTAAGAATTTCTGCAATCTCTTCTATTTTTAAGTCTTCAAAATATCTCAGCACTACTACAACTCTATATTTTTCTGGTAAATTATCCATTGCTCTTTGCAAATCAAAGTTTTCATACTCGTCATTTATTTCTGAACCAAAACTTGCTAAAACTTCATTATCAACCGGAATTACTTTCTTTTGTTTTCTTAGAAAATCAATAGATGTATTTACTATAATCCTATAAAACCAAGTATTTATATAACTAATATCTTGAAGAGAATCAACATTAGCAACTGCTTTATATATTGATTCTTGCATAATATCCAAAGCATCATCAGTATTTTTAACATAACTATAAGCTACTCTATAGTATTTTTCCTTATTACTAATGATATAATCTGCTATTTGCTTTTTTAAAGTTTCTTTATGCATTAGTACTAAACTCTCCTTTGCTATAAATACATATCTTTGCTACTTCATACTTTATAAACGTATATAACTATTAAAAAGTTTTATTTTTAATAAATAAATTTTATATTTTAATTTATTTATATAAAATTTCTTCTCTTCTTTATAATAAACTTTATGTAAACTCATTATTCAAACCTATAAACAAGAAATATAAATAAAATCTTTTGATAAAACTAAATTTGAAAATGTTTATCTCTTGGCAAACTAAAGGAAGGAAAGTATAAATAGTTAATAATAAGGCATAACTTTTTATACTTTCCCATAAATAAAAATAAGAAGCTATTTTTCTAGCTTCTTATTTTTATTTCATTATTTAATTATTATATTTTCATTTTCTTCATCTACAACTACATTTGATCCATATCCAATTTCGCCTTTTATTATCTTTCTAGCTAAAGTGTTTTCTAATGTATTTTGGATATATCTCTTTAGTGGTCTTGCTCCATATACTGGATCGTATCCTTCTGTTGCCATAAATGTTTTTGCTTTATCAGTTACTTCAAGAGTGATATTCTTATCCTTTAATCTATTAGAAACTTCTTTTAAGAAGATATCTATTATCTTCTTAATTCCATTTTCAGATAGAGGTTTAAACATAATTATATCATCTACTCTATTTAAGAATTCAGGTTTAAATCTTAGTTTCATTTCATTCATAACTTGATTTCTAATACCTTCATCTACAGTATCTTCATTTTTATTTTCTAAAAGATAACTGCTTCCAATATTTGAAGTCATAATTATTATAGTATTTTTAAAATCTACAGTTTTTCCTTTATTATCTGTTAATCTACCATCATCTAATATTTGTAGGAAAATATTAAATACATCTTCATGGGCTTTTTCTATTTCATCAAATAGAATTACACTGTATGGATTTCTTCTTACTGCTTCTGTAAGTTGACCACCTTCGTCATATCCTACATATCCTGGAGGCGCTCCAACTAATCTAGATACAGAGTGTTTCTCCATATATTCAGACATATCTATTCTTATAATATTTTCTTCAGAATCAAATAAGTTTCTAGCTAAAGTTTTTGCAAGTTCTGTTTTACCAACACCTGTAGGCCCTAAGAATATAAATGAACCTATTGGTTTATTAGCATCTTTAAGTCCTGCTCTTGCTCTAAGTATAGCATTTGAAACAGCAGTTATTGCTTCTTCTTGACCAATAACTCTCTTTTCCATTTCACTTTCTAATCTTAGAAGTTTTTCTCTTTCACCTTCTAAAAGATTAGTTACAGGAATTCCAGTCCATTTTGAAAGAATCTTTGATACTTCCTCTTCTGTTACTTCTTCTTTTAATAAAGCACCTTCATAATTTTCTTTAACTTCAATTTCTTTTTGTTTAATTTCTTCTTCTAATGCTGGAATTAAACTATATTGAATTTCAGCAGCTTTATTATAATCGTAATTTCTTTGAGCAGCTTCTAAATCCCCTCTTGCATCATCTAATTTTGTTTTTAAATCTCTTAAACTAACTATTGCATCCTTTTCTTTTTCAAACTTTGCTGTCATTTCATCATTTCTAGCCTTAAGTTCTGCAATATCCTTTTCCAATGCAACTAATTTCTTTTTAGAACCTTCATCCTTTTCCTTAGTTAATGCTTCTTTTTCAATTTCTAATTGGAATAATCTTCTTCTTATATTATCAAGCTCTGTTGGAAGAGAATCTATTTCTGTTCTTATCATTGCACCAGCTTCATCAATTAAATCAATAGCTTTATCTGGCAGATATCTATCTTGAATATATCTATGAGATAATTTTGCAGCTGCAATTAAAGCTGAATCATGAATTCTTACTCCATGATGGATTTCAAATCTTTCCTTTAATCCTCTTAATATAGAAATAGCATCTTCTACTGTTGGCTCTTCTACAATAACAGGTTGGAATCTTCTTTCTAAAGCCTTATCCTTTTCTATATATTGTCTATACTCATCAAAGGTAGTTGCACCTATGCAGTGTAACTCTCCTCTTGCAAGTAATGGCTTAATTAAGTTCCCAGCATCCATAGCTCCATCAGTTTTACCTGCTCCAACTATAGTATGAATTTCATCTATAAATAGAATTATTCTACCTTCACTGCTTTGTACTTCTTTTAATACAGCCTTTAATCTTTCTTCAAATTCTCCTCTATATTTAGCTCCTGCAATTAAAGCTCCCATATCTAAAGAGAAAATAACTTTATCCTTTAAACCTTCTGGTACATCTCCCTTTATTATTCTTTCAGCTAAACCTTCAACAATAGCAGTTTTACCTACTCCAGGTTCTCCGATTAATACAGGGTTATTCTTAGTTCTTCTTGATAAAATTCTTATAGCTCTTCTTATTTCTTCATCTCTTCCTATTACAGGATCTAATTTATGTTTTTTAGCTAGGTCAGTTAAATTAGTACCATACTTTCCTAAAGCATCATAAGTGCCTTCTGGATCTTGAGTTTCAACTCTTTGGTTTCCTCTAACTTCCTTTAAAACTTCCATAAAAGTTTTCTTATTAATATTATATTTATCTAATAATCTCTTAACTTCTCCATTTTTATCTACATCAATTATTGCAAGCATTAAATGCTCAACACTAATATAAGAATCTTCAAATTTCTTAGCTAAATCTTCTGCTTTTACTAATACTTCTTCTATTTGTCTAGTAGCATAAACCCCAGAAGAGTTTGCACCTTCGCCTAAAACCTTTGGCATATTTCCTAAAACTCTATTTAAATCATCATTTAGCGATTTAACATTAACCCCCATTTTAGTAAATATATTTGGTATTAAGCCATCTTCTTGTTCTACTAGGGCTGTAAATAGGTGTATTAACTCTACTTGTTGGTGATTGAACTTAACTGCAATCATACTAGCATTATTTAATGCTTCTTGAACTCTTAATGTCATTTTATCAATATTCATGTGCTTCACTCCTTTTATATACTACTTATTTTAATCTATATTTAAATAATAATACAAAAGTCAAAGAAAGTCAAAGTTTATTTTAAATTTTAAAAATTTTCTATTTATGCTTAAATAGGATATAATTAAAGTAAATAAACTAATTGAAAAGAGGTGATTTTTATTAGGCGAGAATATATAAGCTATCCACCGGATTCTCCTATAAAAATATCTTATGCTAATATAAAAGAATATCCAATTCATTGGCATAACTCCATTGAAATACTTTATGTATTAAGAGGAAGTATTAATGTTAATGTAGATACAGATTCTTTTAAAGTTTTAGAAAGAGAAATGGAAATTATAAATGTAGATGAAGCTCATAGAATTTATAGCAATGAAGATAATAGAGTTCTTATATTTCATATAGATCCATACTTCTTTGAAAAGTATTATAAAGATATTAATAATATCTTCTTTTATACTAATTCAACAGATGACGGAGCTCAAGATGGCGAGGAATATGATATATTAAGAGATTTTTTAGCAAAGCTTTTATGCGAATCTGTTCAAAAGCTTGATGACTATGATGAGGAAATAGAATCACTTTTAATAGATTTATTATACCATCTTGTAAACAACTTCCATTATCTAACCTATGAAAAAGAAGAGTTAAAAGATAAATCTGAACAACTAGCTAGGTATCATAGAATTTCAAAGTATATTTTTAATAATTATGATAGTAATATTACGTTACAAGAAATAGCTAAAAAAGAATTTTTAAGTCCACATTATTTATCGCATGAAATTAAATATGCTACAGGCTATAGCTTTACAGACTTAGTTAATTTAACAAGAGTTGAAGAATCAGTAAAACTTTTACTTGATAGTGATTTAAGTATTTCTGATATCTCAGATGAAGTTGGATTTTCTCATGTAAGATATTTAAATAAAAACTTTAAAATTTACTATGGTTGCACTCCACTTCAGTATAGAAAAAAGAATAAACTAACTGAAAAAGAATATGAAGCAGCTAAAAAAATAGAAGCTTTAAATATTGAAGATGCTTTAGAATATTTAGCTACTAATTTAGATGATTATGAACGCTTCAATTATGAAAATAAGTTATGGAAACTTCATATTGATATGGATGAAAGTCTTGGAGAGTTTAATAAAGATTATAGCGAAATAATAAACTTAGATGATGCCTTTGATTTATTATTAGAAGATAATAAAGACCTTTTAGAGGAAATTCAAGAAGAGCTTCATTTTAAATATGCAAGAGTTGAAAATATGTTTAATAGTGATATGGGAGTCTTCCCAAAAGCTGATTTCTATAATTGGAATAAGGCAAAAAGTGTAATTGAATTTTTAGATTATATTGATTTAAAACCTCTTATACTTATTGATAATTCTAACTTTACTTTAGAGAAATATATTCATGTATTAAAAAGCTTTTTTGAATACTTTTCTGAAATAGATTATATAGATATTTCAAAATTTAAATTTCAATTTACTCCTGCTATAGAAAAATCAATAAAAGAAGCTTTACTAACTTTCTTAATTGATGAGTATAATTTAGATGTTATAGAAGAAAATTTTGTTTGTAATAAAACTTTAAATAAAATATATGATACAACCTTTATGTTACCTTTTATAATTCATAATACAATATTTAATAAAAATAAATTAAATTTCTTAAGAGCCTTTGATGTATTAGAAAAAGAAATAAGTTTAACTAACGAAGTGTTTATAGGGGCACCAGGTCTTGTTAATGATATGGGTATAAGAAAGCCTTCATATTATGCTTATTACCTACTTAGTAAATTAGGTAATGAAATTGTTGCTATAGATAATGGACTTATAGTTACTAAAAAAGATGGTGAATACTGTATTTTATTATATTCATATACTGATGAATTAGAAACTCTAGAAAATTACGAAGATATTTTCACTAAGCGTGGTAAAAGAAAAATTTATAAGAAAAAAATATCTTTAAACATAGAAAATATCAAAAAAGCATCTAGAATAATTACTTATGAAATTAGTGAAAAGATAGGTTCATCTTATAATTATTGGCTCTCAATGGGATCTCCAGATAGATTAAATAAAGAAGAAAAGGAAATATTACAAAGAGCTTCTTTTCCTAAGATTGAATTTAAATATTCAAAGAAAAATACAGTTTTAAATATAATTACTGAACTTAATGGATACCATGCAAAGCTAATTTTAATAAAAAACATTAAATAAAAGTACAGAGAAACCAAAATTTATGGTTTCTTTGTACTTTTTTATTTAATTAACAAGATTATTAATAACTTAAATGTACTTAAAAGTACACATTTAAGTCAATGATTTTTACATTAAATAAAAGTATAATTTAAATATAGTTAAGATTGAAAAAAAGAAAGGGTTGATTATTAATGAGAGGACTATTTTTTGTACCTAGTATATTTTCAAAATATTCATTATTAAATATATTATCTGCATTCTTTCACCCAATGAAAAGAAATTAATATAAAAGTTTAAATATAAAAAGTATTAAAATATCATAACTATGTTCCATAGAACTTCAAGGCACATATCTATGATATTTTAATACGTCAAAACTTAAGCAAAAAAATAAAAGGTATTGCTACCTTTTATTTTTTTGCTTTAGGAAATTATAAAAATATTACCCTTTAAATAATATTTTTATAATTTCCTTCCTTCAGTTTGTAAAGAGATAAACATTGTATGACGGTGACTTGGAACGCATGTGACGGAGCAAGGAATATAATGTTTATCTCTTTTTTATCACTCTTTATCTAACTTCATTGCTAAAGTAAAATATTTTAAAGAATCTTTTACTTCTCCAAGTTTGTAATACATTTCAGCCATATCTAAATATCTTTCATGTCTTTTTTCTTTATTTGCAAATTTAAATAAAGAATCCAAGGATAAATTCATATACATTTCAGCTTGTACATATAATCCCTTCTTTTGAAGAATCATTCCCTTTAAATAATAAGCTTCTTCAATTAAATCTATTTCTTTAGAGTTAATGGCTGAATTTAATGCTTTATCTGTAATTTCATAAGCAATATCATACTCTTTATTCTCATATAAAGTTCTTATACATGAATTTAAAAATCTAACATACTTCATTTCATCTATAGTTGGAAATAATTCTATTCCTTCTTTAATTTCTTCTATAGCTTTATCTCTATTATTTGCATAAAAATAACTTTTACCACTTTTCCCCTTTGCAATAGCTAAAACTATAGGATTTTCCTTTTTATATTTATATGCTAACTCCATGTATTTTTCTGACTCATCTTTTTTAAGCTTTATACAAACATTAGCAAAACAGTGATATATATCACCCTTTTCTAAATCTTTCTCTATATAATTTATGTATTTTAGAGCTTCATTCATAGTCTTATATGTTTTTTCTAACATTCCTAATTTTTCATAGGATTTTCCTTGTCTATATGAAATATAAGCATAATCAGCTTTATTAAAATTCTTCTCAGAAATTATTAAATTTCTAGCTCTATCAAAGTAATTTATAGCCTCATTATAATCTTTAATACTGTAAAAGAACGTAGCCATGTCTTTATAGTAAATAATTGTATTCTCGCGAGTATTATTTTTTTGATATAAATCATAATATTGTGATATGATTAACTGTATATTTTCAACTTTGTTTTTCTTTACATAATGTTTAAATAACTTATGTATAAGTTCAAAGGCCAAATCATTATAAGAATATTCTAAAGCATAGTTTAAATTATGATTTATTACATTATCCATCTCTTCATCAGGAACTAAATCTCTATTTATTAATTGAAGATTACCTATAATTTGTTCTTCAACATCTCTAACTAAATATTCATAATCAAGCCCTAACTTTTTAGAAATATACTCTAAAATATCCTTATCAGCTTTTATTTTTCCATTCTCAATGCAGCTCATTTTCGATATAGAAACCTTATCCCCACATAATTCCTTTAGAGTTATTCCTTGATATACTCTTGCCCTTTTTATCTTTTCTCCAGTTGATAGTATTTCCATTTACAACCCCCGCTTGAATTAATTTTTAAGTATTCCTATCTTCCTAAAAATATTAACTCCTTCATCTAAATATTTAGCTGCTTCAATATCTTTTTTATTGTCTATGTAAAATTTCCCAATACTTATTGCTAATTGCCCTGCTTGTTTTTGTAGATTATTACTTATAGCTAACTCATAAGTATCTAGTAATACATATTCAGCTTCTTTATACATTTCTTTTAGTATATATATTCTATACCATAATAAATTAAGTTCTATTAAATTCTCTATATCACTTTCGCTTAGATAAGATTTTACTTCATTTAAAACTTCTTCACATTTATTAATATCCTTTAATTTAATATAATTTTCACATATATTCATTAAAGTATTAACTATTTTTGAATCTTTTCTTCTAGCTCTAATTTCTTTAGAAATTTCATAATGCTTAAAAGATTCTTCTATATTTTCAAACTCATAGAATAATTTTCCTAAATTATTTTCTATTTCTGAAATATTATTTAATTCATCTAACTCTTTGTAAACTTCTAAAGTTTTTTCAGAGTATTTTATAGCATTTGTTAAATCTCCTTTTTTATTATATTCTTCTGATAATAATAAAAGAGTTTTTGCATAATCTTCTCTATTTTGAACTTGTTCAAATTTGCTTTTTGCTAAGAATGAATAATTTATTGCTTGGTTAATATCTTCAGTATTATTATAAGCTTGTGCCATGTAATAATATATTTCTCCAAGTAAAGAATCTTCACCTATATTATTATCTAAGTAGACCTTTTCAGCTTGTCTTAGGTAACTACTTGCTGATTGATATGCTTTTTGCTTTAAAGTTATCTTTCCTAAATTTAAAAAAGTATTTATTATTTCCTCATAATTATTATTTTTTATAAATATTACATTTGAAGATAAGAAAAATTGTTGAGCTAAAGTTAATTCCCCCTTAGCTTTATATATTTGTGCTCTTAAATATATAATCTTTGCTTTTCTATACTCTAAATTATACTTTTCTACATAATATAGAGCATTTTCTATGTACTTTTCTCCAGTTATATAATCTCCAGATAATATATATGATTCTGCAATTTTTTCATAATATATACTTATTTTTTCAGCTTGGCTTTCCTCAGATTCCATTAAATATTCTACAGAAGTTTGAAGAGCTGCTGCTAAATATTCAAGTAAATCCATAGAAGGATTAGATCTTCCTGACTCAACTAAACTAATTTGACCAGGTGTTATTCTATCTCCAGCTAAATCTTTAAGAGTCATGTCTAATTCTTTTCGTCTTCTTTTTATTTTTTCTCCTAATGCAAGAATTTCCATTAATATTCTTCCTTTTCATTATTATATAATTAATAATATTTAAAATTTGTTAATATTTTAGATTATATCATAAATTATAATATTATAGTAGCTAATTTAAACCTAAAAATTACCATTTAGATTTTTTTCGTCAAAATTTAATATAAACACAAAATTTTTTCATTATTTTTTTCTTTTTATTATTATATCATTAAATTCATTAAAAGTAATAGAAAATTTCAAAAATTTTCTATATAAAACAAATAATTTATAATATTCTTTCAATATATATAATAAAAAGATAAATTAATTTTATATTAAACTTTTGTGATTCTAAGGACTTAAGTCACTAAATTATTTATTTTCATTTTTTCTATAATTATATTCAAATTAATATAAGTAATGTTAGATAATTTTGTTAATATTAAAATATTATTTACATAGTAAAACTTTAACCCTTACAAACCGAAGTTTAGAAAGTATAAAAGGGAATTTGCTTAAAAACAAATTCCCTAAATAAAATTTACCTCATATATCCCATTACCATGTCACAAGTATTTTCTGCCATATTTATAGCTCTTCTTCCAACTCTTCTTAAATTCTTTTGAGTTCTTCTATCTAATTGTGGTAATATAACAGCACTAACTGCCATTCCAACTACAGCACCAGCTGCCATTCCTTTTAAAGTTCTTAGCATTTTATCACCCCTATTTAATATTTTCTTACTTTATTATTTGTATTTCTCAATTATTTATTCAGGCAAATAAAAAACAGAGTTTTTTTTACAGGGGTTTTTAACCAAACTAGATAAAAAATTTAAAACAATCTTTTATTTTTCCTTATTATATAAATATTCTGCATATCCTAATACATCTTTTTGTTTTTCTATAGGAAGTTTATTTAGTAGAAACTCTAACTTTTTAATTATTTCTTGAGTTTCATCTTCTAATTTATCAGAGTTTAATTCTATATTTTCTTTTACTTCTTCTTTATTAGTATCTTTTTTCTTAAATTCAATATTATTATCTATACTAATAATATTGTCTATTCTATCTCTAGCAATTTCTATTAATTCTTCTTTAATTGAATTGTTAGCAACATAAATTTTATTATTTCCTATATATTTATATACTTCATTATTAGATGAAATTTGTAATGCTTCCTTACATTTTTCATCTGCTATTTCATTATATAAATCCCCAGTGTGGCTATCTACTTTAACGAAAATAACTTCTATTCCTCTATTAATTAAGCTTTGCATTTTATTGTAATAATCTATTGAAGATTGTTCTTTTCTTTCCCAAAATCCAGTTGCATGATGGGCAATACCAGCATAATCATGGAAAATAACAACTTTATTTTCTTTTTGATTTAATGCATATTCAACGCCTCTAATTGTAGCTTCTAGCTCTCCAGCAATTTGTCTTATATTCTTACTTGAGTTATCTTTACTTGCCCCATTTTCAATATATTGTATTATATTATCTTTAACAGCAACTAACCCATAAGAATACTTTTCAGTTGATATATTATAACTTCCGTCTACATATACATGCAGGCAATCCATAGGATAACTATCTACTCCCTTTTTAAGCATTCCATCACCTTGAGATAAGAAGTTTTTTGCTTCATTTATATCTTCAAAGCTTTTATATTTAGCTCCTTTTACACCCTTTATATACTTTTGACACTCTGCCCAAGTATCAACTATTAAATTCTCCACTTTTTCATTTTTAGAGAAATTAAATCCTTCTTTAATTGCATAAACCTTTTTAGCCAAATTTATTACTCCTTAAATCTATTATAATGTTACAACTTCTTCAACAAAGTTATAAATCTTCTCAACATTTTTTGCACCTGTAAAGTTTACAGCATACTCAATTATATTTTTTATAACAAAAACAATATCATTTTTACCTGCCCAGTTTTCTAATATAATTACAGTTGGAACATCTGATATTATTCTTTCTAAAGCAAATATTGCTACTGCTATTTCATCAACTTTTCCTATAAAAGGAATCCTATCTGGTATTATATCCGTTGGAAATGCAATATATGCAGCTGCAGCAGATATTATTAACTTGGTTTTCATAGAAACTCTTTTATCTTTTAGAAGTCTATATATTAATGCCGCCATATCTGGAACTATAAGTAAGTAGTCACTATAATTCTTTACTTTCTGTGGCAATTTGTTCTCTACATAATCTCTACCTACAGTATAATAATCCTTAACTTTTACTGTATTTTCTGCCATTTCTCTTAGAAACTCTTCTTCTAAATCTTCTTCTGTTTTCTCTACTTCTGGAACATCCTTAATTAAAGTCCCTTTTAAAGATACATTTATATTCGCTACATTTACATTAAGTGTATCTTGAGTTGTATATATTTCTGAAATATCTAAATCAACATATGGTACATCTTTTAATAAATATTTTAAATTAATCACTACCTTTCCATCATTGTAGCTTATTCCCTTCTCTTCTAAAGATTTTAAAGCAACCTTTAATGCTAATTTTCTTAAAGGAGAGAAAATCTTTATCTTAGCTACCTTGAAAGAGGAAACTTCTCCATGGACTATTCCATTTTCTACTCTTGTTAATTTTACTCCAGCTACAAAATTAATTGTAATACCTTTCGTAAAACTTCCATATAACCTTACCTCATCTTCAATTTCAATTTTATCTAAGACTAAACCTTCAACACTTACAAACTCATTTATTATACTTAATAGATCCTCTCCTGTTAATGCAACCTTAACACTTGAAATATTCATCACACTTACCTCCTATTTAAGTTAATCATGCATTTATATACATTTTTAAATTTGTTCCTATTATATAAAGAAGCTTGTCCTTTATATAAATATCAGTAATATCCGATTTATACTTATCTAAATCTATGATAATACCATTACCCTTTATACTAATATAATCTTCGCCTATTACACTAACAACATTTTTTAATAATAAGCTACTAATCCCCTTAAAAATTCCTAACTTATCTATTTTTATATTCTTGGTCTCTAAGATAATCCTATTTTCAAAGAAGCTTTTTATATAAAGAGAAGCACTAAATTTACTGTTTATTACATTAAATAATCTTCCTGAAAAAACTATCCCATTATTTATTTCTATATGGGTTACCTCTATTCCTTTATCTATAACTTTTGAGTTAACTAATTCTGTAATATCCTTAGATGATAATATAGTTGAATTAAGCAATTTTACACTCTCCCCTTGTATATTACTATAAGGTTTATTAGTCTAATCAGTAAGCTATTTAACTTAAAGTATAGCCTATTTAGACCTTATTTTGCAACTTCTCTTATAAACTTACATATATAACAATACTTACATTGGAAAAATATATGATAATAATTAGACTTAATATTTAAAAATGTTAAAATATTTATGATATTAATCTTCTATTTAGGAG